>CAZMQY010000056.1:0-8033 GCA_964568335.1 uncultured Clostridium sp.
TCACACTATCCTTTAGGCAGTTATATTACTTTGATATAGACCACTTAAACATAGCCCAGGACTATGGAGTGAAAAAGGAAGTAATCATTAAAAATTATGATATTTTAATAGATTATCTTCAGAATAAAAAAATTGACAAGTTAACCATGCCAAACTTTCCTACCTCTAGGGAAGGAGAAATTCACTTTGTAGATGTTAAGAATATATTTATGAAGTTTAATACTTTATTTTATATTACTGGACTTATAAGTCTAGTTGGAGCATTTTTAAAGCTTAGAAACAAGGAATCAGGCTTTTTAAAATGGAGCTCCTATTTACTTTTAGCACTGCCGGTTATACTGGCAATACCCTTTGGAATTAATTTTGACAAAAGCTTTACAGCCTTTCACAAAATATTTTTTAGGAATGACTACTGGGAGTTTGATCCTGTGAAGGATCCAATAATCAATGTGCTGCCTCAGGGATTCTTCTTCCACTGTGCGGTGCTTATACTGGTTCTTATAGCAGTTTTTAGCCTTGTGCTTTATGCAGGCTATAAAAAAATGAAGTCTGCTAAAAATATATAAACAAATAAATAAAAGAATATGTAGTGTTTATGCGGTTTAAGTCCCATTTAACCTATATTCTTTCTACTTTAAAAGATTAAAAATAAAGAGCAGTTGAATTATTCCTTACTGCTCTAATTTTATAATATTTAAACTGGATTTCTTCTTTTTCATTTCTGTAATTATGTAAAGCGCAAGTCCTATTACTTCAACAAAGTCCCCGATGCTGGCAACTCCCGGCTTTGGGTATTTCATAGGGATTATGTCACCTAGAAAAGCAAGGCGTGTTCCCTGGTTTATTACTGTATAAAGACCTAGAGAGCTTATATCCCCTGTAAAGCCTAAAGACCTAACAGCCTGAGCATCCACAGGCATAGCTCCTCCATTTAAAAAAATAACAGCTGCATTTAAAAGAAAACCTACACCAATAACCATAATCCATTTATTATTTCTGTTTAAAAATACGAAGGTTAACAGCATGCCGTACATTATTAAATCTAAAAAATAAGTTAATGTACCTATATTTAAATAATTGCTTTTTATTAGCTTAACCATTATAAATTCTAAAATAATTCCTGAGAATACAAAATATAAACCTTTTATTTTAGCAACATCTATATTTTTTAAGCTGCCTTTAAATAAATAACCTAATAAAATAGCAATTATCAGTGCAAATATAAACATTTCTACACCGCTTTCTTCTTTTTTTCAAGAATATTTAAATACGCCTGTACTACCTTAGGATGAAATTGTGTACCTGAGTATTTCGTAATTTCACTTATAACCTCTTCCTGGGTTAGAGCCTTTCTATAGGGCCTATCCGTAGTCATAGAGTCAACTGTATCAGCAAGTTGAACTATGAACACGTCCAATGCAAGTTCTTCAGGCAGCTTACTATCAGGGTACCCTTTACCGTCATAGCGTTCGTGGTGGCTGCGGATTACAGGAAGCACATCTTGAAGATTTTTTACATCTTTAAGAATGTTATACCCTATTTCCGGATGGCTCTTGATTGTTTCGTATTCTTCTTGAGTTAATTTGCCCGGCTTATTAAGTATTTTATCGTCTATTCCTATTTTGCCCACATCATGAAGCAAGGATGCCATATGTAATCTTTCAATCATTATATCGCTATATCTAAATTCTTTAGCTATTAAAGTTGATAATTCAGCAACTCTTTGAGAATGTCCTTCAGTATACTTATCTCTTGCCTCCATGGCAAGCATTAACGAGTCTACAGTTTGAATATATTGAGTTTTAGTTTCTATATATAAATAAAATGTGTATCTAGCAAGCGCAATCGGAACTATGATAGTAAGTGCACCAGCTACTTTGTATCGTTCATATACAAAAGCTAGCATTATCCCAAATGGAGCCATTGCTAAACTGCTTAATAAGCCTAGCCTGGCATTAATAATAAAAAAGTAAAGCATGCTTTTATTATGAATTATGGAAAATAATATTGAAACTATTAGCGTATTCAATATAAAAAATATTACACTAAAAATAATAATAAGGTGGATATTATTCCATAAGTTTCTCGTACTATACTGTCCTCCCAGTACATTATATATTAAAGAAGAATATAAAAGCGGGACAATAAATGCACAATAATTATACAATGTTTTATAAAGTGGGGTATTTAGTACATGAACATATTTACCATTGTGTTTTACCATTCTTATAGTAAAGCCGAGTATGATAATAATCATAGCCGCAAAAGGTTTGAATAAAAGTACAGAAGCTAAGTATACCGCAAAACTTGTACTTACTGCTATATTTCTATATAAAACAATGAAACTCTCTGCAAGCGCAACAAATGTAATAAACAATATCATATCAAAAAAGGTTGGTATATAAACTGGTATTTTATGAGTTGCTAACATTATTGCCACTGATCCAATAGTGAACAAATACAAACATATTAAATAAACCTTTAATTTTAGCGGTAACCCTCTCATGCATACCCTCCCATATATTATAAAGACCGGCTAATTTAGTCATTAAAACCAGCTAAATACTGATCCACCAGCAAAAGCAAGTGAAAGTACAGCTAATAAAGCTTTACCTACCTTTTTCATTGAGAAACTCCCCCTTAATCGAATATTAACAGCTTTCCGCTAAGAACTGTCATATTTCACTCCGCTAAGGGTAAGAAAAGAAAATTTAGCCGGTCTTTATAAGCAGAATTAAACGGCTCCTCTTTGGATTCTTCTGTTTACAGCATCCAAGGTGGCCTTGGCTATAGCCTCATTAATATCATGCTTGACTATAGCAGAACCTATCATTGTCTGTTCATTTTCATTCAGAACCATATTTACAAGCACTGAAACGTAAGTTATGTCTCTGCTTGTGTTTACAATAACATCCTCTATATTAAATAAAAAAGCTTGTCCAAGAATTTTTTCAATTGTTTTAATGGCAGCGTCAGCAACTATTTTCCTTCTGTTTGCCGCCGTTTTTATACCGCTTATTGGTTCGCCAAATTCTTCTCCATCATGAAGCAGACTAACAGTACATTCTAAAGCATTTCCTTCTGTTTTTAAATCTATTCCACAGTATTTAACTCTTCTTAATGCTTCAGTATCTTCTGTTTGAATTTGAGCAATACTTATAATCTTTCTATCTATTCTATAATCAAAAGCAGCAAGTAAAGAGGATTCAATGTCCCTTACTATTTGCTTTGGAGCTCTCAAACTATTAGCTAATATATGTACTTCTGTTAACTCATCGTTTTCAACAATAAGCTTAACATTCATAACTCCGTCAATTTTTGCTATCATATTTTTTAAACTAGCAAAATCCATCCCAATTCCCCCATCCAAAACTACAATATTACATAAATTGTAGCATACTAATCAATTAAAAACAATAATTCCTTATTTTATATTATTATTCTTTTTTAACCAAACCTCTTACAATTTTCTCACCTTTAAAAACTCCAATTATAAATAAAACTGACATTATAATCGCTATTGCTACAAGAATTCCCTTATGGCCAGAATACATTCGGGCTCCAAAAAAGGTAGATATGAATATTCCAGGAATTCTGCCAAGAGTAGAATATATCATAAAATTTTTAAAAGTAATATCTGATATTCCGCAAATATAAGCTAGAACATCCTTGGGTATACCAGGAATTAAGTACAATAGAAACACAATATAATTAATACTTCCAAGCTTTAGCAGTTTATCAAAATAATTTAGATTCTTTTCGGATATTATTTTTCTAACAAGGGGCTTCCCATAACTTCTTGATATGCCGTACACTACTGCGCTGCCTAGCGTTATGCCCAGTAAAGTAAGACACCCTCCAAGGAAGGCACCGTAAATATATCCACCTGCAATCTGCATAACTTCACCAGGAATGAAAAATGCCACTACCTGAATAATCTGCAGAGCTAAAAAAGCAAATATACTATAGTCACCATAAGATAAAATTATGCTTTTAATCTTCTTAGGATTTCTAAGCTCATGGAAATAAAGTCCATAATACTCATAAGCAGTGAAGACTATGAATAATATAATTAACCCTAATATAAAATATGCCCTATTTTTATAAAGCAATCTTAAGCCATTTTGCGTAATTTCTCTTATCTTTTTAAACATAGCCTCACCTAAACATTAATATTATTCTCTCTGGCGTAATAAAACAGGTACTGCTGAGCAAAGCCGGAAAGCTCTCCAAATTTATTTCTTCCAAAGTCCCTTATTTTCTTTAACGAAACATCAGGCGCTAAATAAAAATGCTGCATGGCTCTTTTTACCCACACATCCACTGGGAAGGCTGAGTACTTATTCATAGAAAACAGCATAATGCAGTCTGAAACCTTAGGGCCTATTCCGCTAAAAACTTGAAGCGCCTCATGACAGTCATCGTCACTTTGCTCTTTTATAAAGCTTAAATCATATTCCTTTTTATATTCTTCACTCATGCTATGATAAATCTTCTCTACAGTGTCAGCTATATACTTAGCTCTAAATCCTACACCACAAGCCTCTATTTCCTCCATAGAAGCCTTTGAAAATTCCTCCGGTGAAGGAAAAGCATAATAAGTTTTTCCCTTATACTCAAGCTCTTTTCCCCATTTCCTGCTAATATTATCTATTGCTCTTTTTATCATTGGTATTCTGTTATTAGCAGAAATAATAAAGGAAATTACAAGTTCAAAAGGCTCCTGCTGAAGAATCCTTATCCCATGGCCAAACTCCACAGACTGCTTTAACAGCTCATCCTTGCTCAATGTTTCCTTGATGCTTGAATAATCTCTGCGCAAATCAAAATAATCAAGCCATATTTCATTAAACTCTCTTTCATTTGTATTATATATAATAACATCGCTGCCCTTTTTCTCAACCTCTATAACTTTGCCAAAGGCAACGCCTATGTAATTATCATCACTTTGTCTATTCCATCTAAAGCATTGACCACAGTCAAATATATGAGCAAGCTCAAAATTTTTAACGTTTTCTATGATTATACTATTATCTGCTTCCTTAATATTTCTAAAATCCATGTTTTCCTCCTTAGTTGAACTATCAGTTAATTTATGAAAGAACGAAACAGTCTACTTATAAGTTTTCATCTTTTAATACAAATATATACTATAATATTTCCATTTTCAACAAAAAAAAGAACAGCATCAATTGACACTGTCCTTAGAAGTTATTTTTCTGTCTTCGATAAAAACTCATGTATGCCTTTAGCTGCTTTTTTACCTGCTCCCATTGCTAATATTACTGTAGCAGCTCCTGTAACTGCATCTCCACCGGCATAAACTTTTTCCTTTGTAGTTAAGCCAGTTTCTTCCTGTGCTATGATACACTTTCTCTTATTAATATCTAAGCCTTTAGTTGTTGTAGAAATCAGTGGATTTGGCGAAGTGCCTAGTGACATTATTACTGTATCAAGTTCCATAACATACTCTGAATTTGGAACCTCTACAGGCTTTCTTCTCCCCGAAGCATCTGGCTCGCCAAGCTCCATTTTTATGCACTTCATTCCCTTAACCCAACCTTTTTCATCTGCAAGAATTTCAGTTGGGTTAGTTAACAGATCAAAAATTATTCCTTCTTCCTTAGCATGATGTACCTCTTCAATTCTTGCCGGAAGCTCAGATTCTGAACGTCTGTATACTATATGAACCTCAGCGCCTAGTCTAAGTGCAGTTCTAGCAGCATCCATAGCAACATTTCCGCCTCCAACTACTGCAACTCTTTGTCCAACCTTTATAGGAGTATCATAACCTTCTTTGAAGGCCTTCATAAGATTAGTTCTTGTTAAGAATTCATTAGCTGAAAATACTCCATTTGAGTTCTCTCCTGGTATTCCCATGAATTTTGGAAGACCAGCACCTGAACCTATAAACACAGCGTCAAAGCCTTCATCATTTATAAGCTCATCTAAAGTTACAGTTCTGCCAACTATTACGTTAGTTTCTATTTTAACGCCAAGCTTCTTAACATTTTCTATTTCATGCTTAACCACGGTTTCCTTTGGCAGTCTGAATTCTGGAATTCCATAAACCAAAACTCCACCTGGCTCATGCAGTGCTTCAAAAATAGTTACCTCATAGCCAAGCTTAGCTAAATCTCCAGCACAGGTTAAGCCTGCAGGACCACTGCCTATAACTGCAACCTTCTTTCCCTTCTTCGCTTCTGTTTCAGATAAATCTATATTATTTTCTCTTGACCAGTCTGCTATAAATCTTTCAAGCTTTCCTATAGCAACAGGTTCGCCCTTTATTCCAAGAATGCACTTGCCTTCGCATTGAGTTTCTTGAGGACAAACTCTTCCACAAACTGCTGGAAGAGAGCTTTGCTTTGCTATAATTTTTGCAGCTTCTTCAAAATTACCGTTTTTTACATGCATTATAAATTCTGGTATCCCAATAGTAACAGGACACTGCGTAACGCACATAGGTTTTTTACAATTTAAGCATCTTGCTGCTTCCTGCATGGCCTCTTCTACAGTATATCCTAAGCAAACCTCCTCGAAGTTTGCTGCTCTTACCTTTGGATCTTGCTCTGCTATTGGAGTTCTCTTCATTCTATCCATTGTGCATTCCTCCTGTTATTTTTCACAGCCGCAGCAGCCGCCGCCATTGTGACGATGTTCTTCTCTAAAGGCCGCTTGAGCCTCTTCACTCTTGTACATGGTTTGCCTTCTCATAGCCTCATCAAAATCTACAAGATGCGCATCAAACTCTGGTCCATCTACGCAGGCAAACTTTGTTTCATTGCCAACACTTACTCTGCAGGCGCCGCACATGCCTGTTCCATCAACCATTATTGGATTTAAGCTTACTATAGTATGGATTCCTAATTCCTTAGTAAGTTTTGCTACAAACTTCATCATTATCATAGGACCTATAGCTACTACTAAATCATAGTGCTTGCCTTCGTTTTGTACTAAGTTCTTTAAAAGGTCTGTAACAAGTCCTTTAAAACCATAGGAACCATCATCTGTAGCCACGTATAAATCTCCTGCAACGGATTTCATTTCTTCTTCCAAAATAAGCATTTCCTTGGATTTGCTTCCTACTATAACATCAGCCTTTATGCCTCTTTCATGAAGCCACTTAACCTGAGGATAAACTGGGGCTGTTCCAACTCCCCCTGCTATAAATATTGTCTTCTTATTCTTTAAATCTTCTAAATTCTCATGTACCATTTCAGACGGTTGTCCAAGTGGTCCCACGAAATCTGAAAAACTGTCTCCAACTTCAAACTTAGCCATTTCCTTTGTAGACGTTCCCATAGATTGAAAAACTATAGTAACTGTCCCCTTTAAGGCGTCGTAATCACAAATTGTAAGTGGTATTCTCTCGCCTTTTTCATGCATCTTAATTATTAAAAATTGTCCCGGTTTAGCTGACTTAGCTACTCTTGGAGCTTCTATATCCATTAAGTATATGTTTGGTGCCAAAAGCCTTTTCCCTACAATTTTATACATTTTGTGCCCTCCATTATTAATTTTACTTCCCTAACCATTATTTATTATAGCACATTATCAAAATATTTCATCAGTAATTATTAAATGTGCTATAAAATTTAAACACAATTAAAAACTCTCCCGCATAAAAATTGCAAGAGAGTTTCATGATTAAATTTTTAGAAATTCACCTTTTCTCCAGTAGAGGTTCATACCTTGCAGCTTAAATATTATTTATTATCATTGTTAATTTCCTTAACCTGTGCTATAAGTTCAGGAACTATCTTGGTAAAGTCTCCAACTATGGCCAAGTCCGCAGTCTTCATAATTGGCGCTTCAGCATCTTTATTGATAGCCACAATATAATCGCTGTCCTGCATTCCTGCCAAATGCTGAATAGCTCCAGAAATACCGCAAGCTATATATACCTTGGGTCTTACCGTTTTTCCTGTCTGCCCTACCTGATAGTGTTTTTCCATCCATCCATTGTCTACAGCTGCACGTGAAGCTCCAAGTGTTCCCCCTAATGTATCAGCCAGTTCCTTTAAGAGACT
>CAZMQY010000056.1:8072-16171 GCA_964568335.1 uncultured Clostridium sp.
AAGTTTTCTTTGCAGCCAACACCTCTGCCACCTGAAATTATAATTTCTGCCTCACCTATATCTTTAATATCCTTAGCTGTTTTCACAATTTCTTCAACAGTAGTACTTATATCCTCTTCCTTTAATTCTGCATTAACTAGTTGAAGCTCACCTTTGCTATTATCCTCCTTAGAAGGCTTTTCAAATACCCCTGGTCTAACGGTAGCCATTTGAGGTCTATGCTCCGCACATTC
This sequence comes from uncultured Clostridium sp., assembly GCA_964568335.1. GTDB lineage: Bacteria > Bacillota > Clostridia > Clostridiales > Clostridiaceae > Clostridium_AT. Next base: position 8,306 of record CAZMQY010000056.1, read on the forward strand.
AATAGTGGCCATTAAATTTCCGCCAAAAGCTGGTCTTGTCATCATAAGGTTACTGCTGCTTTCATCTATATCAAGTTCCGTACAATCTGCAGTAAGTCCTGTATTAAGCCTGGCAGCTATCCTTGGACCTAAATCTCTACCAATAAAGGTTGCTCCAATTAAGAACACTTCAGGCTTTTTATATTTTATCACATCGCAAATAACCTTTGTGTATCCATCAGTTGTATAACTTTCAAGCAGTTTATGCTGTGCAACAAGTACTGTATCAGCACCATAGCTTAACAATTCTTTTCCCAAGGATTCTATATTATCTCCAAGCAGTACAGCGGTAACTTTTGTATTAAGCTTTTTTGACAGTTCTTTTCCTTTGCCTATAAGCTCAAGAGATACCTTTTGAAGCGCTCCTGCTCTTTGTTCTGCAAATACCCATACACCTCTATAATCACCTTTATTCATAATACTATCCTCCATATTAGATAAAGTGCTTTTCTTTAAGCTTAGCTGCTGCATACTTGGCAGCTTCCTTTGGACCAAGATTGATTAGCTCCCCCTTGCCTTTAGCTTCTTTTGTCATTGACTTTCGAACCTTAGTAGGGGATCCTGACAGTCCAAGCAGAGCATTATCTACATCTATGTCCTTGGCATTCCAAAGCTTTATATCCTTTTTAAAAGCTTCATATATATTTTTTACATTCATGTATCTAGGTTTATTTAATTCCTTTATTGCAGTCAAAAGTACTGGTGTTTTCACATTTATTATTTCATAGCCGTCCTCAAGGGCTCTTCTAATTCTCAGATTTTTCCCCTTAATTTCAACCTTCTCCACATAGGTAACCTGTGGAATACCCAAATGTTCAGCTATTTCAGGTCCAACCTGAGCTGTATCGCCATCTATAGCCTGTCTTCCAGCAAACACTATATCGTAGGGAAACTTTTGAACAGCTGCAGCAAGTGCTCTTGAGGTGGCCAAGGTATCTGCTCCTGCAAAGGCTTTATCTGTTATTAACACAGCCTCATCTGCCCCCATAGCTAAAGCTTCTCTTAAAGCCTTCTCTGCCTGAGGAGGACCCATGGTTATTATGGTTATATGTGCTCCATACTTCTCCTTTAAAACTAAAGCCTCTTCAAGGGCATTTTTATCGTCTGGATTTATAATAGATGGGACACCTTCCCTTATAAGAGTTCCTGTTACAGGATCTATTCTAACTTCATTTGTGTCTGGAACCTGCTTTATGCAGACTATTATATTCATTATTTCAACACGCTCCCCGCTATAACCATTTTCTGAACCTGAGATGTTCCTTCATATATTTCGGTAATTTTTGCATCTCTCATCATTCGTTCGACAGGGTAGTCTTTTGTATAGCCATAGCCTCCAAATAATTGAACAACCTTCGTTGTAACCTCCATAGCTGTCTCTGAGGCAAAAAGCTTTGCCCTAGCTGCTTCAACTGAATAAGCAAGTCCTTTATCCTTGCTCCAAGCAGACTTATAGACTAGATTTCTTGCTGCTTCAATCTTTACATCAAGCTCGGCCATAATCCACTGAAGCCCTTGAAAGCTTCCTATGCTCTTTCCAAATTGCTTTCTTTCCTTAAGATATTTTACAGCCTCTTCAAAGGCCCCTTCAGCTATTCCAAGAGCTTGAGCAGCAATTCCAATTCTACCGCCATCCAGTGTTTTCATTGCAATGCCGAAGCCTTTTCCTTCCTGACCTATCAAATTCTCCTTTGGCACTATACATTCTTCAAATATTAGCTCTGTAGTTGAAGAAGCCCTAATTCCAAGCTTGCTTTCCTTTTTTCCTATGGAGAAGCCAGTATAGCCTTTTTCCACTATAAATGCCGAAATTCCTTTTACCCCCTTGCTTTTATCGGTCATCGCAAAAACAATAAAGGTATCAGCAGCTCCGCCATTGGTTATAAATATTTTCGAGCCATTTAGCACATAATGACCTCCGTTAAGCCTTGCTGTTGTCTGCTGCCCTGCCGCATCTGTTCCGGCATTAGCCTCTGTTAGCCCAAAGGCACCAAGCTTTTCACCCTTAGCAAGAGGTATTAAATATTTTTCTTTTTGTGCAGCATTTCCAAACTGATGCAGCAGCCCAGCGCACAAAGAAGTATGAGCTGAAAGAATAACCCCTGTTGTTCCACATACCTTTGACAACTCTTCTACTGCAATAATATAAGACAGGTTATCCCCACCCGCTCCACCGTACTCAACCGGAAAAGGAATGCCCATCATATTATATTTAGCCATTTTCTCCACTGTTTCCATTGGAAATCTTTCTGTCTCATCTATTTCTGCAGCTATTGGCTTAACTTCGTTTTCAGCAAACTCTCTAACCATCTGCCTAACAAATTCCTGCTCTCTAGTTAATGTAAAATCCATAATATCCCCCCTATGTCTCAATTATTAATTATTTATTAAATTCTTTCCTCTTTTCTCCAAGAAGGCCGACATTCCTTCCTTTTGATCCTCAGTAGAGAAACACTGTGCAAAAACATCAGCTTCATAGGCTATGGCAGTGTCCATATCCATTTGTGTCCCCCTGTTTATGGCTGTTTTACAAAGCCTGACAGCTATAGGTGCATTAGCGGCTATTGTATTTGCTAGGGCTTTTGCTTCTTCCATAAGCTTTTCCATCTCAACTACTTTATTAACTAACCCTATCCTATAGGCCTCGGCAGCATCAATTATCCTGCCTGTATATATCAATTCCTTTGCAATTCCCATGCCCACTAATCTTGCCAATCTTTGAGTTCCTCCAAAGCCAGGAGTTATCCCAAGTCCTGCCTCCGGTTGTCCAAACTTCGCTTTTGTAGAAGCAATCCTTATGTCACAAGCCATGGCTAGCTCGCAGCCTCCCCCTATAGCAAATCCATTCAGTGCAGCTATTACAGGTTTCTCTAAGGTTTCTAATTTCCTAAAAATATTATTTCCAAGCTGACTAAAGTTCCTCCCAGTCATTACTGACAAGTCCTTCATTTCTATTATGTCAGCACCTGCAACAAAAGCTTTCTCTCCTGATCCAGTTAAAATAACTACATAGATTTCATCATCTTTTTTAATTTCTTCTAAAGCTTCATCTAATTCTCTTAGCACCGCTGAATTAAGACAATTCAAAGCCTTCGGTCTGTTAATAGTAATAGTGGCAATATTTTTTTCCTTTTCTAAGATAATATTGTTCAATTTAATTCCCCCATACATATGTTAATAAATTAACAATTAATTAAAAAAAGAAATCGAAGCATATGCTTCAATTTCTATTATATACTTATATTTGTTATTTTACAATAATTTACTTGATAACCTTTTCAATATTAATGTTCTTCATGAACCATGTCTTTTAATTGATATGTTAAAGTAAGCAAGCTCTCACTTAAATGAACATTTTCAACTACAACATCATCTGGAACAATTAAATCTGCTGGCGCAAAATTCCAAATCCCCTTTACCCCATTTTCAACTAAGGAACTTGCTACCTTTTGAGCACTATTTTTTGGCACACAAATTATTCCGATATCTATAGTGTTTTCTTTTAAAAACTTTGGAAGATCATCTATATCGTTAACTTCAACATCTCTTATTCTTAAGCCTATAAGCTTTGGATTTGCGTCAAAAATACCATCTATTGAAAAACCTAATCTTTCAAATCTAGCATAATTTGCGATTGCCTGGCCTATGTTTCCTGCACCTATAATTATCATCTTGTAATCTTGGGTAAGTCCTAGTATACCACATATTTCATTATATAAATCCTTCACATTATAACCATACCCCTGTTGGCCAAAGTCTCCAAAACAATTTAAATCCTGTCTTATTTGGGATGCTGTAAAGCCTATCCTGTCACTTAATTCCTTTGATGAAATTCTATCCACATCATTTTTTAAGAGCTCTGCTAAGTATCTTTGATATTTAGGAAGTCTTTTTATAACAGCCATTGATATATTGCTTTTCTTCTTATCCATAATGCACCTCGTTTCTTCTTAATTATGCCATACCTATATGTAATAAATATTCCCTTAATTTTATATTATATTTAATAGTATTACCTAAATTCAATTTTCTGTCAATATTTTAACATATTTAATACTATAAAAATTTTCATTTCCATAGTACAATATAATCTAGAAAGGCATAACAAATAATAATTGTTATGTGCTCTTGAGAAACAGGAGGGTATTGAAGTGATTGTTTTAAGCTGTAAGGATATCCATAAAAGTTATGGAATTGATATAATTTTAGATAAGGTTACTTTTAATATAAATGATGGAGAAAAAGTTGGTCTAATCGGTGCTAACGGAGCTGGAAAGACCACGCTTTTTAAAATTTTAACTGCACAGCTTGAGCAGGATACTGGAGAACTTTTTATTGATAAGAACAAAAAAATCGGTTATCTCTCTCAGCATCTTTCTCTAGAAAGCACCAGCACCATATATGAAGAGCTTTCAACTGTGTTTCAAGAGCTTTTAAATATGGAAAACAGAATAAAGGAGCTTGAGATTAAATTAAACGAACCCTATGACAGCTCAAGGCAGGAATATCATGATAAAATAATTCATGAATTTACTACGCTTACTGAGCTGTATGACCATAGAGGGGGCTATACCTATAAAGGTGAAATAAGCCGAGTTTTAAAGGGATTAGGCTTTAGCGAAGAAGATTTTAATAAAAACATAAATATTTTAAGCGGTGGCCAAAAAACTAGAGTTGCTCTTTGCAAGCTTCTTCTTACAATGCCTGAAATACTTCTTTTAGATGAGCCTACAAACCATCTTGATTTAGATGCTATAGAGTGGCTGGAGGATTACTTGAAAGCTTACAAGGGAACTATTATTATAATATCCCATGATAGATTCTTTCTTGACTCCATTACAAATAAAACATTAGAAATGATTAACGGTCATGTAAATACCTATAATGGAAATTATACTGCATTTGTAGAGCTAAAACAGAAAAATTACGAGGTTCAGCTTAAAGCTTATAATCTTCAGCAGGCTGAGATTAAAAGACAGGAAGAAATAATAGAGCGCTACCGTTCCTTTAACAGAGAAAAGAGCATAAAGGCTGCTGAGAGCAGGGAAAAAGCTCTTGAGAAGATAGAAAGAATTGAAGCGCCTGATAGAGAGGTTAAAGCCTCAAAAATAAAATTTGAGACTCAAATAAAATCTGGTAATGATGTGCTTCATGCGGAAAATTTAAGCAAAAGTTATGGAGAGAAGAGACTCTTTCACAATTTAGCTATAGATATTAAAAGAGGAGATAAAACCGCTCTAATTGGTGAAAATGGAAGAGGAAAAACTACTCTCTTTAAAATAGTAATGGATAATGTAGAGAAGGATACTGGTATAAAGGTTCTAGGTAAAAATGTATTCATAGGCTACTATGATCAGGAGCAGTCTGATTTAAATTTAGAAAAAGCCGTTTTAGATGAGGTTTGGGATGAGTTCCCTAACATGACTACCACTCAGCTTAGAAATGCTTTAGCAGCCTTTTTATTCACAGGTGACGATGTATTTAAGCACATATCCACATTAAGCGGTGGAGAAAAGTGCAGAATAAATCTTCTTAAGCTTATGCTTTCAAAGTCAAATTTCCTTCTGCTTGACGAGCCAACAAATCATTTAGACATAAACTCTCGTGAAGCCTTGGAAGACGCTCTCTTAAGCTATGACGGCACACTACTGGTTATATCTCATGACAGATACTTTTTAAATAAAGTTATAGATAAAATTTATGACCTTAAGGAAGATGGAATAAAAGAATATCTTGGAAACTACAGCTATTATGTGGAAAAAAAGAAAAATCCTCAAAGGTATGAGGAAGAGTTAGCCAATGCAGGTAAAACAAAGACTCAAATACAGGAGGAAAAGAAAAAGAAACGAGAGCTGGAGAAACAAGAAAAAGATAAGCAGCTTAGAGTAAAAACTGTTGAAGCTTCAATAAGCAGCTCTGAAAAGAAGCTTGTAGAACTTCAAAATCAGCTCTGTCTTGAAGAGGTTTATTCAAATCCTCAAAAAAGTGAAGAGATTAACAGGGAAATAGCTGCTACCGAGACCCTTCTAGAAAAACTGTATAGTGAATGGGAAGAACTAATATAAAAGGCTGCATTTTAGCAGCCTTAACTTTTTATAACTATTTATTCTTTAAATTTCAAGTTTATCTCAACCAGCTCAGAGCTGTTCCCTATTCTAATAGGCGGTCCCCAAGTTCCTATACCAGAAGATACAACTACATTTAGATTATCTTTTTTCAAGTACCCCCAATCTATTTCAAATAACCTTTCAGTAATATATCTGCTGGGAAACATTTGACCTCTATGAGTATGGCCGGACACCTGCAAGTCTACGCCATTTTCCATAGGCTCCTGAAGGTTTTTCGGTGTGTGGTCAATCAATATTACAGGCAATGTTTTATCCGCATCGGACAGGAACTCAGCTAAGGATTTTCTCTTTCTTTTATAGTAGCTTTCAACTGCTATATCCTGTCGCCCTGCAACTATGAAGTTGTCATTTATTATAACGTACTCATCATTAAGCACCTTAATCCCCGAAGCTTCAAGGCTCTTAACAATTTCATCTACATCACCGCCGTAGTAATCATGATTTCCTGTTGCAGCATATACTCCATATCTTGCATTTAATCCCTTAAGAGTCTCACTCATATTTTGCTTTAAAAAGGGCTCTATATTATCATCTATTATGTCTCCTGCCATTAAAATGATATCTGGCTGAAGCTCATTGATTTTTTCAACCATCTTAGACAGCCTTGAATTATCAACAATATTGCCCAAATGCAAGTCAGAAATCATTGCAACTTTTATTTCTTTTATATTGCCTGCTTTTTTAGATATATCAATATTATATTTAGCAACTTTTATATTTTTTGCATTCCAAGTTCCATACACCAAGATTCCTATCAATAACATCAGCACCAATACACCTGTATAAGTTTTTATAATGGTATTTTCACTAATTCCTCTTGGAATAAAATCCACTCTTCTTCGTACCAGCATTATTATATCAAATACAGGAAGAATTATGAGTAAATAAAGCATAGCTGCCATCCAATAGTTTCCAACCACACTTAAAAAATCCTCTATACTTGCTGGTAGAAATCTCCTGCCTGCTCTAGCAAGAATAAATGAAAAGGCTATAATCCAGAAAAGTATCCAGTAAACCTTGCTGTTAATAAAAGGTATAATACTGCCAATTCCTCTCCACCCTCTAATTCCTATGTAATAATTAACTGCTCCAAATATTAAAATGGAAACTATAATCATAACCGCAAACCCAACTGTTCTCATTTCTTTCTCCTCAATCTTATGTTAAGCATTTTATAAATATTATATAGTAAAAACTGTCATATATATAATAAAATTTTTTTAATTTTACTAGAACTCATATATAAATTGGCTTTACCGCTTAGAATAAAAAACAGCTCAACTCACATATTTTCTATAAATTCTTATATGGCTATATGGTTATACAGTTAAATGGCTTAAAATTTAAATAATCAGCAGCCTATTATAAAATGAGTTATTTTGAGAATGCCATGCATGTTAACTAAATGTTGATATCTATTGATAGATTTTTTGGTTCCAAAACTATAAAATTAGAAAATATTTCAGTTTTAGGAATAGCATAAATGCTCTTAAACACTCACATACTAACATTGTAAACTTCTTAAAAGACATAGTGATTAACAAGCATTATATCACTTCAGAGGACTACTGGAGGGAAGTACTATGGGAAGAAAAGAATATGAAAACAAAGAGCATTTAAGTAGCTATGACAGCGCTAAATACCATTCAAGAAGTGCACAATATAAGAAAGAGCATAAAGCTGAGGAAAAAAACACTAA
>CAZMQY010000057.1:0-6650 GCA_964568335.1 uncultured Clostridium sp.
CTAAAGGATTATTGGGGAATGAGTATCGGTAAAAAACTAATTGAAACAGGAGTAAAGTGGGCTAAGGAAAATGGAATATCAAGAATGACACTTCAGGTTGATACTAATAACTATAGAGCTATAAGCTTATATTTAAAGCTGGGTTTTGAGGTGGAAGGAACATTAATAAAGGATAAAATTTTAAGTGATGGCAGTTATAGAAATACCTATACAATGGCTTTGCTATTATAATAAATTACCAATTATGATTGGAGAGAAGTACATGAAAAGATTAATGATTGGTCAATTTGATAAATTCGATATAAAAAAGCAAAATCGAGACTTTAGAGATTACTTTTTTGGAATTGAAGTTAATCAGATGGAATCGCTTAATGAGCTGCAAATACTGAAAGAAAATATCACAAATAGAAGTTTAAAGATAGGAATTCATTTTCCACTATTAAAAAATCAATGGAGAGCAAGAGATCCTCAGTATCTTTCTAAAGATAAGGCAACTTATGAAGAGTCAATAGGCTATATGGAAAGTGAATTTGCAAGGGCAGAGGAATTTAATCCAGATTACATTCTGCTTCATTATCCAAAGCCCGTTATTCTAGATGACAATGTTGATTGGTCATCCTGGAGATTTTATGATAATACTGAATATTACTATGAGTCAGAGATAGCATATAATTATTTCGAAGAGAGAAGCAGAGACTTTTTTAAACTACTATCTGAGCAAGGTAAGAAATATAATTTCACCCCAGTTTTAGAGCTGGATGCATTGAATAAATATGTATATGAAACAAACTTGCTTGAAAGCTTATTAGACCAATTTCCAGATATAAAATTATGTCTTGATTTTGGCAGAATGCATATGCAAGCTTGCATTGATGATAATTTTATATGGACAGACATAGTTAGAAGGTTTGGCAAATATGTTCATTTAATACATTTGTGGAACGCAAAGATTGGTTCAAATGGACATTACCCTGCACTTAAGTCTTTAAAGGTAGAAGAGGGGTGGGGGGATATGAAACAATACTTTAAAGTTTTGAATGAGGTTAACAATAATTATAAGGTGCTGTTTGAGCATAATTCCTCCTTGATAAGTGATGAAGAATTGGAAGAGTGCTATCAGTGGGTTAACGAGCTTGTAAATAAAATGTAATTTGGCTTTGAATGAGCTTTGTTAAATTTAGGAGACATATGATTAAGAAGTTATTTAAAAAAATAAAGTACTGTATTATATTTTTAGTCCTGATATCATTTGCTTACCCGTTTATAGAGCCCTATTGGGTGCAGACAAAGGAGGCAAACTTTGTAGATAAAGATATTCCGTCAGCCTTTAATGGCTTTAAAATTGTTTTTGTATCAGATATTCACCATGGGAAGTCATATTCCATTAAAAGAGTTAGAAATCTAGTGGAAAGGGTAAATAAGTTAAAGCCTGATATAATTCTGCTTGGTGGAGATTATGTTAATAGCGATAAGAGATATATTGAACCTTGCTTTAGCGAACTCAAGAATCTAAAGGCACCACAAGGTGTTTATGGTGTAATGGGTAATCACGATCACTATGAGGGTGCAAAGCTTACAAGCGAGTCCATGGCGAAAGCAGGAATAGTGCAACTTGATAATAAAGCAGCTTGGATAATTAAAGGAATAGATAGAATAAAAATAGGCGGAGTGGGAGACTTATGGGAGGATAGCCAAGATTTAACGGCAACCTTGAAGGAGGCTAAGCTGGAAGACTTTGTGCTTTTATTGTCTCATAATCCTGATTATGCTGAAAGAATAAATAATGACATTATAGATTTAGTTTTAAGCGGACACACACATGGGGGACAAGTAACCTTGCTTGGATTATGGGCTCCAATTATTCCATCAAAATATGGTGAAAAGTATAAAACTGGTGTTGTAGAAACTCAAAACACTAAGGTATTAGTAACTAATGGAATAGGAAATGCTATGGACTATCCTATAAGATTTTTTGCAAGACCACAGATTAATGTTATTTATCTGAATAATAAATGAGCAAAAAATAGGACTTGAGCCTCATGCTTAAGTCCTATTAGATAATACTGAACGAATCTTATCCTTAATATATTGATTTTGATAAATCATCTCCGAGCTAAATTTGCATTTGTTAACTATAGCTACAAAGGTTAAGGTTTTATTTGCCTTTACCAAGCTGTTAACCGCTCTATCAATCTTTTGATTTATAACCTGCAGCTCCTTATAATATACAAGCTGTTGAAGTATGTAGTTTCTAAGCTCGGGATATTTTCTAACCACAAAGTTTGTAACTCCTGATTTTTCTGCGACAAGAGCAAAAACCAATCTTTCATTTGCGGTAATCATGGCTTCAATGGTATTATTTATATCAACTTTATATTCTTCTAAATGCTTATAATAAATCTCAGTAGTATTTAAGCAACTTTCCATATTAGGTCCCCTTAATCGACAATATTTATACAATAATAATATAATATTAGCCGAGAAATGTAAATTGCTTGCATAATAAAGGTAATTCTAAATGGCAATCTTGCTGCTCCATTTGCCGCATCTGTCTCCAAAGCAGCCAATGGCACTATTATTTTCATTGATTTTGACCACTTCACATCTATTTGAGCAGCCTTCGCATTCAAAGCTTTTAGAGATAAATTTACTTTCTGCAAGATTAAAGCCTTTAAAATTTGTTCTTCCTGTCTTTTCTACAGAAGCCTTTGCTATAATTGCAGCACCTATTGCACCCATCATGTTATAATGGTCAGGCACATATATTTGAAATCCTAAGGCACTTTCAAAGGCCGCTTTCATACCTTTATTGGCAGCTACTCCTCCCTGAAAAAACACTTTTGGCAGAATTTCTTTACCTTTTCCAATATTGTTAAGATAGTTTCTAACTAGAGCATCACATAGCCCTCTAATAATGTCAGATTCATTATATCCAAGCTGCTGCTTATGTATCATATCAGACTCGGCAAAAACTGCACATCTTCCAGCAATTCTTACAGATGTATTGGACTTTAGGGCATATTCACCGAATTCCTCAATTGGAATCTCTAGCCTTTCTGCCTGCCTGTCAAGGAAGGAGCCCGTACCTGCAGCACATACAGTATTCATTGCGAAGTCAGAGACTACTCCATTTCTTATAATTATAATTTTTGAATCCTGCCCGCCAATTTCAATTATTGTCTGTACGTTTTTATCAATTTCAAGAGCTGCAACTGCATGAGCTGTTATTTCATTTTTTACTGCATCAGCTCCTATTAGGGTAGAGGCTATCTGTCTGCCGCTTCCTGTAGTTCCTGCAGCACATATATCTTTTCTGTCATACTTCTTATGTAAAAGTCCAAAGCCTTCCTGAATGGCGTTTATTGGCTTTCCTTTAGTTCTTAAATATAGCTTTTCAACCACATTCAGCTTATCGTTTAAAAGTACAAGGTCAGTGCTTACTGAACCTACATCAACACCGAGATAATACATTGTCCCGTCTCCTTTCAAGCAAATCAACAAATGCCTCAATTCTAGTAACATAGCCCGCTTCTCCAGTCATTTCATCTACAACAAGAGACATTATAGGAAAGTCCCTATCCTTAGATATCCTTGGCAAGATTGCTTTTGATACAATTTCTGGCATACAACCCATGGGAAATATTTGAATAGCCCCGTCAAAGCCTTCTTCATGTGCTAAGACTGCTTCACCAATACATTCTCTTGCATGGCCTCCAATATTAAGAGAAAGATATTCTTTTGAGCTTCTCTTTATATCAAGTGAATTTAACTTGGTAGGAAGCATTACAGTATTTTTTACCCACCAGCTGGGTGTTAATCTTCTTTTTGTGGAAACACCATAATCCATAAGCTTATCTTCAATATAAAGATTGGAAAATGGCTCTAAGATAGTATAGATTTCACCTATTATAGCTATTTTTATTGGGTTTTTATTTGGGTCTATAGATATTTTGTTTATTTTATTTTTATAGCTTAAAAGTAAATCAATCATTTCTTGAGGGGTGTTACAAGCCAAGGCCTCTTTTTTGCAGATATCTAAGGTTCTTTTACATTCGCCTTTTATCTTTTCGTAACCTGCAAGATAGCGTGCCGCTCCTTCTATTTCATCGATTAAGTTAATTACCTTTGTTGCTTGGAATAATGCCTTTATTTGCTCATATTTTGGTTTTTTGCTGCTTAAGGATATTTTATTTATTCTACTAAATAATTCTTTAATTCCTATGTCTGCTGGTGCATCTATTACAATGAAATCCAAGTTATATCCCAGCTTATTTAAAAGCTTCATTTGCATTTCGCAGTATTCACCAAATCTGCAGGGCCCGCAGCTTCCTGTTAGTATTACTGTATCAGCTCCCTGATTAATAGCCTGTATGTAATTGCCTATCATTATTTTAAAAGGAAGACATATTTCTTCCGGTGAGTGCAATGAGCCGATTTCAAGGGATGATTTACTGCTTTGAGGCGGTATGACATAGTCTATTCCAAGACCATCAAACAGAGCCTTTGCTGCCAAATAAATATTACCCATGTGCGGAAAAGTTATTTTCAATACTGCACCTTCTTTCAAGCATATCAGCAAAAGCCTCGATTCTTGTATCAAGACCTGCTTCGCCTGTATGTTCATCTATTTTTAGTAACATAAATGGGAAATTCCCTATTTTGTCTTTAATTAACTCAACTATTACAGAATCTATACCGCAGGCAAAAGAAGATATGTATATAATTCCATCAACTATTTTTTCATTTGAAGCATGAGCTGCAAAACCATAGCTGTTTCTTGCAAATGTCCAGAAAGGCTTTTTATAAAGGTCCTTCACTTGAGCATCTATAAATTCATCATCAATATGTTCCTCTGTAATAACACCTACACCTAATTTGTTGAGTTTTTTAACTATATTCATGTTTATAAAATTATCGTATATGTTATATGGGTGCCCTGCCAGAGCAATATTCAACTTGTAGTTTTCATTTTTTATTCCTGTCTTATGTCTATCTTGTTCACTTAAAGCCTTGTTGAACGCTCTTCGTATTTTAAAGCCATCCTTTGTTATCATCGTCCCTGCTTCTTGGGCCCAAGTATATAATGTACTTTTTGTTCCAGCATAAATAGGCTCTATTATAGTCTGCGGGATATCCGGGATGCTGTTTAGAACCATTTCAGGAAGACCACAGAATTTCGGACAAATATACTCTCTCTTTCTAAGCTGCATTATTCTTGGGATTACAAGGATATCACATTTATGCCTTATTGAAGCTACATGTCCATGAAATACTTTTACCGGAAGACAGGCTTCATCAACGCAATACTTAACACCTTCATCTAATATTTCCTTATTGGTGTCAGATGAAGTAATTATTTCAGCCCCAAGCTCACTAAAAAATGTTTGTAGAAAGGGGTAGTAGCTATAGTATAAAAGTCCTTTAGGAATTCCTATCTTCATTTTTGCCTCCCTATATAGAATAAAATTACACCTGTATAGTATTACCAGAAACCTCAAAAACTATACTGAATTTTATTAAGCAAGTCTTTCAAATAAAAGTTATATTATTTTAAATCTTCGATAATAATAACTTGGGAAACTATTTTCAGGAGTTGATTATAATGACAGTAGGTTCAAAGGTTAAACAAACCTTAGCTAATCTAAAAGGAATTGAAAGTATTTTAGAGATTTATTCAGTGCAAAGCAGTAATAAGGAAGAAGTATTAGTCTACAAGGAAGCTCTTCAAACTGCAAAAGCAGTTATTGGTGATGTTGAAGATAGATTAAAAACATTAGAATTTGAAGAACCACAATATAAAGGAAATTAGGAGTGAGAGATATGCAGAGCTGGCTTGCGGCACTATTAAGAACTGCCCTTTTGTTTTTTTTAACTCTATTTATTATTAGAATTATCGGCAAGAGCAGTTTATCAAAAGCTACACCCTTTAAATTTGTAAATTATATTGTAATTGCTATTATCGCTTCACTAATTTCAGTAGGACTAATACCTAATATAACCTTTGGAATTATTTCTTTAGCTGTTTGGTTTTTATTTTCTTTGGCATTGGATTACTTATCAATAAAAAGCAAGTGGCTGCATGATTTTATTAATGGCAGAGAAACAATACTAATAAAAGATGGAAAGGTGATGGAGGAAAGCTTAAAAGAGGTAAGGTACACAGGAGAAGAGCTTTTGAGGGAATTGCGGTCAAAAAATGCTTTTAGCCTTGCAGATGTTGAGTTTGCGGTAATGGAGGCAACTGGAGAAATAAATGTTTTGCTAAAGTCAGATAAGGCCCCCGTTACTCCAAAGGATTTGCAATGGAAGGTTGCACCTAAATCCGAATCTCAAACTGTAATACTGGATGGCAATATACTGGATGAATCACTGTCAAATATGGGTTTGAATCGAGAATGGCTAAAGGTTCAATTGTCAAATTCAGGGGTATCCTTAGACAATGTATTTATAGGGCAGGTAGATTCGTCGGGAGACTTATACTTAGATTTGTTTGACGATTCAATACAAGTTGCACAGCCTAAGGTTAAGGAAATGCTTTATGCAAATATTTCAAAGGTTCAGGCTGATTTTCTTTCCTTCTCATTGGAGACACAGGACTTAAAGGCTAAACAAATGTATTCGGATAATGCTAAAAAGCTAAAGGAAATGAT
>CAZMQY010000057.1:6750-16095 GCA_964568335.1 uncultured Clostridium sp.
ACAGAAAAAACCGCGGGAGGCCCTACATCTGCTGTTTTAATAATAATATCTATTTTACTTACTGGTTTTGGAGTTTACGATCATATTGCACAATGGGCAGGAGCAGGCACGGCTGTACCAGTTACTGGATTTGCAAATACAATGGCTTCTGCTGCTATTGAGCATAGAACGGAAGGCTATGTGCTGGGGGTTGGAGGAAATATGTTTAAACTCTCCGGCTCAGTAATTGTTTTTGGCACTTTTTCAGCCTTTGTTGTTGCAATAATAAAAATGACAATCAAGTGGTTAGGTGGGATGTAAATGCTAAAAGGTCATCAAACATGGGTTTTTGACTCCAAACCGGTAATAATATCTTCTGCTGCAGTTGGAGGTCCATTTGAAGCCAAGGGAGCTCTGGCAGAGGATTTTGATTATCTTCACCAAGATGTCTGGTTAGGTCAGGACAGCTTTGAAAAGGCAGAAAAAAAGCTTTTGGAAGAGGCCTGTGAAACAGCAATAAATAAAGTTAATATGAAAAAAGAAGATGTTCAATTCCTTATAAGCGGAGATTTGATGAATCAAATTATATCCAGCACCTTTGCAGCGCGTACATTAGGGATGCCTTTTTTGGGCATCTTTGGTGCCTGTTCCAGTTCAATGGAAGGGCTAGCACTTGCATCATTACTAGTGGACAGCAAATCAGCAAAATACGTGCTAGCAGGCGCATCCAGTCACAATGTAGCTGCAGAAAAACAGTTTAGATATCCTACAGAGTATGGGGGGCAGAAGCCTCCAACAGCTCAGTGGACAGTAACTGGAGCAGGAGCAGGTCTTGTAGCACAAGATGGGGAAGGCCCCAGGGTAACCTGCGCTACTATTGGTCGTGTGGTAGATATGGGGCTTTCCGACCCATTTAATATGGGAGGTGCTATGGCGCCGGCGGCAGTAGACACTATTATAGCGCACTTTCGGGATTTAAACATTGACCCATCTTATTATGATTTAATTGCTACAGGAGATTTAGGCAGAGTTGGACATAGAATTGCTGGGGATTTATTAGATAAGCATGGATTAAAAATTCCAAGAGAAATTTTTACGGACTGCGGACTGTTAATTTATAAAAAAGATCAGCCTGTAATGTCTGGGGGAAGTGGCTGTGGCTGTTCTGCCACTGTTACCTATGGTCATTTACTAAAACGCATGAAAAAAGGTGAATTGAGAAGAATATTAGTTGTAGCGACAGGAGCATTATTATCTCCATTATCCTATCAACAAAAGGAGAGTATACCCTGTATTGCTCATGCAGTTGCTATAGAGATATAAAGGAGAGTTGAATTAAAGTGACTATTTTTATTTGGGCTTTTGTTGTAGGCGGAATTATATGTGTTATTGGGCAGATAATGATGGACGTGTTCAAGCTTACACCTGCCCACACAATGAGCACCTTAGTTGTAGTGGGGGCAATATTAGGTGGATTAGGACTATATGATCCGCTAGTGAAATTTGCAGGTGCAGGTGCTTCTGTGCCAATAAGCAGCTTTGGCAATTCATTAGTTAAAGGTGCTTTAATGGAAGCTGAGCGAGACGGATTTATTGGATTAATAACAGGTATATTTGAAATTACTAGTGCTGGTATTTCAGCAGCTATAGTATTTTCTTTTTTAGGTTCATTAATTTTCAAACCTAGAGGATAAAATATATTAAATACTTGAAAGGAGGTGGCGATAATGACAGTAGGAACTCAGATGCAGCAAGCTATTGCAGGACTTCAAAGTGCAGCTGCTACAATGAAGACATTTGCTCTAGAAACTCAAGACAAACAGGCTCAGCAGCAATTTCAGCAAATAGCACAGCAGCTTGATGGTGCTCTTGAAGCATTAAAACAAAGACAACAGTATATAGAAGAGCAAGAACCTCAATATAAGCAACAATAATTTTGTATACAAGAAGTTTTTTGTAATTATTAATATTGATAAATAAAAAGCTATGGGATAAGTAAAAGAGGAGAGTCATTTCGAAGCTCCTCTTTTATTTTGTTATAATAGCTATTTAAATGTTCTGATCGTTAGGCTAAAATATAGATATGTTTATAGATAAATAATGAAAAGGTGGATATTTATGAAGGATATCGTTAAGGTTTTAGGAATACCCTTTGCAAGAGTAAGTATGCAGGAAACAATAAATATAATTGAAAATGAAATAAATAGTGATAGAAAAAAGCTTTATCATATTATAACTGGAAACCCTGAGATTGCTTTGCATTATGACAAGGATAAGGCATTAAGAGAGCTTATTGAAGATACGGATTTAATAACTCCAGATGGAATTGGAATAATCATGGCCTCCAGATGGAAGAAAGACAATCTGCCAGAGAGAGTAGCAGGGTCTGATTTGCTTATGAAGGTGCTTGAAAAAGGAAACGAAAAACAATGGTCTTTTTATTTTTTAGGTGCAGATGAGACTACAAATAAAAAAGCAGTAGAAACCATAGTGGGGAAATATCCCGGATTAATTATTAGCGGAAGGCATAATGGTTTTTTTGATAAGGAAAAAGAAGAGGGCATAATAGAGGAAATCAGTAGAGTAAATCCGGATATTCTAGTTGTAGCCCTTGGGGCTCCACGAGCTGAAAAATGGATTTATACTAATAAAAGCAGACTTAACACCAAGGTGGCCTTTGGAGTAGGGGGAACCCTTGATGTTATTGCAGGCAAGGTTAAAAGGGCGCCTCTTATTTGGCAGAGGATGAACCTGGAATGGCTTTATAGATTATTGCTTCAGCCATCAAGATGGAGAAGGCAGCTTGCCCTCCCAGAATTTGCGTGGAAGGCCTTTTGCGAAGCTGTTTATGAGAGTAAATCTAGAAAAGGTTAATGTATACCCCTCAAAATTTGATAGTTGTTACGTATAGTATTAAGAGTACTGGAACCTTGAGTCCCAAGGGAACTTTTACGGGTAGTCTAATGGATTAAGGGCTATGTGTTTATATTACCACGACTATTATCGAGGAGTAGGAGGGATACAAATGGTTAAATACCTGACACAACATACCAATAATAAAAAGTTTTTTTCGGAGCTTCAGGAGGGTGAAATTTTCATGTATTCCTACATGGATTATACATGGGAAGACGTTCTTAAAATATCCGAAGAAAATAGGATTAATTTAGAATACGTTCAAAAAGGAACAGCGGATTATAAGAAATACGGAGAATGCTCCGCAAGAGTTATAAATATTAAAGGAAAAGTTTTTGAATATAAGATTGGTTCTGAGGACGCAGTTAAGATTGAAGCGCGAGATGAAAAGAGTGCTCGTGAAAAGCTTATAGACTACCTGTTTGAAGAAGATTATATAGTTCTCGAAAAAAAATCTGCAAGTTAATTTATCGAAATCTCGTCTAAACTGGCGAGATTTTTTTACGTTTTATTAGTATAATATATTTGTGGAATTATTTGGCTTGTACTAAAGGATTAAGGTGAATTAACTATGATTAAAAATTCTAAAATTAAACTTGCAATTATACTGCTTGCACCATTAATGATGATACTAAACATAATAACTAAAAGTTATCCCGGCTTTGTGGAAAAGTATTATTCTACTACTATAAACAAGGTGATTAGACAGGTTTTAAGCATAATAACAGGGGTGTTTAAAATCTCAGTGGCAGAGATTTTAGTACCCATACTTTTAATTGCACTTGCAGCTTCATTTGTTATTTTCTTCATTAGAATCAAAAAAGGCGGAGCTGTAAATCAGCTAGTTAATATTTTCGTATATGCTTCTGTATTATATACTCTTTTTATGGTTTTATGGGGCTTTAACTATAACAGATTTTCTTTCGATAAAATATCAGGGCTAAAAATAGAAAAATCCTCAAAGCAGGAGCTCTACGCTCTTTGCGAGAGTCTTATAGATAGAGCAAATGAATTAAGAACAAAAGTTAATGAAAACACACAAGGGGTAATGTATATACCGGGAGGCTACAAGGATGTTTTTAAGCGTGCGACAAAGGGTTATGAGACAGCCTCAAAGCTTTATCCTGAGCTTGGTGGAAAGTACGGTAATCCTAAGAGAATACTTTTATCTGAAAAGATGTCCTACACAGGAATAACGGGAATTTATATGCCATACACTGGAGAAGCAAATGTTAATGTAAATATATCTGACTATATGCTTCCCTGCACAGCTGCTCATGAAATGGCACATCAAAGAGGCTTTGCCAGGGAGGATGAAGCAAACTACATAGCCTATGTAACCTGCATCAAGCATCCTGATGTAGATTTTCAATATTCTGGAGTTATGCTGGGCGTTATTTATTCTATGAATGCTCTAGCTGATACTGATATGGATATGTATAAGCAGCTTGTAAAGAAGTACTCACCCCAGGTCAGAAGAGATCTTGTGTACGATAATGAGTTTTGGCAAAAGTATAAAGGTAAGGTGGAGCAAGTAGCTAATAATGTTAATAATACTTACTTAAAATCAAATGGTCAGCAGGATGGAGTTCAAAGCTATGGAAGAATGGTTGACTTATTGCTTGCTGAATATAAAGCTAAAAGTTAGGTAAAAGAAGAGTAAACACATGGTAGTTCATGTGTTTACTCAAAATCATTTTTATCTGGGCGAGTACTGTATTTTGTTTCGTAAGCAAGTGGAGGTTTAGAAAGACTGGTTAAATTTAGATAATCAATATTTACATACCCTGAAGCTTCGCCAAGTCTGTCAAACCATTGAAAAAGCTTAGATTTTTTTGAGTGTTTATCCATTTTATCATCACCAATAATAGAATGTGTAATTTTATTAAAAATATTACTATGGTTGAATAATTTCGAAGAAGTCTTAAGTGTAAGTTTATTAATTATAGCACTAGAAATATTTGACATAAAAATACATATTTGATAAAATCAAATTAATGGTTCATATAGGAGGTAAACTATAGCATGTTAAAACTAATTCTAAACATTATAAAGTAGTTATAATTTAATACTTTATTCTAAAGAGTGTTTCTTTGAGTACACATACTCAAGGCTTATTAATTGTGCAGCTCTTTAGACTTTAATGTTGAGAATGCTATAGTATTTAGTCCTTCAGTTTTGATGTAGTATCTGTTTTATACTGAAAGCCATTTAATTTGTGGTTTTTATTTATAGATAGATTTTATATTATGTTGCGCGAATTTTCGGGCATAAGGAAGCTGTACTTCTTTATGTCCTTTTATTTTTTGAAGTTTGAAAGGAGATTATTATGAGTCAGGAAATAGAATATAAATACGAGGAAATGGCAAATTTTTTTAATGAAAGAGCAAAAACTTATGAAAATCATATGAGAGAAACAGTAAATTCTTTTGATGTATATTATGATATAGTTTCAAGTCCTATAAAAGAAACTAAAGAACCAATAGAAATATTAGATTTAGGCTGCGGCACTGGGCTTGAAATTAGTAGCATACTTAAGAAAGCGCCTAATGCAAAAATTACTTGTATAGATATGTCTGATAGCATGCTGGATATACTGTTAGAAAATTATAAAGATAATAAAAACCAAATTACAATTATAAAGAATTCGTATTTAACTTTTCCTTTTGATGATAAAAAATATGACTACGTTATAGCTGTAATGACCATGCATCATTTTTTACATGATGAAAAAAGAAAGCTGTATGAAAAAATCAAAAGATCACTAAAGGAAGGTGGGAAATATATCGAGGGAGACTATGTAGTTTCACAGCAGTTAGAGGAGGAATGCTTAAAAGTATATAGGAATGCTTATGATAAACATGGTTTAAAGACAAGCAGTCTTTATCATATAGACATACCATTCTCAATGGAAACTCAGAAAAAGCTATTTATTGAAGCTGGATTTGGTGAATTTGAGATTGTTTTTATGCAGGAGCCGCATACTATTTACTTTGTAAAGTAATCTATCAATAAATCAAGGGGGGATAGGAATTCTATGAAAAATACGAAATTGATCATAGTAGAAGGTATACCTGGCTCAGGTAAAACAACTACAGCAAAATACATTAAGGAATTGCTAGATAAAGCAGGAATAGACAATGAGCTATATAACGAGGGAAATCTAAATCACCCAGCAGATTTTGAAGCTGTTGCCTGTTTGAATGAAGATCAGTATAAAAATTTGCTTTTAAAGTATCAAAGCTGTGAAAAATTTTTATGTGACAATGTAATTAATAAAGCGGATAATTACTTCTTTCAATATGGAAAGTTAAAAAATGAAAAACATGAAGAACTATCTAGGGAATTATTTGATGATATCATCAAGTATGATGTTTGCGATGGTCTGTCTCTTGAAAAATATGATAGGCTGACTCTTGAAAGATGGAGAGAATTCGCTGAACAAGCCAGCAGGGAAGATAAGGTTTATATTTTTGAGTGCTGCTTTATTCAAAATCCTGCCGTAGTGATGCTGGCTAGACATTTTGCAGACAAGTCCTTTATCGCTAAACATATTCTTCAAGTAGAAAACATAATAAGAAAACTAAATCCTCAGCTAATATATTTTTACCAAGATAGCGTAAGGGAAACTATAGCAAGGGTTGCAGAGGAAAGGGACAAGAGTTGGATAAATTTTGTAATAGAGTATATTTGTAATCAAGCATACGGAAAAAAGTCGGGAATTAGTGGCTTTGATGGAGTTATTAAGTTTTTTGAGGACAGAAGAAATTTAGAACTAGATATTTTTGAAAAGCTTGAAATAGATAAAATTCTTCTTAATAACTCAGAATACAACTGGCAGAACAGATATAAGGAAATTGAAGAATTTCTTAGAGTTAATAAAAATATTAAAGTGTAAATATAATAGTGATATGAAAAAATTCTATGATACTGCAAAGATTTTATTAAAATAATAATAAGATGGGGGAAAACAAAATGATTTTTATTAGCAAAATGAATGAGTGTGATGCTAGGAAAATATGCAGATGGTGCTATGAAGAACCCTATTCCATTTACAGTATGGATGGAAGTACGGAATGTGTTAGTGAGCTATTAAACGGCTCCTACTATTCAGTAAAGAATGAAAGTAACGATATGATTGGATTTTACTGCTTTGGCGAAGATGCCCAGGTGCCCGCTGGAAAACTATATGGAGCTTATGAGGATAGAGAATTTATAGATATTGGCTTAGGCATGAGACCAGATTTGTGCGGAAAAGGTAATGGCTATGATTTCTTAACTAAGGAAATAGAATTTACCAAGGCCTTATTTGGGACAGAGAAATTAAGATTAACTGTAGCTGGATTTAATGAAAGAGCTGTGAGGATATATGAAAAGGCAGGCTTTAGAAAAGCAATGGATTTCAATAGAACTAATGAAAAGGACACTACAAAATTTATAGTGATGAAGCGTACATAATTTTTAAATAATTTATATTTACTTTGCACATAATAAGTGTTAAAATCTATGATAATATATACACTAGTGTTTATTATTTATATCTAAAAGCAATGAGGGAAGCTTTAATTAATTCTTATACTTCAGAGAGCCGATGGGTGGTGAGAATCGGTGTATAGTTTAGTTGCTCCACTTCCTGAGCTTAGGCGAAGAGCCAATGGCTTGTGCCCTTTATCGCACTGTTGAGAGGTCAAGTTAATATTATTTATCATTAATTTGACAATTAGAGTGGCAACGCGGGATACACTCCCGTCTCTGTTTTTATGCAGAGACGGGAGTTTTTTATTTTCGATGTTAAATAAAAAAATACAGGAGGGAAACTAGATGTTAGATTTAAACTTAATTCGAGAAAACCCTGAAAAGGTTAGAACAGCACTTTTAAAGCGTATGGATGAGGTTGATTTTACAGAACTGCTGCAGTGGGACAAAGAGAGAAGAGAGCTTTTAGTTCAGGTTGAGACTTTACAAAATAGAAGAAATACTGTTTCAAAGGAAATAGCTCAGCTAAAGAGAGAAGGAAAAGATGCAGAGCAGTATTTTTCACAGATGAAGGATTTGGCCAACGATATTAAGGGGCTTGAAGATAAGCTAGGACTGCTTGAAGAACAGATAAGAACCTTTATAGAAAAGCTTCCCAATATGCCTGATGAGGATGTACTTCCAGGAGGAAAGGAAAATAACAAGGTAATTAGAGAATTTGGCAAGAAGCCTGAATTTAGCTTTCAACCAAAGGACCATATGGATTTAGTAAAACTAAATGACTTAATTGACTATGAAAGAGGAGTTAAGCTTGGTGGCAATGGCTACTGGGTTTATAAAGGTTATGGTGCAATCCTTGAGTGGGCTTTATTAAATTACTTCATTGAAGAGCACACAAAGGACGGCTATGAATTTATACTTCCTCCTCATATCTTAAACTATCAGTGTGGATTAACCGCAGGACAATTCCCTAAGTTTGCGGATGAAGTTTTTATAGTTAAGGGAGACAGTGAAGAATACAGCTTTATGCTTCCAACTTCAGAAACAGCTTTAATAAACCTGCACAGAGATGAGATACTAAAAGAAGAAAATTTGCCAAGAAAGTATTTTTCCTATACACCTTGCTATAGAGTTGAAGCAGGCAGCCATCGTGCATCAGAAAGAGGCATGATTAGAGGACACCAGTTCAACAAGGTTGAAATGTTCCAATATACAAAGCCGGAGGAGTCAGATGCAGCTTTGGAAGAACTTATCGGAAAAGCTGAAAGACTTGTTCAGGGGCTAGGGCTTCACTATAGAGTAACTAAGCTTGCTGCTAAGGATGCCAGTGCATCAATGGCAAAAACCTATGATATAGAAATATGGATTCCAAGCATGGATGATTATAAGGAAGTAAGCTCAGCTTCAAATGCCAGAGATTATCAAGCTAGAAGAGGTATGATTCGATTTAAAAGAGATGGCAGCAAGAAAGCAGAGTATGTTAATACTTTAAATGCATCAGGCCTTGCTACAAGCAGGTTGTTTCCTGCAATAATTGAAACTTATCAGCAGGAGGATGGCAGCATAATTGTTCCTGAGGTTTTAAGAAAATGGGTAGGAAGAGATAGATTAGCGCCAGTAAAATAACCCCTTTCCCCATATTAATAAAAAAGTATGGGGGAAATGTTAATAATAAATAAATGATTTGTGGATAAAAACACAAAAAGAGAAAATAAATTTATTAACTAAGGGAGAAAATAAGAACTATGAAGTATATTACATGGCATACTTTACTGACTATAAACATTATTCTGCTGTGTTAAGGAAGTATAAAAACTCATCCATGTAGAGTTTATTAAAGTTGATTACTATATTAAAGAGGAGAACAAAAGTTATGAAAAATAACCAAATTTCTATGGTAATTACAGATATGGATGGTACACTCTTAAATAATTAGCATAGAATTTCGGAGGAAAAACTATCTGCTAGTACAAGTCT
>CAZMQY010000058.1:0-15516 GCA_964568335.1 uncultured Clostridium sp.
ACTCATTAATGCTTTGGCATAAGCATCCAAAGTAGAAGCTTTTACTTCAGCATTAGGAAACTGTTTCTGTATTTTTTCTAATTGATTATATATATCTTCTTCACTTGGAGGACCAAGGTTATCTCCGGAATGAGCAAAAACAAGCACTTCTTCAAAACCTTCTATTACTGTTGTTTTTCCATAACCTTCACAATAATCTACTATTATTTCATTTCCTTTTGAATCTCTCCAAATAAAGATATTTGGCACATTAGGCTTATGAGATGCATCATTTACTCCTAAATGAAGATACTTAAGATTATTTCTGCTAAGTGGCTCTATAATACCTCTAGTATGGCCTGGAACGTCAGTCATCTTTGCTGCGATGGTAGTTTTAGAAAATCTTTCGTCTAATTCTTTGCTTATAGAAATACCAAACTCAAATAATTCCTCATCCATAAGTTCGCTGTGAGTTGTAAAAGGAAGACCATGCCAAGCAATATTACCTTTATTTATAGCATCAGTTATTTTTTGCTTTCCTTCATTGTCTGCTCTTTTCAAATATTCATCAATTAACCAAGAGCCAACTGTCCAAATAAATTTTTTATTTTCATTATCTTTATTAACTTTATCAGCTAGTGCAATAGCCTTTGGTATAAAGCTATTTATATATTTATCTACTACATTCTTTGCTAAATCTGTAAAACCAACATCTAAATGTGTTTTATATATTACATGAACCTTTCTTATACCTGCCATATTAATTCTCCTTTTAGTAGAACCACTGGGCAGTCTAAGCTAGCCGATTCCCATGCTGACCTGCCCGGTGAAGGTCATTTTATCCTTCAACCTTTCTAATGTAAATTGGATTTGATATAGATACAAGCATTTTATCTCCTGGAATAACCTGCCTCCATACCTCTAATCGATAAAATTTACGCTGATCAATTTCAAACTTAAATACTTTAGCCTGTTCATTAGCTACCTTATAAAGCTTCTCTATGCCTTTATCAGAAATAAGCTTAATTTCATCATTTAAAGACACATTGGAAACCTTGATATAGCCACTTTGTCCATTTTGTTCCTCTATTATATCGCCCATAATAGCATTTCCAATAGAAAACTCAATAATAGGTCCATTGGCTGTATAACTAACAAATCCGTGACCTTCTTTAAGCGCCTTTATTATATCTGACTGACCTCTTGAAGCACTGTATATAAATGTGGTAGGTCCTCCAATCATTCTAAACATCTCATTCTTATGACTGTCGCTTCCTCCAACAATAGGAAGTCTTTCCCCCTCTACAAGCTTTGAATGCCACCACTCTACAGCATTAAGTTCAGAATCCTTCATAGGCCCATTCCATATCTCCACTGCATCAAAGGGTACATCAAAGCCCCATTTCCAACCACAGTATCTACAGAAGGGATGATTCAATGTAATAAACGCACCGCTTTCTCTAGCTTCCTGCATAATTTCTATTGTTTTTTCCTTATCATTAGCAACAAAATTTTTTATTGGACTTTTTACGCCAAGGAAATTACAGTGACCATTATAGTGAGTCCATTCCATTCCTGGCATTACTACAAGTGAATCGCTAGATACTATATAATCATTCTGTGAAAAGGTATTATGATCTGTTAAAAATATATAATCCATTCCATGAAGCTTTGCCATATTTATAACATTTGCAACATCATACTTTCCATCTGAATGTTCTGAGTGCATATGAAGGTCGCCTTTTAGAAGAACTCTCTCTTTTTGAGTAAATTTTATATTTATGCTAACCAAGCAGCCTTCCTCTTGAACCTTGTAAGCTCCGAGAATCAAGGCCCATTCTCCCTTATTTATGCTTCCACGAACATAGCCTGGTGTAGCCTCATTCTCAGTTATATAAAAGTGTAACCTTTCAGAGCCTGACCATCCCCTGAAAGATTTTTTTTCATCCCTTACTGCCATATCTATTACATTTATCTCTTTGTCAAATATATCTCCTGCTTCATTTATAGTTCTATCTCTTCTCTTATAGGCATAAGATACCTCAACTTTAGAAACATTTTCAGCAACTAAAAATGGTATTTCAAAATAAGTCTTTTCCTTGCTTTTCTCTACAAGTGTTTCAAAGTTTATTTCTATCATATTTTCCACATTCATCACTCCTTTGAAGCTCCAATTGTCATTCCTGTTACAAGGAATTTTTGCGAAATGATATATAATAATATCAATGGAATAACTGAAATTACTATAGCGGCCATAATTGCGTTTGGTGCTATAAACTCTGTACCAGATTGACTTGCAGTACTAAACACCAGCGATTTTAGTATCATAGGAAGAGTGTACTTGTTTTGCTTTGTTATTATGGTTACTGGAATCATTAAACTATTCCATTTGTTAACAAATTCTAGAAATGAAATTGTAGCAAGTCCAGGAATAGAAAGAGGCAAATAAATTCTCCAAAAAATCGTAAACTCACTGGCATTATCAATTCTTGCTGACTCAGCTAAAGAGCTAGGTACTGATAAAAAGTAACTTCTCATAAGCAAGATACTAAAGCCAGATACCAATCCATTTATTATGAGTCCAGAATAGGAATTAATTAATCCTAGTTGTTTATTCAAAGAATAAATTGAGATTAAGGTCAAATCTCCTGGAATCATCATGGTAACCATTATTATGCTTGTCATAAATTTTTTAAAGGGAAGTTCCTGTTGAATAAGAACATAGCCTGCCATTGAGGAAAGCACCACTTGAATAAATGTCCCTATTGTAGTTACATACAAAGAATTTAAAAATGGTCTCCAAAGCTGAACTCTGCTCCAAATATCCTTATAGCCTTCAAAAGTGAATTTATCCGGTATTAGTCTTACCCCGGGCTGCATTGATCCTAATTTTGTAGACAAAGATACAGCTACAACGTTTATCATTGGAAGTATCATAGTAATAAATAGGATAATAAGCATTGTATAATTTAATGCTTTAGCGAAATAATTCATCTCATTACTATTTTTTTTATTTTTAAGCACTAAAAATCACCTCACTTATACATAGGTATCGTCATATTTAACGAGTTTTCTAACAATAAAGGATATTACCAATGTTGCAATCAAAACAAGAGTAGCCGCAGCAGTTGCTTTTCCAACCTTAAACTGCGTAATACCTTCTGTATAAATATAAAGCAATAGTGTTCTAACCTTATCCATTATTGTTGGGTTACTCATTACAAATACTTGGTCAAAGTTACGAAGAAGCCCCATAGTTCCGAGTACAATAATAACCTTCATTGTGGGTATAAGCTGAGGAATTATTATCTTTATTATCTGCTTTACTCTAGAGGCACCATCTATTTGTGCTGCTTCATAAATGCTCGGATCAATAGAAACAATACTAGCTAAAAATAATACAGCATAGTATCCAATAGATTTCCAAGTTCCAGTTAATATCATAATAGCTTGGGAATACTTAGTGTCAGCTAAGAACTGAACTGAATCGCGTCCAGTTGCTGATAAAATACTATTAACTAAACCATTTGAAGAAAGTACAAATATCCACATACCTCCAACAACAGTCCAAGAAAATAGATTTGGCAGATAGGTAACTGTCTGTATTGTTGATTTTGAAAACTTGTTTTTTATTTCATTAAGTCCTATGGCAAGAAGAATTGATAAGGCAAAAGCAAGTACTTGAGTACCGATACCTATGGCTAAAGAGTTTCCAAATGCCTGTTTGAACTGATAGTCCTTTATAACCTCTTTATAGTTTGTCATTCCAGTAAATTCTGGAGCTCCTATTAACTTATTTTTTTGTAAGCTTTGAATTATACCTAATAGCAAGGGATAGTAAGAGAAAACTATAAAGTATAATAAAACAGGCAGCATCATAATGTATATAGCCTTGTATTTTCTAATTTGTTTAAATGTCTTACTATTAAATGTATTTAGCATACTACCACCCTTTTTTATTTATAAACCACAAGAAGAGCTTAACTCCTCTTGTGGTTTTCAATTAATCTATTACGCCAGCTTGCTTTAATTCAGTTCTCATAGCAGCTAAACCATCTTTAGTGCTTATATCACCTTTTACTATCTTAGCAGCATGCTTAGCAACAACCTCTGCATATTTAGGTGTTTCTGGTAAAGCTGCTTCGATTGATGCATACTCTAAATATTTCATAGCGTCCTCAAAGCCTGGATTCCATCCAATTGGGTGCTTAAACTTAGAACTTATTGGAACTGGAGCACCATGGTCATTAGCATGTTTCTTTCCATTTTCTGTCTGAACGTATTTATCTCCTTCTTTGTTATAGTCATAACCTTCTATACCAACTGATAATAATTCGCTGCCTTCTTGAGTTGCAAAATATTCAAGAACCTTTACAGCTGCACTAGGATTTTCAGCATTTGCTGGTATACCCCAAAGAGAAGCTGCACCTCTTGTTAGCATGTACTTACCATCTGGAGACTTTGTACCTGGAAGAGGAACTGACTTAAATTCATTTGGATATTGAGCACCTGCATTAGCATTGTATAAACCAGTCCAAGCTGCCCAGTCAACTATTACACCAGATTTACTAGATTGGAATTTGTTTCTTAATTCCTTTGTTGTATCAGTTAAAGCATCTTTGTCCATTAAACCTTCAGCATAAAGCTTGCGCAGCCAGTCCCAAACAGGAGCTGCTTCGTCGGTAGCCCATGGAACAGTCTTCTTCCCATCCTTTAAAACAATACCGCCTTTTAAGCCCAAAGTTGCAAACCATGGCTGTAAATCATACATCTTAACAATGGAAGTATTAAATGCAAAGAAATCCTTTGCTTTTGCACCATTATCATTATACTCTTTAATTTTCTTTAAAGCTTGATAGTATCCATCTAAGGTTGGTTCTATTTTTGTTACATCTACTCCTGCTTTTTGAGCTACAACTGAGTTTATGTTAACCACTCTATGAACTTCCTTTTTATTGAAGCCTGCATATATCTTCCCATCAACCTTAATTGCATCCCACTCAGATTGAGGTATAACACTTGTATCGCCTAATACCTTTGAATTTTTAACTAAATCGGTTAAGTCTTTAAGGGCTCCCTGTTGAACAAGGTATGGAAGCTTATCTTGTCCGAAATAGATTAAGTCATATTTTTCTTGAGACTGAAGCTTTTGCATCATAACGTTGTCGTAATCTGAAGCCGGTTTATCAATTGTAATTTGAAGTCCTGTTGCTTTTTCAAGCTTTTCCTTAAACAATTTCATTTCTGCTTCATCCTTACCCCCTGTTACAGCAGTAAGCATTTTTAATTCTTTCTTTTCAGTGGTATTGTTAGAAGTTGGCTTAGGCTTGCTGCAGCCTGCAAGAACTGTCATAGATATAACTAATGCTGCACTAACCAAAGCTAAAAGCTGTTTCTTTTTCATGATATAATTTCCCCCTTTATTTTTCATTTTTTATGTTAATTTAAATTAGCATCAAAATATCGTTTACACCTTTAAGTACATTGTACTAACCACACAGTAATGTAATTATTTCCTCAGAGGTTTTTGCAGCTAGTAATCTACTTATTGTTTCCTCGTCTGAAAGCGCAGCTGCAATATTTGAAATGGTGCTTAAATGTTCCTCATCTGTATCCTCTTTTTTCACAGATAATAAAAATACCATTTTCACAGGTCTTTCATCGAAAGCCTGCCATTCTATTCCATCTTTAAGCTTTCCGATTGCAACACTTGTCTTTTTTACTCCTACAGATCTTCCATGAGGTATTGCAATACCATTTCCAATACCCGTTGTGCAATGCTTCTCTCTCTCTAAAACATCTCTGATATAAATTTCTTTCGAGATTAACTTATCATTTTTAAATAATACCTCTGCTAATTCATTTATTGCTTCATCTTTAGTAGGTGCATGCAAATTTAAAATTATAAGTTTTTTATCCAGAACAGACTGTAAACCTACATCTCGCCCCACTATTTCATCACCTCGTTATGCAGTAGCAACCCCTATGTTTATCTCACACCTTTATAATATCATACAATTAGTAAAACAAAAATTTATAAAACTTCCACATATAATGTTGAAGTTTTTGCAATTCTCTAGCAATTAACATTGCACTAAAAATAAATTACTGGCATAATTTACATGCCAGTAATAATAACTTAGTTCCTTAATTTTATTAGTATAGTCCTAATCTCATAAGGCTTTATAATAAACTCTATATTAGATTTTTGC
The DNA here is from genome assembly GCA_964568335.1 of uncultured Clostridium sp. Taxonomy (GTDB): domain Bacteria; phylum Bacillota; class Clostridia; order Clostridiales; family Clostridiaceae; genus Clostridium_AT. The sequence continues at coordinate 6,192 of CAZMQY010000058.1, forward strand.
AATTCTGACACTGGAGTTTCCATGAGATTCACTTCCTGCCAATATTCAAAATTAAATTGACATCTTAATTGTAGGTTGGAGCGACAGCCTTTGTACTCATGAAGTCTAATAATGATAGCGTCTTCATCCTCTGCCTTCTTTACAGTGTCTATCATTACATTATCAGCATTGATTGAAATTAAATTATTTAGAGCAGCTTGTAATTTGCCTTCAAAAACCTTCATAGAATCATTAAGCGCCCAAGCCTCTTGTTCAACATTGGACTCTTTGAAGCAGCCTTTGTGCGGCAACAAGGAGTAGGTTAATATATGATTGCCTTGATCAGCGTTAGGATCTGGATGTATAGCTGATTTTATAAGTGTCAATCTCAGCTGGTTGTCCTTTACATTATACCCATACTTACAATTGTTTAAAAGCGCCACACCATAGCTGCCTTCTGAGATATCTGCCCATTTATGCCCTACAACCTCAAACTTTGCTAAATCCCAGCTTGTATTCCAATGCGTTGGCCTTTCAATATTTCCAAATTGAATATCATAGGTTGCTTTTGTTGTTCTGATATCAACTGTGAAACTTACTTTAAGCAGTTGTTGGTGCTCTTGCCAATCAACCTTTGTTTCAAAATCAATTCTTTTTGAATGAGAATAGAAAATTATATCCTGTTTTATTATTGAGCTTTTATATTTCCACTTCGCATTTATAACAAGCCTTAAATTGTTTATCTCTTTAAGCTCAAAGGAAATAAGTTCTCCAAAGAAATGTTTTTTACTATTATAAAAAATATCAATATCCCAAGCATCAAAGTTTAAAGGTCTGTCTTCATATATTTCAAAAACATTGCTAGTGCCTGCCAAAACCTCTCTTTCAGCTTCCTTGTCATATATTGAATGAATATTTCCGAGACGGAAAATTACAGTATAAAACGGAGTTTCAACTGTGTTATTTTTAAAAGTAAATGTATCTTTGTATTCTATTAATGGCTTGTCAACAATTTTTATTATTTTATAACCAAGTGAAGGTACCTTGTTAAGCTTTACAATATACCCCGCACCTGTTTTACAAGCTTCTAGTCGAACTCCCTCCAAATCATAAAAAGAACTTTCCTTGTCAATACTTATTTGAATCAAATCAGATCTATCAAAGCTGCATGTATTAAAAACCGTATAATAATTAATATCCTTATTAACTAATCTGTTAACCGTGCTCTTAATTATATCTTCTGCTAGTACCTCTGATTTATTATACTCTTCAATCGTATCATCATACACCTCAGAAATAGAGCTTCCTGGGATAATATCATGAAATTGATTTCTAAGTATAGTTTTCCATCCATCATTCAAAGCCTCTTGCTTGTAGAGGCTAAAATCATTGTTCTCTATCACATTTAACACTGATAGCATTTCTGCAAATCTATATTTGAATTCAAGCTCTCTATTCTTTCTCTTAATATATCCCTGTGATGTATATGTACCTCGGTGATATTCAAGGTAGAGTTCTCCATCCCAAACCTGCACATATTTATCTGTGTTGTCAAATGCATTATGAAGCCTCAATGCAAAATCGGATACTTTTCCTTGTTTAACCTTAGGCAGGCCTGGTAATTGCAGCATAGCCTCATAGCTTTCTAGCATATTTCTATCCACTCCGCCGCCGCCATCACCATAACCAAAAGGAATAAGTTGTCCTTGATATACTTGTTTATTAGTATATCTTTCCCATGTATTTTTTACCGTGTATGGTGTAATATTACCGTTATAAGTAGAATGATGCTTCGATTGCCACTGCTGCTTAAATTCTTCAGGTTCTGGCGTATCGATAAAGTGAGTCAATATTTCACTGCCATCCATACCTCTCCAAAAAAACGTATTATAGGGCATCTTATTATATTTATTCCAGCTTATTTTTGAAGTAATAAAGGTATTAATACCTGATTTGCTTAGTATTTGAGGCAGCGACCAAGAATAACCAAAAACATCTGGAAGCCATAGCACTTTACTTTCCACATTAAATTCTTTTTTAAAAAATCTCTTTCCAAATAAGATTTGCCTAACCAAGCTTTCTCCACTTGTTACATTGCAATCTGCTTCAACCCACATAGCCCCATTAGGTTCCCAATTGCCGTCAGCAATCTTTTCTTTTATCTTGGCATATATTTCTGGATAGTCATTTTTTATAAACTCGTACAACTGAGGCTGGCTTTGCATAAATATATATTCTGGGTATAATTCCATATATCTTAACACTGTAGAAAAGGATCTTGCACACTTTTCTCTTGTATGTTTTATCCTCCAAAGCCAAGCTACATCAATGTGCGTATGACCTACAACTGAAATACAAATATTTGTCTTATTCTCTAGCTCTGATAACCTTAGCTTTAAGCTGTTGTACGCATTATATAAGCTATGGTAAAACTTTTCTTCATAATGTTGCAATGTCCAATCCACCAAGTAAAAAGCCTCTTCTAATATATTGATTAAATTAAGCCTATTTTCATCTTCTTCGGTTAATTGCATAATTGTTTCAATAACTGTTTTAGATAAATAATAAAACTTATCTACCTTAATATCTAATTCTGCAGAAAACAGCTGCCTAAAGGAATGCTCTACTTCTTGTGGCTTTCCTCCGCCTTCTAGTCCAGACCATAGTTTGAAAAAAATTTCTGTTTGCTTACCATTTAAATCTTTTGGCAGTATTACTTCCTTATGATTTTGATCAACCCCTTGAAAGGGAGTTCCATTAATAAAGCATAGGGATTCAAAACCTGAATTATGCCATCCATCTGTATTTCCAAAGTCAGCAAATACTATAAGCTTATTATCCTCATTCGTCAGTTTACAAAGAAGCGGCACCTTAACCCATAAATATCTATCTCTGCCCTTCCAATGACTGCCTAATGAACATTGTCTCCATTGAGCCTCAGTGTTTGGATACTTTAAGCTTAATTCATCTTCACAGCAATAGAATTTTTCAATAATCTGCTTATTTATATATCTATAATTGGCTAATTCATTTGTTTCTTTATACAGCCTGTCAATTGTATGAAAAAACTTATTATTCATATCCATGGTTGTATTACCTTTCTATTTTCCCCGTATTTTCTAACTATAGTTTAATATTAGCATATAAACTAAGCAGCATAAATTTATAAAACTTCTACATATAATAATGAAGTTTTTGAAAATTGTCTATCTTATAATTAGATCATCCATAATCATACAATGCTATTTTTTGTTTACTTCTTCCTATTTTCAAAAATCTATATTCTAATTTAGTATTTAAACTCTCTGAAATTTTAAAAAACAATGATTGATTTTAAAAATAATCAACCATTGTTTTTTTGCTTGCATCCCTATTAAAGCAGGTCATTAATAACCTTATGAAGTATTTCTGCCACTCCTTCATTCACATTGCTTTTAGTAATATAATCCGCGCAGGCTATAACCTTCTCATGTGCATTTTCAACGGCAACGCTAAGTCCGGCAGCATTTATCATTGAAATATCATTAAGATTATCCCCTATAGCTATGGATTCCTCTATTGAAATATTCAAGCTATCAGCAAGCTTTATTAGCGCATTACCTTTCGAGGAAGCTTCAGGCAGTATCTCCAGATAATTGTGCTCAGAAATCACAAAGTTTAATGGTGTATTTATTTGCTGTTTTACCTCTTCTATATAGGAACTAAAGAAATTTGAATCACCGATATTTAATATTTTGGTTGGCGGGTATTTTATAAAATCATACAGTTCTCCTACAGCTTCGCAGCATACTCCATCCTTTATCATATACTCTTTTATAACATCATTTATTTTTTTTACAAATATTCTTTTTTCCAAATATAAAAGTACGTCCCATTCATACTTTGATGCAATTTTTAAAGCCTTCTTAGCCAAGTCATATTCCAATAATTCTTCATATAATACAGCATTTTTCATTACATCAACAATTTTAGCTCCGTTATACAATATTACTGGGCATGATATGTCTAAATAATCCAAGTACTTTGCAACGGAAGCTTCCATCCTGCCTGTAGCGAAGGTAAAAACTCCACCCTTTTTAGTAAACTCCTTTATTAAATCCTTTGTTCTTTGCGAAATTCTCCTTTGACTGTCTAAAAGAGTTCCGTCCAAATCCGATACTATTAATTTATATTTCATAAGCATTACCTATTGTTCTTTTGCAGGAATGAGTCTTATACAATCAAGCTGCAGCTGTATACCAACCTTTGCACCTTCTTCAAATATACCTGTAATTTGAGGGTTGGTGTTCTCTACAATTAAAATATTATTATTTACATTTACCTCGTACTCAATTTTGGCTCCATAATAGGTTGCTCTTGTAATAATACCATTTATAGCTTCTTTATTTTTTGATAATGCTATAGCCTCTGGTCTTATAACCATTACAGCTCTTTCTCCAACCTTTAAGGCTGCTTTACCTGGATTAGGTATTTTTATCGGATTATAGTCTATTTTTAAAATAGTGCTTTCACTATCAGTACCTATTATTTCACCTTCAATAAAGTTTGACTTTCCCATAAAATTAGCAACAAATTTTGAATTTGGATGCTCATAAATATCTCTTGGGGATCCGCTTTGTACTATGTTTCCATTGTTCATAATAACCACATTATCAGAAATAGCCATTGCCTCAGCTTGATCATGAGTTACATATATGCTTGTAATTCCCAGCCTTTGTTGAAGCTTTCGAAGCTCATCTCTCATATATTCTCTAAGCTTTGCATCCAGATTTGATAGCGGCTCGTCAAATAGAAGCACTTTAGGCTCTATAACAACTGCTCTTGCTAAAGCAATTCTCTGCTGCTGGCCACCGGATACCTGTGCTGGATATCTTGTTTCCATTCCTCTAAGCTGCATTAAATCAATAACCTTGTTAGTTCTATCCTTTATTTCTTCTTTAGGCAGCTTTTTTATTTTTAGCCCATAAGCTATATTTTCATAAATAGTCAGATGAGGGAATAATGCATAACTTTGAAACATCATCGCTATGTCTCTTTTATTTGGAGGAACATGCACTACTGACTGCTGTCCCAAAAGTATGTCTCCGGAGGTAGGAAATTCGAAGCCCGCTATCATTCTTAAGGTAGTTGTTTTCCCGCATCCAGAAGGTCCTAATAAAGTGGTAAGTTCACCCTGCTTAATCTCAAGAGATATATTATTTACTGCAGTAAATTCACCTGTTCCATCAAAGGTTCTGAATTTTTTAACAAGATTTTTTAAATTTACACTTGTGCTTCTTGAACTAAAGGCTTTATCAATCAAATTATTTTTTTCCATTTTACCTACCCCCTTGCATTACCTTTCTTATGTTTGCTTCCAATTGTTCCAACTAACAAATTCAATATTCCTATGGCTGTCATTATGACTGTTATCATTATTATTATATAAGCAGCAGCATCGCTGAATTTACTAACCTCAAACAGTGAAAAAATTTTAGCTGTAGCAAGATTCCATCTTGCTGATATTAGAAATATTATTGAACTTACTGCCGTCATCGCTCTAACAAAGGCAAATACTAATCCTGAGAAAAAAGCTTGTTTTATTAGGGGAAGAGTTATTTTCTTAAAGGTTTGAGAACTACTAGCCCCCAAGTTTGTTGAAGCCTCTTCAATAGACTTGTCTATCTGCTGAAGGGCTGAGGTTCCTGCTTCAATTCCAACAGGCATATTTCTAAAGGTCAATGCTATAACTAATATTGCAAGAGTTCCTGTGAGTAAAAATGGCTTATCGTTAAATGCAAGAATATAGCCTATACCTACTACAGTACCCGGCAGCGCAAAAGTTAGCATTGAAGAAAACTCCATAAAATGCTTGCCTATAAATTCTTTTCTTATAACTAAATAAGCTATTATCATTCCTAAAATACCAGTAACAGGAGTAACAATTGCTGCAATCAGTATAGAGTTTTTTAAAGGTTCCCATCCTAAAGAGAACACATACTTGAAATGATCAAAGGTCAAGGTGTTATTCACGCCCCATACCTTTACAAATGCGCCAAACAGCACCGTTCCATAGAACAATATTATAATTCCTGTAAAAAGTAGACATAGGATAAACAAAGGTATTACTATATGTTTTTCGCTTATTCTTGGCCTAATCTGCGAAGGTTTTCCTGTAACGGTAACGAAGGACTTTCCACTTATCCAATATTTCTGAAGGAGATATGCTATTAATGTAGGCAGCAGAAGTAAAATTGCTAGCACTGCTCCACTTTTTAATTCGTACATTCCAGTTATTACCCTATATGCCTCAACGGCCAATGTAGAATAGTTCCCCCCAATTACAGCTGGGTTGCTAAAGTCCTCCAAGGATTGAATAAAAACTAAAAGTACTGCACTGACTATTCCAGGCATGGACAATGGAAGTGTGATTGATTTAAATATTTGCCACCTTGAGGCTCCTAAATTTAATGCAGCATCCTCTACAGACGGATCTATTGCTTCAAGTATTCCTGTAAGAGTTAAATAAGCTATTGGAAAAAAGGACATAACCTGAATTACAATTAAGCTGTTTAAACCATATATATTAAAACTGTCTATCCCAAATATTTTATTTGTTATAACCCCCATTCTCCCAAAAAGAAAAATCATTGATAGTGAAAGCACAAAAGGAGGCGAAATAATGGGCAGTGTAGCTATCATCTTGAAAAAACCCTTCAGCGGTATGTTAGTTCTTGTTATGGCATAGGCAAAAATATAACCAACAAGACTAGCTAAAACTGCAGTAATCATTCCTAGTTTCATACTGTTCATAAAGGTTTTTCTAAAGCTTGCCTTACTTACAATATCTAAAAAAGTCTTAAGACTAAAAGCTCCCTCATTAGTAGTAAAGCTTAAAATCAGAACCTTTATTAGCGGAAACAGCACAAATATGAAAATCGCTGCAAATATAGCCAATATTGTTAGAAATAATACTGGTTCCTTAAAAATTATTATTAGATTGCTCATCTTATTGTTTCTTTTTAACTTTAGGTTCAACTGTTTGTCCCCCTTTCTCAAAATATTTTAGTTTGGCGGTACTCCACCAAACTAAAATAACTACACTATTATTTTAAATTATTTGCATCAGCAATTTTTTGCGTAAATGCTTCAACGAGATTCTTTCTATTATCTCCAGCCCATTCAAACTTATAGTCAATCACTTTAATACTCTCCAGCTTAATAGCTCCCTTTGGAGGTGCAGCATTCTTATTTACTGGAAGCCTAAAAGATTTTGAGGTTTCATATAATTCTTGAGCTTCCTTACTAAGAGACCAATCTATAAACTTCTTAGCATTATTTACTTCATCCTTTGGTCCTCCTTTAATAAGTGCTACAGCACCTATTTCATAGCCTGTTCCATCCTTTGGAAAAACAACCTCTATTGGATATCCTTCCGCCGTTGGCTTTAAACAGTCATGGGAGTGGGCTATGCCAATGGCTGCCTCGCCTAGTGCTACCTGCTGTGGAGGTGCTGAACCCGACTTTGTATACTGCCTAACATTTGCATTAAGCTTTTTAAAGTATTCCATTGCCTGCTCTTCGCCCTTCATTTGAATTAAGGTGGCTAAGGCTGTATAAGAGGTACCGGATGAGCTAGGGTGAGCCAAGGAAATTTGTCCCTTGAACTCAGGCTTTAACAAATCCTCCCAGGTTTCTGGATACTTTAAATTATTCTTTTGGAACCAGTTTTTATTAACCGCAAAGCCCAATGCTCCAACATATACAGGGCTCCAATAGTTGTCTTTATCTTTAAAGTTAGCTGGTATATTAGCTAATTCCTTAGATTCATACTTTTCAATAAGTCCTTCTTTAACTGCAGCAATAAAGGTATCGTTTGGTCCACCATACCATAGGCTTGCCTTTGGGTTATTTTTTTCTGCCTGCAATTTTGCAAAAACTTCTCCAGCAGATAATCTAACTACATTTACTTTTATTCCGGTTGCCTTTTCAAAGGCATTAGTGTAGATTGGATATTCGGAATCTGGGAATGAACAATACATGGTTAAGCTCTTGCTGTCACTGCTTGTAGGTGTATTATTATTTGCTGGCTGCGGTTTGCTGCAACCTGCAAGCATTGAAACTGTAAATATTGATATTATGCCTGCTATTAAAGCTGATTTTCTTTTAATCATTTTATCCCCCTCCAAATCTTATGATAGCTTACCTGTAATTGTAACCGGTTGCATTAAGCTTAATAAAGCAGCTTGTCTTTTTATACACCTCCATTTGTACTTTTATCCTTTTATATATAAAGTATATTAATTGCCAAGCTATATATTCCTGATAATTTCTTAACACAATACTTTATATTAGCTCAAAAAAATAGAGAGTTTTAACCTCTCTATGAATATACTTATTTTCTTTTACTAATAAAATTCTTTAATGTACTTTTCAACATCTTTTCTTGTTCCATTAAAGGGTCCTGCAGTTTCCATCTTCAAGGATACCAGTGCCGCTGCATATAATAGTGATTTTTCAATCCCCTCATTTAATCTTTCCGTTATATAAGCACTAAAGCAAGTATCTCCTCTGCCAGTTCTTCCTGATAGATTTCTTGGCTTTAGAGGTTCAGTGTAGTATTTATTTCCATCATAAATAAGCACTTCAGTATTATGAGTAATCATAATTTCCCTTGCCCCATAGCTATATAGTATTTTAGCTGCTTCCCTTCTATCTTTACAGCCAGTCATAATTTCTGCCTCAGCTTCATCAGTTTTAAGAAAGTCTATATAGGGCAAATATTCATGTTTCTTATTCCAATCCCTAAATACCATACATCCATCTTCTGCATTCCTTAAAAATCCTTGAACGTCTAATGCTATCAAGCCTCTTTTAGATAAGTTAATTATCATTTCCTCATGAAATTCACCGGCAATCAACCCTGCGAAATGATATATTTTCGAGTCAACTTTCGGTATCTCTTTTATAAGAAAAGGATCCGATATTGAAAGTGCAGTACAATTTCTCCTTTCTCTATCTTTAGAAAGGTACTCGTTTCTTATAGACGTAGTTTCTTTTGATATAACATGATATATATCGGATTTATTAACGTTAAAAACATTTAATAAGTCTAAATCTATTGATGAAAGTTTAGTTAATATGCCAACCTTGCTTCCTCCTGCTTTTGCTGCATAGGAAGAATAGACAACAGCACCCCCAATGTTTTTACTTGTTTCTCCTTCATATACAATTTCATCTTTTGAAATATGTCCAATAATAAAGGTATCATATTTCACTTTAATCATATATCCTCCAATTTTTATAATATCTTTACAACAATATGTCCAATAACATCCGCTGCATAATCTATTTTATCTGCCAAGTT
>CAZMQY010000059.1:0-15174 GCA_964568335.1 uncultured Clostridium sp.
ATTAACCTTCTTTGCTGCATTTTCAATAGCTTGTTCCGGTGTTTGCTTGTTTTGCAGCATGTTTTCAATTTCAGTTTCTATAGTAGCTCTTGCTTCTGGGAATACTCCGATTAAACCGCCTCTTGTAGCTTCATTAACCTTTGTATTGTGAAGTTGGTCTATAGCTGTCTTAAATTGAGGAGCGGTCTCAAGATGCTTTTTCATAACATCTAAATCATAAGCCTTCTTGTTTACTGGGAAGTACCCTGTGGTCTTGCTCCATATTGCCTGTTGTTCTGGTGAAACTGCAAACTTAATAAATTCCCAAGCTGCCTTTTGTCTTGCTTCATCACCATTGTTAATAGCATATAGAGATCCGCCGCCTATTATAACTCCGCCATTTGCATTTTCAGCTCCAAGGGATGGAAGGTAAGCTGTTCCTATTTCAAATCTGTCTCCAGCACCTTTAACTAATCCGCCAAGTGCAGCTGTGGATTCAAGAATCATAGCAGTTCTTCCAGCAGTAAAGGCATTTTTAGTATCGTCTGTCTTTCTGCCAAAGTTTCCTACGTTTCCAGAATCAACAAGCTTCTTCCATTCCTTTAATAGATTTAGGCCTGCGCCGCTCTTATCCCACTCTACAGCAGTAGCCTTTTGTGTTCTTCCATTTGCATTATTAGCATATAATGCTCCCTGCTTAGCTAAGAATTGTTCATAGAACCAGCCATATATAGCCATGGAGAAGCCATATTGAGAAACCTTTCCTGAGCTGTCCTTTTTAACGAGCTTCTTGCTGTACTCAGCTATTTCCTCAAAATTCTTTGGCGGTTTGTTAGGGTCAAGTCCTGCATCCTTGAAGGCAGTTTTATTATAGTAAAGTATTGGAGTCGAGGAGTTAAAAGGCATTGATTGAAGCTTATTGTCAACAGTGTAATAACCTACAAGTGTTGGTTCCAAATCGTCCTTGCTAAAGCTCTTATCACCTTGCATAAGCGTTTCCACTGGTAATATCCAGCCGCTGTCTATCATATATCTGCTGCCGATATCATAAATCTGAGCTATGTCCGGACCTGTCTTACCTGTCATGGAGCTCTTTAATTTATTTATAGCATCATCATAGGTACCTTGGTATTGAGCAGTAACCTTAATATCGGTGTGAGTCTTGTTAAACTCATCTACTATATACTTTACTGCCTCACCATTTACCCCACCCATGGCATGCCACAAAGTAAGTTCTACAGGCTTTTTGCTCCCATTTGTCGGCTCTGTTCCATTGTTTGGTTTTGAACAGCCTGCTGCTCCCAATAGCATGGAGGCAGCTAATAATATTGATGTAACCTTTTTAAAGTTCATGAATTTTCCCCCTTTTTCTTTATATAATTTTATTGCTAACTCTTAACTGAACCTGCAGTAAGCCCTTCTATAAGCTGCTTTTGACCTAATATAAAGGCTAATATGGATGGCAGAACAATCATGATTACCCCTGCCATTACAGGTCCAAAGGCTTGAGAATCTATATTTTGAAGCATACTCATACCAATCTGAACCGTTCTCATACTATCTCTGTTAGTTACAAGCAGAGGCCATAGGTACATGTTCCAAGCATGAAGGAAAGTGTATATCCCCAGTGAACCTATTGCTGGTTTTGTAAGAGGAATAGCTATTTTAACTAAAAATTTAAAGTTACCACAGCCGTCCATAACAGCAGCTTCCCGCAGTTCCCGCGGCAGTACTAAAAAGGCCTGCCTTAAAAGAAATACTGCCAATGCTGAAGTTAAGTACGGAATTATTAGTGACCTAAAGCTGTCAATCCATCCTAAAGAGGCTATAGTAAGATAATTGGCTATTATTATTGATTGCCCTGGTATCATCATAGTAGATAATATAGCTATAAAAAGTACCTTCTTGCCTTTAAATTCCATAAAGGAAAAAGCGTAGGCCGCAAGTCCTCCCGTTATTATCTGTCCTATAGTTATAGCTGAAGACATTATTAAGCTGTTAATAATAAATTTTCCTATTGGTGCAGTTCTAAGGGCGTCCTTATAGTTCTGCCAGTGCAAAACCTTTGGTATAAGCTTTGGAGGATATGCGAATACCTGATCCGGAGTCATTAAGCTTATTAAAGCAGCATATATAATTGGCGATATAATAAGCAGACCTATTGCTGCATTAATAGCATATACTATTAATTTCGATAATTTCTTTCGCGCTTTCCCGACATTCATTAATAGTTCACCTTCTTTTCTAACTTAAATTGCAGTAGGGTAAGGATAAGCAATATAATAAACAGTATTATTGATTGTGCGCTTGCTACACCAAAGCGATTGTTAAAGAAGGCCTCTCTGTATATAGAAAATACTAATGCGTTAGTAGCTTCACCCGGTCCACCTGAAGTCATTATCTTAATTTGTCCAAAGGCCTGGAAGGTATTAATTATGTTGATAATCAACAAGAAGAACAGCGTTGGACCTAAAGATGGAATAGTTATAGACCAGTGTTTTCTAATCAGTCCAGCTCCATCGATGGCAGCACTTTCATAAAGGTCTTGAGATATACTTTGAAGTCCCCCAATCATAAATACAAAGTTAATGCCTATGTTCATCCAAACAGTAACTATAACTACTGACAACAGCCCCCAGGTTGGATCAGTAAGCCAGCCTATTTCAGATTTTAAAATATAGTTAATATAACCTATGCTGGGATGGAATAAGAACATCCATACTATAGATGCTGCTGCTGCAGATATAGCAAGAGGAAGTGCATAAAGAGTTCTAAAGATTCCTATGCCCTTTAGCTTCGCATTGCCTAATACCGCCGTAATAAATCCCATAAACATAGATGGAAATACAGTCAGCACTGCGAACTTAACCGTTACTACCAGGCTGTTTCTAAAGCTTGGATCCTTGAATTGATTTATATAGTTATCAAGACCAACAAAGTAGCTCACCTGCCCCTGAGCATTAGTAGCATTCAAGCTTAAATAAATTGTTTTTATAAAAGGATAAAAGGTAAAGGTTACAAATATGAGCATACAGGGTAAGATATATAAATATGGCTCTATGGTTTTAAACGCTCCCTGCTTTGCTTTTTTTGTCTTCTTTCTAACCTTTTTATCTGTGGCTAAAGAAGAATTATAATTCTGCATGATATCCCCCTTTGAATAAAAAACGAATGTAACCGTTTAAATTTTTCTTTATATTTTTATTCTACATTTGATATAATTTTCCTGCTGAAAATAGAATTTATTTTTTAAATATTCAAAATTATATAAAATATACTGATAATCTAATACCAGTGCTTATTTCTTTTATCTATAATATTTATTCAATACTTTTCTACTTAATGTTTACAATTTTATTATAATTACTCAAGGTTAATAAAATATTACCTAACCATTAATTAAAGTTAACATAGTTTAAGCTATGAAAAATATTGGAATAAATAAAGAAGATGCATGTTTAACAGGCATCCTCCTAAACCATCCTATTTTATTTAGCTTGCTCCTAAATAATTGGCAGTATAGACCCTCCATGAGGTATCAAAATTACCTTTGCATCCTTTCCTAAAGCTTTATAAGCACTATCTAGCGCAGCTTGTACATCACTATAAGGCTCAAGGAAAATATTATTTACAAACTCAGGCTCAAGCTCCGACACAAGAAATACCCTTGCGTTTTGAAGCACCATGGCAATAGCAGCAGCCTTGTGTCCGCCAAGTACAAAGTTTGCCTTTATCCTTTGAATTAAGTCTTCAGGTTTTTCAACTTCTAAAAGCCACTGCTCAAATACTTCTTCTCCTAAGCCTTCCTTGCAGGAGGCAACGAGGATTATAATGCCGCCATTTTTAACGGCATGCTTTGCGTTATCTAATGCCTTTTGTGCCTGATACAAGTTTAAATCCTTTGGATATCCGCCTATTGAGGATATTGCTATATCCGCTTTTTCTTTGATAGGTATTTTGTAGAAGCTGTCAAGGAACTTGCAGCCCTCTCTATGAGCTTCAATATAATGGCCAGCAGCGGCATTTATGATTTCCTTCTTTTCATTAAGCACAACGTTTACTATAAAGTCTATAGGTACAAGCTTAATTGTGTCTTCTATATCCTTTCTTACAGGATTTGTTGTAATATTTCCTGCATGAGCTGCCTCTTCTACCATTCTGCTATGATTTGCTTGTATGGCTCCTCTTGTTGAAACTCCAGGCATTATAGCTTTAGCTCCACCACTGTACCCCGCGAAGTAGTGGTACTCTATATTTCCTAGACAAATTCTTCTGTCAGCCTTGGCTACCGGGGTAAATATATCAATTGGGGTTTTATTTTCAGTATAACCAAAGTGTACAAAGTCCTTTGTATCGCTATCTACACAGCTTATTCTGTTGTAAATCTCTTCTCCAACTAGGTACCTCTTTTCATCCTCAGTATGCTTTCTGTGACTGCCTAAAGCAAAGATAACAGTAATATCCTCGTCCTTAACTCCTGCCTTGGCTAATTCCTCTAAAACTACTGGAAGCACTATCTTGCTCGGCATTGGTCTAGTAATATCACTTGTTACAATGACAATTTTTTCTCCCGGCTCAACTATTTCATATAATCTTTTAGTGCCTATTGGATTTTCAATAGCTCTTTTTACTTCCGCCGCACCAGTAAGCTTTATTTCCACCTCATTTGCATGAAGCACCTGAAGCAAATTTTTATCATCTATATGAACCTTCATAGCCGTCTTTGCAAAGCCTAAACTGTATTCCATAAATAGCCTCCTTAATAATCAGGGGCTGTCTCAATATAGCCTTAAGAAGCATGTTCAATGAAAGTTTTCCTAGGTATCATTGAACATGCGTCAGCTTAACGCTGTTTTGAGACCGCCCCTTTTATTTGCTTACACTTCAAATTCTGACATCTTAACTGGTCTTCCCTCTAGGTAGGACTTCTTAGCAGCCATACCTAAAAGCACTGGCTTTAAACCGTCTATACCTGATACTACTGTATCAGTATCATGAATTATTGCATTGAAGAATCCCTTCATTTCTTCAGCAAATGACTCCATGTATCTTTCTAAGAAGAAGTATAAAGGCTTATCTGATTGAACTCCCTCCTCAGTGCTTAAAACAACGGTTGTAGACCTGTCATTTGCAGCCTCTGCTGAGCCCTTTGAACCAAACACTTCAACCCTTTGATCATAGCCATAGGCAGCTTTTCTGCTGTTATCAATTATTCCAATGGCTCCATTCTTAAACTTTAAGGATATTAATGCTGTATCTACATCTCCCGCTTCTCCTATTGCTGGATCTACAAGCACTGCAGCATTTGTGTAAACCTCTTCAACCTCGCTACCGCTTAAATATCTAACCATATCAAAATCGTGTATGGTCATATCAAGGAACATTCCCCCTGATACCTTTGCATATTCCGGTGAAGGCGGCTGTGGATCTCTTGCAGTAACCTTAACTATATGAACATCCCCAATCTTGCCATCTTTTACAAGCTCTTTTACCTTCTTGAAATTATGGTCAAACCGTCTGTTAAAACCAACTTGGAATTTAACCCCTGCTTTTCTAACTGCTTCAAGAGCATCTGCAATTTTCTCCAAATCATAATCAATTGGCTTTTCACAGAATACATGCTTTCCAGCATTAGCTGCTTCTATTGTTATTATTGAGTGGGTATTTGTAGAAGAACAGATTATTACTGCATCAATAGTTGGGTCATTTATTATTTTCTTATAATCATCATAAATATTAGCTATGCCAATTGATTTAGCCCATTCCTTTATGGCGTCGTTTAAAAACACATCAGCTATTGCTACAAGCTCTGCTTGTGCTCCCAATCTTTTTGAAATATTCTCAGCATGAATTTTACCTATTCTTCCTGCTCCAATGACACCTACTCTTACTTTTTTGCTCATAGATACACCCTCCATCCTATAGTCCAGTTTTTTCATTTATAAATTTTCTAGCTTTTATGGCATACTCAAGGGGATTTGCCAGTGCTGGATCTTGCTCAGCTTCTACCACAAACCAGCCTTCGTAATTATTTTTGTCCAATATGTTAAACAGTGGCTCAAAGTCAATCATTCCATCTCCAGGAACTGTGAATACCCCAAGCTTAACACCCTTTAAGAAGCTTAACTTTTCCTCTTAAGATGTACATGCTTAATTCGGTTTACGTACTTTTTAAGAATTTCTTCTGGGTTTTCTCCTGAGAAAGTAAAGTGCCCTGTATCAAATAGCAAATAAACTAAATTTTCATCAGTCATGGACATTAGCTTATCAACTTCTTCAGTTGTCTGTACTCCGGTACCCATGTGATGATGATAAACTATCTTCATATCCTTTTCTGCTGCATGTCTTCCAAGTTCTTCAAGTCCTCTTGCGAGGCTGACCCATTCTTCCTCGGTAAAGTGAGGTTTACCGAGGAATACCGGTGTTTCCATTTGCCCTTGAACACTATGGCCTTGTTCAGAAACAACTATAACCTTTGCTCCCATTTCATGAAGAAAATCTCTATGCTTTAAAAAGGCTTCTACTGTTTCTTCCAGCGGTTTAGTTGTTAGGAAAGAACTGAACCAAGCACTTGCTATGTTTATTCCTCTAAGCTCAAGAGCTTTTTTAAGTACCTTTGTATCTCTTGGATATTTGTTTCCAACTTCACTGCCTGTAAAGCCAGCTAAAGCCATTTCACTAACGCATTGCTCGAAGGTATTTTCTCCCCCAAGCTCTGGCATATCATCATTCGTCCAAGCTATTGGAGCTATTCCAAGCTTTATTTTTTTGTTATCGAACATAATGCTTTCCCCCATATTTTTATTAGGACGGGGATGTCTCAAAA
Source organism: uncultured Clostridium sp. (assembly GCA_964568335.1). Classification (GTDB taxonomy): domain Bacteria; phylum Bacillota; class Clostridia; order Clostridiales; family Clostridiaceae; genus Clostridium_AT. The sequence goes on from CAZMQY010000059.1 coordinate 6,806, forward strand.
TATTACTGAGCAGCATGTTCTATGTTACCGTAGAAAACATAGAACATGCTGCGGAGTATCGTTATTTTGAAGCATCCCATCCTTTAATAATCACAAACTAGAACTTCTTTGTTTTAGCTATTTCTGCTGACATCTTTTCGTGGGCCTCTATTACTGTTTCTTTTTCTGAAACCTCTGGTACTCCAACTCTCCACCAGTTTTCATAACCGCCAGTCATTGTTCCTGGCAGAACCTTTATATCAAACAGTGTTGAAACCTTACTGTTTTTAGCATCAATAACTGCTGCCCTTAATTCTTCAATAGTAGTTATCCTATAGGTTTTTACTCCGTAGCCCGCGGCACTAGCTGCATAATCTATTGGAATATACTCTCCATCAAGTCTTCCTGACTCTTCGTTTCTATATCTAAATTCAGTATTAAAGCCAGGTATGCCCTGTGAAGTCTGAAGATTATAAATACAGCCAAAGCCCGTATTATCAAAAAGTACTACATTTATTTTCTTTCCTTCCTGAAGGCTTGTTACAAGCTCTGAATGAAGCATCAAATAGCTTCCATCACCAACCATGGAGTAAACCTCTCTGTTTGGTTCTGCTATTTTAACTCCAAAGGCAGCACAAACCTCATATCCCATGCAGGAGAAGCCATATTCCATATGGTAGCTCTTATATTTTTCCGGTCTCCATACTCTTTGAAGGTCGCCTGGCAAGCTTCCTGAAGAACCTACTACAACAGCATCCTTGCCTATAAGCTTATCTAATTCTCCAAGTACTCTTGTTTGTGAAATTCCATTATCGAGCTCAATGCTGAACAGTCTGTCAACTTCGGCATCCCAAGCTTTCTTAACTTTTTGAACTTCATCTGTATAAGCTGACTTGTAATCACCAAGAGCAGCTTCTAAAGCACTTAAGCTTTCTTTAGCATCTGCTAACATCATCTTTGCATTCATCTTGTGAGCATCAAAGGAATTAACATTAATTGAGAGAACTTCAACCTTAGGGTTTTGGAAAGCCCACTTTGAGGTTGTAGTAAAGTCCGATAGTCTTGTACCAGCTGCTATAACAATGTCGGCATCTCTTGCAATAATATTAGCCGCAGCTGTTCCTGTTACTCCCATACCTCCAAGATTTAAAGGATGGTTCCACTCTACTGCTCCCTTTCCTGCCTGGGTTTCAGCAAATGGAATGTTAAACCTTTCTGCAAAGTTTCTTAATTCCTCACCAGCTTCTGAGTAAACTACTCCCCCGCCGCAGATAATGATTGGATTTTTCTTATTTTTAATAAGCTCTGCAGCTCTTTCAATCTCTCCCTTGGTTGGAATTCTTCTCTCTATATAATGAACTCTCTTTTCAAAGAATTCTTCTGGATAATCATAAGCTTCTGCTTCAACATCCTGTGGAAGACATATTGTTACCGCACCAGTTTCTGCCGGATCAGTTAAAACTCTCATAGCATTTATCATTGCAGACATTAGCTGCTCCGGTCTTGTTACTCTGTCCCAATACTTTGAAACTGCCTTAAAAGCATCATTTGCTGTTATTGACATGCTTGCTGACTGCTCTACCTGCTGAAGTACTGGGTCAGGCTGTCTGCAAGCAAAGGTATCACCTGGAAAAAGCAGAAGAGGAATTCTATTAACGGTGGCTGTGCCCGCTGCTGTAACCATGTTTAGAGCTCCTGGCCCTATAGATGATGTGCAGGCTATTATTTCTCTTCTGTTCTTCTGCTTTGCATAGCCTATTGCTGCATGGGCCATTCCCTGCTCATTACGTCCCTGATATACAACCATATCACCTTTATAGCCTTCAAGCGCCTCTCCAAAACCAACAACAACACCATGTCCAAATATGGTAAATACACCTTTAACAAATTTATTCTCTATACCATCAAAATTAACGTATTGATTATCTAGAAATCTTAAAAGAGCCTGCCCCATTGTAAGTCTTATTGTTTTCATTAACTCACCCCAATTTCTATTGTTTATCCGGCCAAATTACTGCATTTTTATCAGTAGTCCAAAGATGTTCTGGTTCAAATATAGGAGTTATATATGGATTTCCATCAAGGTGTCTTATAACCCAAATATAATACATTGCATAGCCTGGGGCAGTCACCTGTGGATGGCTTAAGTCTCTTAGTACTTTTATTGTATAGTTATTCTTAACCATCTCAGCACTTTCTCCTAATTGTGAAAATCCATATCCATTTTCAGGATAGAACTTATAGAAGTATATTTCAGGCTGAGGATGGTGATGGGGAGGGTAGCTGGACCATTTTCCTGGAAAATCTATAACTTCTCCTACCACCAGATTTGAGTAAGGTGCGTTTGAATAATCAAATACTGTTCTTACTATTCTTGTGGAGCACTCCTTAAGTGTTCCTGCTCCTCTATTTTCTGAGTCGCACATTTCTGGAGTATAAAGCTTTGCTTCAAATACCCTGTCATTATCAGTCATTGTTATATTTATCTCTGAGTCATCTGAAACTCCAGTAATCTTTATTTTTGTCCCCTTTGGAACGTGAAGCACCCAGGGATTTTCATCAAAGCAAGAGCTTCTTTTTATAGTCTTGGCCTCGTTGTTCCACTGTAAAGTAACTTCTCCATATACAAGCAGCAAAGCAGCTTCCTTTTCAGCTTCATATAGGTCTTGTACTTGTCCCTTAGCCAGCTTTAATATTCCAAAGTCCATCATTGTATTATCTTCTAGCTCATCCATTGTTGTGATTGGATTGTAACCAAATTTGAAAGCTTCATCTTGTTTTAATTTAAGCATTTAAAACCCTCCAATTATTTTCTGTTTATAGCCTTTAAAGCAGCCTTGCAGATTTCTTCCGGTGTTAAGCCATAAACTTCCTTTAAGTAGTCAACAGGTCCTACTTGACCGAATCTATCCTTAACTCCTACTCTTTCTACCGGCACTGGAAGATTTTCTACAACCACTTCTGAGACAGCTGAGCCTAAGCCATTAATTACGCTGTGGTTTTCAACAGTTACTAGAGCACTTGTTTCTTCAGCACATTTAACTATAAGCTCACTATCTATTGGCTTTAAGGTAAACATATTAACAACTCTTGCACTAACTCCATCCTTCTCAAGCATTTCAGCTGCCTTTAGCGCGTCCTCTACCATAATTCCAGTAGCTATAATGGTTACATCCTTTCCTTCCTTAAGGATTACTCCTTTTCCGATTTCAAAGGTTGAGCCTTCTTCATAGATTTTTACAGCATTCTTTCTTAAAAGTCTTATATAGAATAGGCCCTCAAGCTTTGCTGTTTGCTTCATTAAATCTTTAAGCATTGCAGAGTCTACTGGTTCAAGTATTGTAGCAGTTGGTATATTCCTAACTATACCCATATCCTCAAAAGGCATATGGGTTCCTCCGTTATAAGCTGCTGTAACTCCTGGGTCGCTGCCTATAACTCTTACGTTATCTTTTGCATAGCCGACGGATAGGAACAATTGATCAAAGCATCTTCTTGTAGCAAAGGGTCCAAAGGAATGTGCAAAGGGAATTTTTCCTGTTGCGGAAAGTCCGGCGGCAACCCCTATCATATTTGCTTCTTGAATACCTACGTTAAAGGTCCTGTCTGGATATTCCTTTGCAAACTTAACAACTCCCATTGAACTCATAAGGTCAGCATCAAGTACTACCACATCTTTATTTTCAGCTGCAAGCTCAATTAATGTCTCGCAGTATACCGCTCTCATTTCCTTAGCTTCTTTTATTCTATTTTCAGTTATTACTGCACTCATTTCTTACACCATCCCTTCCAGCTCTTGTTGAAGCACCTTTATAGCTTCATCAGTCTGTTCTTTAGACACTATCATATGATGGTTTAAAAGTTCCTTCTCTACAAAAGCCGCACCCTTTCCTTTAACAGTGTGAAGCACTATAACAGAAGGCTTGCCTTTATTTTCTTTTGCTTTTTCTATAGCTTCAAGTATTTGTGCTACATCAGAGCCATCAACCTCTTGACCATACCAGCCAAAAGCCTCGAACTTAGCCTTAACGTCTCCAAGATCGTTTATATCTTTTGTATAGCCGTCTAATTGCTTCTTATTGTAATCCACGAAGGTAATTAAATTATCTAATTTCTTTTGAGCAGCAAACATAACTGCTTCCCAAACTTGACCTTCTTGTAGTTCTCCGTCGCCTAAAATTAAATAAGTGTAGCTATCCTTTTCATCAAGCTTATTTCCTAGGGCAACCCCTACTGCCAATGAGGAACCTTGCCCTAGTGAACCAGTTGTCATATCTATACCTGTTGTAAGGTTCCTATCACAGTGGCTTGGCAGGTGTGTTCCTGGTGTATTTAAGGTTAACAACTCTTCTTTAGGGAAAAAGCCTTTGATTGCAAGCGAGGAATAAATCGCAGGTCCACCATGTCCCTTTGAACAAACTAACCAGTCCCTATCTGCCCACTTAGGGTTTTTAGCATCATACCTCATCACTTCACCATATAAAACAGCTAAGGTATCAGCAATTGATAGTGCTCCGCCAATATGTCCAAAGCCAAGATGTCCAATCATTTTTAAAGTCTCTATTCTAATTTCAATAGCCAATTTTTTAAGCTCTTGAATTTTATTCAAATTTCTAACCCCCAATCTTTTATTCAATTAACAATTAACAATGTATAATGAACAATTAAAGGATGAAAGTCCTACGGGCTTTCTTAAATTAAATTTATTAATCTGAAAATCCCCTCAGGAATTTTCCTCCTTAAATTGTTCATTGTTAATTGTTAATTATTAACTAACATCTGTCGTATGCCTTTTTCATAGCCTCGATAAGGGGCATCTTTACCCCTGATAAAAATCTAACCATGGCCCCTCCGGCAGTGCATACATAATTAATCTTATCTGTGTCTATAAAGTGCTGAGCGGCGCTTACTGTGTCTCCGCCTCCTATTACAGAGTAGCCTTCAGCCTCTGCAATAGAATTCCATATCTCCTTTGTTCCATTTTCAAAGAGCTTATTTTCATAAACTCCCGCAGGACCGTTAACGAATATAGTACCTGCTGATTTTAATGTTTCTTTAAATATTTCAATTGTTTTGCTTCCTATATCTAAGTACAATTCATTTGCTGGAAGCTCATCAATGCTTATTTCCTGCCTCGCTCCGTCGCTTTCAAAAGCTAAATCCACAGGGAAAATTATTTTATGTTCATAGTCTCTTAAATACTGCTTAGCAGGTTCTATAAACATGTCTAAGGACCTATCTTTTATAAATTTTTTATTTTTATCCCCAAGATTATAACCCTTTGCCATAAGCATTATGTTTCCTGTTACACCGCTGGCAAGGATTTTATCCGCTGAGCCGTTTTCCAAAACCTGCTTCATCATACCAAAGGCATCAGATATCTTTAAGCCTCCAAGCACAAATACATTTGGTCTGTCAGGGGACTCCATTACCTTGCAAAGTGCATTAATTTCCTTTTCAAGAAGCAATCCTCCTGCAGTAGGCAGCACCTCTTGAAATGCTACCATTGATGGAGCATTTCTATGCGCCGCTGCAAAGGCATCGTTTACATAGTAGTCAGCTAGCGGGGCTAAACTTCTGATTAAATAAGTGTTTACCATATCCTTTGGTTCAAGCTTAACCACATCTTCAAAGCTTGATATCTCTTCTGAAAGATATCTTAGGTTGCCAAGTAAAATTGCTTCTCCTGGTCCTAAGTTCCTAATTTCTTCACGAGCAGCAAGTCCACAAACATCGTCAATGTATCTAATTTCTTGACCTAAAAGCCCTGATAGCTTTTCCGCATGTTCTTTAAGTGGAATTAGATTATGATAATCTAATGTATCCCCCTGATGAGCTATTATTGCTACCTTTGCTTTTCTGTCTAACAAATACTTAATAGTAGGTATACTCTTTTTTATTCTATTATCGCTCATAATTTTCTTAGTTTCCGGATGTATTGGCGAGTTAATATCCACTCTAAGTATTACTGTCTTATTATCGTAACTAAATTCATCCATTGACCTTATTTTTGTTGTTTTTACATCCATTTTCCTAACCCCAAGTATTTATTAGTTTCTGCCACTGCTTCTAGCCTTTCTGTTTGTGCTTCCATGACAGCTCTTATACCATCCATAGTCTCTGGAATAGTTACTGATTCCTGAGGAATATTTATTGCAAACATAATATCTTTTCCTGAGTTAACTATTGTTTCTTCAAACACAGCTATTTCATACATGTCTCCTCTTGGATTTCCTAGATCTCTTGCATATCTAAACAATGAGGCATTTCCTAAGAAACCGTCTTCAAGTCTAACGACTCTTATTCTTGGATGCTTTGAGAACGCAGTAACTATTTCTTCCTTAGTTATTTCTCTCTTCGGAGTTGCTACAACTGTGATTATATGTCCGTGAGTAACTGGTGTATGGACTAATATTCCTGTTGCATCTATGTGAGGCATTATTGTCATTAAATCTACAGCTTGATGATTAGGAGCCTTGTCTACTTGAAGGGCATTTGTAAGTCCTCTATGATAATCTCCTGGATCAGCTACACGCCTTATTATTGTGATAGCTACTTTTTCTATTCCTGCTTCCCTATCCAGGCAGTCAACTGCTCTAATAAGACCAGTTGTATTGCATGAGGTCAACTTTAAAAACTGCTTTCCAAGTCCATTTTCATAGTTTGCATAACCATGAAAGAATACATCAGCTACACTGTTCTTTTCCCCACCTTGGAAGATAGCTTTTTTATTGTATTTTACATAAAGCTCTTTATTCTTTGCTCCTACTCCAGCACTTGTTGCATCAAGTATAACATCAACCTTTTGTATTAAATCTTCCAATGTGCCTGAAATAGGGATTCCTAACTCTTCAAACTTAGAATCGTTTTCAGGCATTCCATTATAAAAAGCATATGGCATCCCCTTTTCCTTTAACGCTCTAATTGCAAGTGTTGGTGATACATCTGCTACCCCTACAAGCTCCATATCCTTTTGAAGCGCCACACCATCAGCAAGTCTTTGGCCTATTACTCCATATCCTACTACTCCTACTTTAATCATTGCTATTACCCCCAATATTTATTTTTTTTACACTGAAGGACTGCTAATCCTTCAGTGTTCATTAACTATGATTATTTGCTTCCAACTAATTCTTTTGTATGATTAAATACCCATTCAGGTGTAATATCTGTTCTTCTTGCTACTCCTGTTCTAATTGCAGCTTCTGCCACTGCTTGAGCAACTATAGGTGCTACTCTTAAATCAAAGGATGATGGTATTATATAATCCTCATTAAGCTCTTCTTCTGTTATCACATTAGCTATAGCTTCAGCTGCAGCTATCTTCATTTCTTCATTTATTTGACTAGCTCTAACATCCAGCGCTCCTCTGAAGATTCCTGGGAAAGCAAGAACATTGTTTATCTGATTTGGAAAGTCTGAACGGCCTGTACCAATAACTTTAGCTCCACCTTTTTTAATCTCTGGAACTGGATTTGCCATTGCAAATATCATTGAATCCTTGTTCATGGTTTCTACCATTTCAGTTGTTAAGGCACCAGCTGCTGATACCCCTACAAATACATCAGTACCTTTTATAACTTCCGCTAGAGGTCCCTTTCTATTTTCAGGGTTTGTTATTTCGGCAAGCTTCTTCTTTGTCTTATCAAGACCTTCATTATCCTTCGATATAGCTCCTTTTCTATCGCATACAACAATATCCTTAACTCCCATGGATAAAAGCAGCTTTGCTACTGCTGTTCCTGCTGCTCCGGCTCCATTTACAACGACCTTCAAATCTTCAGCTTTTCTATTTGTAAGCTTAAGAGCATTTATCATAGCTGCAACAGTAACTACAGCAGTTCCATGCTGATCATCATGAAAAATTGGAATATCACAAATTTCCTTTAGTCTGTCTTCAATTTCAAAACACTCAGGAGCTTTTATATCCTCAAGGTTTATTCCCCCAAAGGTTGGCTCCATAAGCTTAACTGTTTCAATAATTTTATCTACATCTTTTGTGTTTAAGCATATTGGAAAAGCATCTACACCAGCGAAAGATTTAAAAAGTACTGCCTTTCCCTCCATAACTGGCATTCCTGCTCCTGCTCCAATATCTCCAAGTCCAAGTACAGCAGTGCCATTAGTAACAACTGCCACTAGATTTCCCTTTGAGGTATAATCATAAATTTTGTTATAATCCTTTTCAATTTCTAGACAAGGCTCTGCAACTCCTGGAGTATATGCAAGGGTCAAATCCTCTTTAGTCTTTACAGGTACCTTGCAATGAAGAGCAATTTTCCCTTCATTGTCTTTGTGCATTTTTAAAGCTCTTTCTCTTAAATCCATGTTAATTCCTCCTTTTAGTCGGAAGCACTGAGTAATTAGGATTACTCGCTCCCGCTCGATAA
>CAZMQY010000060.1:0-582 GCA_964568335.1 uncultured Clostridium sp.
GGCTCTAATTTATCTGTATAAACCTTGGCGGTATTATACTTTCCTTTTACTTCTATCAAACTAGCTTCCCCCTTCTCTATAAAATCGCAGCCGTTTAGTTCGACTGCTCGTCTTATTCTTTTTATTATGGTATCCATTACTCTTTTTGGAGATATTACCTTAACATAAGGACCTAAGGCTAATATCTTTCTAATTATCTCCTCTTCCTCAAAGGTATAGTAAAATAGCTTTATTTCATATTTATCCTGGTCAATGCACCTTGAGGAACGCTCCATACCTGAAAAACTCATGAAGCATCTTTCCATAGCGGCTCTTTTGTCAGTTACCTCTAATACTATAGGCTCTCTTGAATATCGGTTTTTGTGCAAAAGCTTTATTGCAGCTTCCCTGCTAATTACAGATTTTTTGTCTTCATCTATCTCAATGCTGCTCAATGTAAAAACATTTGCCATTATGGGTCTGTTATCATCTAAGGAATACATAGAAACTCTAAACCTGCCATCCTTAAGACAGTACTCCAGCCTTAAAGGAAGAGCATGCCTGCCGCAATACTCATTGCCATTTCTATCAATATTGCAGTAG
>CAZMQY010000060.1:592-15134 GCA_964568335.1 uncultured Clostridium sp.
TCCTCCATGATAGCCTTTAGGAGTATTCTAAAATTTGCTTCATACTGCTCCATATTTTTAACCTCTGGAAGTATTGATTTATTTGTTACTTCCAGAAGTTCATTGATATTAGGACAATTAATGTGCTTTAAAGCTTCCTTAAGCTTTGCTATAGTCTTGCCACTCAATATAAAATTTGCTTCTGGTAACTCTATAAGATTTTTAAGCCAAGCTTTTTCTATATTAGTAAGTCTTACTGGTACAGAATAGTTTTTATCAGTTTTTATGCTGGGATAGAATAGCCCTTCTTGTTCCTTCAGCAGGTTATAATTTTCTTTATGCTCATATTCATTTAAAAGAAGTCCCTCAAAGGTCTGAAAATCCTTTCCTATAATCTTTTCCTGAAACTCTTCCTCAGCTATTATTTTGATAATAGCCTTTTTGGAAGGTCCTTCCTTGCACTCATTGAGCACTCTAAAGACTATATGAAAATATCTATTTTTTACTTCATCAAAGAGTTCCATAGGTTTCAAGCATCTCCTTCCAGTCCTCAGCCATTCTTTTAATAAGTCCCCTTCCCTGAATAACCTTTATGTATCCAGAATAACTTCTGATCCATGGCACCATTTCGTTGCTGTCATTTACAAGCATGTTTAAGTGGTACCGTCCATTTTCTATTTTCTCTATGGTTCCATTCTGAACTTCGCTGCTAATCTTTTGAATTAAATAATTTTCCTTAGGTTCATCTATATTTATTTCCAGCTTAATTTTTTCTGGATTTTTACCCCATCCAAGCTGCACAGTGGACCAGCTATACATCATGTCCTTATTATAAGCTTGTTTCAAGTTAGTCTCTTCGTATGTACTGTTAATAATCTTAACCTGTTGTATTCTATCAAGCCTAAAAATAATGCACCTGTTGTTTTTATCATAAGCCACAAGATAAAACCTTCCACAGCCTATGTCATAACGAATTTTATAAGGCTTTAGGAACTCGCTTTCTCTATCCTTTTTCTTATTTGGAGGCAGCTTATAGTCAATGGTTATGTTTTTCTTCTCATGTATAGCCTTTAGTAGCTGCCAAAGCACTTGCTCCTCAATAACAGGATGGTAATGAAGGTTTTTGTATTGAAAATAATCTCTAATGTTTAGGTTAATTCCTCTCTCATAAGCAGCATAATCCTTTAAGCTAAGCTCAGAGTAATAGCCTGCAGTCACTGGAAATAAAATATTTTTAAACAGTGAAACCGCAGTAAGAAGCTCTTTAACCTCTGAATTATCTAGTTCCTTAAAAACATCTTCACCTACACTATAATATTTCGTTCTTTTTATAGTTTCACACTGAAGCACTCCTAGACTGCTGCACATCTCATCAAGCTTTCTTTCAATGGTCTTGCTGCTTATATGGTCATAGGATATTAGCCCATCTCCTATAAGCTTTTCTTCTATATCGCGACAACAACAAGGTTTATCCTGATCATTTAAGCTCATTAAAAGATAAAAATACAGTCTCAAATCCGTACGAGTGAAGCTTTTTGTCATATAGGTCTTAACTAAAAAGTTTTCAGTATTTCTTATGGAATCATAGGTTAAAGCCAAAAGCTTATATCTTCCGTCTCTATCTGTTCTTATAAACTCCTCTTCCACATACTGCTGTATTCGTCTAATCTCATAGCTTATCTTTCTTGAGCTAAGCTCTCTCTTCCCTTCTAGACCTTCTCTAGAAAAGCACCCATAAAGGAAGACATCCCTAAGAATATTTCTTATTATGTTGTAGTGCTTGATAAAATCACTGAACATTGGCCTTCCTCCTGCTTTGAATTAGTTTACAATTATTGTAACACACTTAAATAATGGTTTACAGACAAAAAGCTTGCCATAAATTTTAAAAGCAGAAATCTAAGCATATATCTAGATGCCTGCCTTCGGTTATTATTTACATATGTTATACAGCTGTTTATGATTTTTTACATGTGGTAAAATAATATATAAAAATCAAAGTATAATCCACTGGAAGGAGGTTAAAGTCCTAAATGGACTTTAACGGGTAGTTTGTGAGCGGAGCCAGCAAGCTTAAACTACCCAGTGTTTCGAATGAAAGGAGAAAAAATGGATTTAAAAGAAAAAGTAAAGAATCTGCCTTCAGCACCAGGAGTTTATCTCATGAAGGATTCTAGCGGCAGCATCATTTATGTAGGAAAATCGAAGAACTTAAAAAGCAGGGTCGGCTCTTACTTTCAAAACTCTAAAGCACATTCTCCAAAGATTGTTAAGCTTGTGAAGAATATAAAAGACTTTGAATATCTACTTACTGATACAGAATTTGAGGCCTTTATGCTGGAATGCAAATTAATAAAGGAATTAAAGCCTTTATATAATAAGCTAATGAAAAGCCCTTTATCCTACGCTTATCTCAAAATAAATATGAATGAAAAATATCCAAGCATTGATCTTACTAATGAGCGAATTGAAGCAGAGGGCAATCTTTATTTCGGTCCATATACAAATAAAAATACTGTAGAAAGGGCCGCTTACGGAATAAAAGAAAACTGCAGACTCCTATGCAGCTCTTCCTCTCGCAGCAATTCTAGCTGTTTGAATTATTCTTTGGGGCTTTGTTTAGGCATATGTCTGGGTGATACTGCAAAGGACCAATATGTTGCTGCAATAAATAGTATCATTAGCCTGCTTAACGGCACTGACAGAAAAGTTCTTGAGGAAATAGAAGAAAATATGAACATAGCTGCAGAGAAATTTGATTTTGAGACCGCAGCAAAATACAGGGATTATATAAGTGCGATAAATTCTCTTCTGGGCAAAGAGAAGGTTATAGAATTTACTGAAGAAAATAAGAATATTGCTTTGCTAGAGCCCCTGCAAGATGACAAGGTTAAGCTCTTTCTCATTAAAGGTAATAAAGTGCTTTTTAGTAATAAGTATGAAGCATATAGCCTTGGCGCTAAACAAATAAAGACAGTTATATTAACCTGCTTTAAAAATAAAGAGCTAAGCCACCACCTTAGGGTTGACAGAAACGAACTGGACGAAGCCCAAATAATATACAGCTACTTAAAAAACAGTAGCTGCAGATATACCTTAATTCCTGATGAGCTGCTTAATTCAGATAATTATTTAGCTTTAGAGGGAGAGCTTACAAAACTGATTAGTTCTCTGAAAAAGATTAAAGCAGAAGTCTAGTTAGTAGCCTTCTGCTTTAATCTTATATTTTTATTCCCACTTTAAATTAAGCTTTACACCCTTAGGTGTAGTTTCATTACTAATGACAACCTTTGAAACTATCATATCTACTGCTTTTACTGCAATTACTTTAATATCCTTATAATAAAAAACTAAGTCCCTATCTGTCTGCACATCCAGCACAGCTTTAAAATCCAAGTTGCTTCAAGTGTTTTCAGCGTAGTCTATTCGCAGAGTATCTATATTCTCTTTTCTCATAATCTCTTTAATAACTTCAACTGTGCTATCATCAATTACAATTTTCAAGTTAATTTCCTCCTTAAATGTTTCAATGGAAGCGTCCTCTGCCACATTCTAAATCTTCAACATTATGCAGCTTATAGCTGATAATAAAATTAAACTTATAAAATTATATATGCTAAACCTAATCATGTAAGCTTTGCTTTTCTGTGGATTGTCCTTTATGAAAAGCTTATAGGAAATCACACTAGCCAACGAAGCAATAATTGTACCCATTCCACCTATATTTATCCCTAACAATAGAGGTCTCCAATTATCTGTGAACTTTGATAAAAGTATGGCAGCTGGTACATTGCTTATAAATTGGCTGAAAATCATTGAGCTAACATATACGGAAGCTGAACTTTTTAAATGCTCCCCCATATAACTATAAATAAGCCCTATGTTAGAAACATTTCCTATAAATATAAAAAAGCATACAAAGGTTACTAGTAATAAGTAGTCTATGCTTACTAATAAACTTTTATTTATAATTAATACTGTAAATATCGTAACTATAAAAGCAAACTTATAGCTTATAACTCCAAGAATAGATGCAGAAATAATGCAAAACACTATTCCCCACACTATAGCTTCATTTTTATTTTCTATTTTAATTGAAGGAAGTTCTACATCTAAACTAAAGGTCTTAAGCCTGCTATTTAAAATATAAAGCCAAATACCTCCTAGTACAGTTATTAAGCTAACTGTTGTAAAAAATTGTACTAAAGTTAGCTTATAAAAAGAGAATATATATAAATTCTGTGGGTTCCCCATAGGGGTTAAACTGCTGCCAAGATTAGCAGCCAAGGTTTGAAAAATAATTGTATCAACCATTGAAGTTTGTGTTGCCTTACTAATAATAAGAGTTAAAGGCACAAAGGTTATTAGAGCAACATCATTAGTTATAAACATAGAGCTAAAGAAACATAATAAAATCAAAACAAGAGATATTTTACTCATACTGCTGTATCTATTAACTATACTGACAGCAACCTTGTCCAATATTTTTAGTTCTTCAAAGGCCTTTACTACAAGCATAAGATTAAACAAACTAAAAAGCACCTTAAAATCAATGTACTCTAGCTTTGGGGTGTATACAAAACAACTTGCCGCTGCTAGTATAAAGGCTATAGTAAAGACCTTATCTTTTTTTAATATATTAAAACCTGAATCTAAAAGCTTTTTATTTAATCTGTATATATTTTCAGCCATTACTTTCCTCCATCAAGTTATTTTCGCCTATTATTATAGCATAAAAAATAAGGCAGAGGAAATGTTCCTCTGCCCTTACTTTCTCCTATATATGGCAAACACATGAGGATGTTCATGAAATAGGTTCTCCTTGTCTGCGGTTACGCTTTCTATTTCCCACTCCTCATCAATTTCTGGGAAGAAGGTATCCGCCTCAAAGGAATCAAACACATGAGTTATATAGAGTCTGTCAGCATACGGCATCAGCTGCAGGTATGTCATAATTCCTGAAAAGCGGCTTCAAGCCAAGAATAAGACTGATCTGTATGAGACTGTTCGCAATTTATTATGTCATTCTTTAATATAAACCAGTAATATGAGAATATTGATGGATTTATTTTTTTATCACCATTTTAAACGCATTTAACAGCTTTAATATGTAATAATCTGATAACTTAATTATTATAATATAAGGTAATAATTAATAAGAGGTATGTGTTTAATGACTGCCCATATACCCTCAACTACCCCCTTTAATCCTACTGATTCCCAAAGGCATCAAATGCTTAAAGATTCTTTAGCTGATGCAGGCAGGCCTGAAGACTACAACAATATAGTAAAGCTGCTCAGCCCTCCGCCTGATATTACAAGCTATGCATCGCCGGGTGAATTTAAGGGAGTAAAGATAGGCATCATTGGCGGCGGCCTTGCAGGGCTTTCGGCTGCCTTTGAACTTAGAAAAGTTGGAGCGGATATCACTATCTTTGATGCATTGAATGATAGAATAGGCGGAAGAGTATATACTTATTATTTTGATAGGGAAAAGAAATACTATGGAGAAATGGGAGCCATAAGAATCCCTGTATCACATGAGACAACCTGGCATTATATTAATAAATTTAAGCTTAACACAACCCTCTTTGTTCAAGAAAATCCTAATTCCTTTATTTTTGTGCATAATACAAGAGTTAGAAATGACTCTGAAGGCAGAAATGTTACTGAAAAGCTTTATCCAAAGTACAATTTGACTGCAAGGGAGAGAAATACACCCTGGCCAAAGTTATATGATTACGCGATAAATTATGCTTTGAATAATCTTTCACCGCAAATAAGAACAGAGATTCTAAAAATACTGCCAAGATATTCTCCTGAGTATGCTGGATTAGTAAAAATGAGCATTCGTCAGGTCTTTGAAATGCTTGGCTTAAGCCAGGATGCAATAAGCCTGCTTGCAGGGGTTGATCCGTTAACGGGCACATTATTAAATAACAGCTATGGTGAAATTTTGCAGGAAATGTACTCTCTTGATTTTAGCATCCTGTACCGAATTGCTGGAGGAAATGTAAATCTGCCGCTTGCATTTTATAAATCTCTTATGTCAAAAAAACCAGTGGAATATGATAATCTACAGGATTCTGTTATAGGACAAGTGGACTTTAGAACAGGACATTCTATTAATGGGATTTCTAAATCTAACAACAGAAATAAAGTGATATTAAGATATAGAAACAAGAAAGCTTCCGAGGATTCAACAGAAGAATTTGATTATGTGATCTGTGCTATTCCTTTCTCAACCTTAAGGGAAGTAGAGATTAAGCCTTTCTTTAGTACTAGAAAAATGCAGGCTATAAAAGAATTAAATTATGCTGATTCACAAAGAACTAACTTTTTATGTGATAGACGCTTCTGGGAGGAAGATACGGAATATGGAAGAATAGTTGGAGGAATTTCTTATACTGATTTGCCGATTGGATCTATAATTTATCCTTCTGATCATGCATTATGCGCAGATACCGCTAAGTGCTCTCCAAATGAACCTGGAGTGCTGGTAGCTTCTTACAACTTCAATCTGGATTCTGTAAGGATTGGGAATCTAGATGAAAAAAGGCGTACAGCATTAATTAAACAAAATGTTGAACAGGTGCACGGACTTCCAAAGGGTTATTTAGACTCAGTAGTTGAAAGATATAAAACTGTTCACTGGAACACAGAACAGTGGTTTAGAGGAGCCCTTGCCATAACCTTACCTGGACAGAAGAATATTTTTTCCTATAGCATTTTAAGACCAGAATATAATAATAGAGTATTCTTTGCAGGCGAGCATACTTCAGCTAAACATGGCTGGATGCAAGGAGCTTTATATAGTGGTAAGTTAGCTGCTAATATGCTTGCGTATTATGGCAGGCGAAAAAATTATGAATATTAAAAATGCACAATATGGCAGAGGAAAAGTCCCTCTGCCACAACCATTGCCTCTATTTTCTTTTGTAAACTGCAAACACATGAGGATGTTCATGAAATAGGTTCTCCTTGTCTGCGGTTACACTTTCTATTTCCCACTCTTCATCAATTTCTGGGAAGAAGGTATCCGCCTCAAAGGAATCAAACACATGAGTTATATAGAGTCTGTCAGCATAAGGCATCAGCTGTTTATATACAGACCCTCCACCGATAATGTATATTTCCTTTTCATCTTTATAGGTTTCTAAGGTCATAAGCAAGGCTTCAATGCTGGAAACTACTTGTGCCCCCTCAAGTTCTATGCTTTTAGAGGTCAAAACCATATTAACTCTATTAGGAAGTGGTCTCTTGGGCAAAGACATATATGTACTATAACCCATCACAACAACACTATTTGCAGTAACTCTTTTAAAATACTCCATATCAGGCTTTATTCTTGCAAGCAGCTTGTTATTGCAGCCTATGCCAAGCTTTCTGTCCACTGCAACAATCATATTTATCATAACTTCACCCCCTATATTCCAAGTTCAAATTTTAATTGAGGCTTAACTGGCTCGTAATCCACAAGCTGAAAATCCTCTGTGGTTATATCATAGAAGCTTTTCTTATCTGGATTTAATATTAGCTTAGGAGTCTTTTCTGTATTTGGTTCTCTTCTCAATAGTTCTTGAGCTTGTTCCATATGTCGATCATAAATATGTAGATTCTCAACATAATGAGTAAACTTCCCCGCTTCAAGGCCAAGATGCCTTGCTACCATCATTTGAAGTGCAACGTACTGCATTTTATTTATATGTCCAGCTACTAAATAGTCGCTTGATCTTTGTACTAATGTCATATCAAGAAGGCTGCCTCTCACACTCCACATAGTTAAGAAAGCACAAGGGTAAAGCCCTGCAGTTTGCTCAAAATCTGAATACTGATACAAATCTATTATATGTCGTCTTGTATAAGGTGCTTCTTCAAGCCCCTTCAAAAGCTTTCCAATAAGGTCATATTTTTTAACAGTGGCTCCATATCTTTGACCTATAGTTCCATGACCAATATCCCAGGAATCCCACCAGTGGATATTATGCTTTTCTTTCAAAGTCTTAAGCTCGCTGCTTTGATCTTGATAAATCCATCTAATTTCACCAATTCCGCTTTTAATAGCAATTGGCCTTAAAGTAGTGATAGGAAACTCTCCCTGATTTATATTATAAGTTTCGCTAACATGTGTTATGAAGGTAGAATGTGCTGGCTTTCCATCAACATAAAGAGGCCTCACATCATAGCCCTCAGTGCTCATTCCCTCGTTTAAAATTGCTTCTATATTTTGTTTAAAAAGTTTATCTGCTTTTAACATATATTCTCCTTTCTATGGTCACATTGAGCAGTTTAAGCTTGCTGTCAAAAATTTATTTTGGTCTTTAACTTCCTTTGCCTCGAAGATTATTTACAATGATTTAATTATATACTTAAAATAAAAAGGGAAGCAAGGGGACTTTTTTCTAACATTATTCTATAGTTTTTTATTAGGTTTTTAATTCAATTTATCTATCTGAAATTCATATAATATAGAGAAAAATTAATATAGGAGAATATAAATGAGCGATAAAATTAGATTTGTAAGAAACTACAGTGATCAATGCACTGAAAAGGGCTTTCAATTTGAATTTTACTGCGACAGATGTGGAACAGGCTATAGAACGCACTTTAAAACTTCAGCAACAGGCGCTGTTTCTGAAGCATTAGACGCTGTGAGCAGCATTTTTGGCGGACTCCTCAGCAAGACATCACATCTGACAAACCGTGTACATTCAGCTGCATGGGAAAAGGCACATGATAATGCGTTTTTAGAGGCCGTAAAAGAAGTTGAAGGTGACTTTATACAATGTCCAAGGTGTCAAGCTTGGGTATGCAAGGAACGATGCTGGAATAATAGCAAAGGTCTTTGCAAGGGCTGCGCTCCTGACCTTGGTGTTGAAATGTCTGCTGCTCAGGCAAGTCGCTCAGTTGAGGAGGTATGGGCTCATGCTCATATGGCAGAGGAAGATAAAAAGCTTTCCGAAGAAAACTGGAAGGATACTATTCGTGCAAGCTGCCCTAGCTGCGGTGCGTCTCTTGAAAAAAACTCAAAGTTCTGCCCTGATTGTGGTGAAAAGCTAAATGCTTCTAAACACTGTCCTGAATGTGGTGAAAAATTAAAGCCAACTGCTAAATTTTGTATCAGCTGCGGCACAAAAATTGAAAATTGACCCATTTAGCCGTATTTGATAATTAATACGGCTATTTTTTAAATTATCCGAAAATTTATATTTACTTATCAAAATTTTACATATATAATATAATGTAGTTAAGTTTTAGTATAAGTCTTGAAGGAGATGTGAGTCTATCGTGTGTAAAATGGTACTTCTAACAGGTGGTTTAGCTATTTAAGGGAGAAGTCTGCCCTTTTTTAGCTGCCAACTGAATAGAAATACCATTTACAGGATACGACTCTTTTTTGCCGCCTAAAATTTCAGAGTTCATAATAAACTTTCAAAACATTTATTATGTTACATTACATCTGAGTTTAGGCTGCATATCTGGATTATACTAAAATAAGCTTTGCTTATAAGGAAAGAGGAGTTTTTATTCCCTCTTTCCTTTTTATTTTATTAATGAACTTTAGGAGATTGATAATTATGACTATATTAAGTATAGAAAACTTAACCTTTAGTTTTGGAGAGAAAGTAATTTTAAAAAATGCCAGCTTCAGACTTTTAAAGGGTGAGCACGTTGGGCTAGTGGGAGCCAATGGAGCAGGAAAAACTACCTTTTTAAATATTTTAAGCGGTAAATATATTCCTGATAAGGGCACCCTATACCGGTCACCTTCAATAAATATAGGTTATCTTGATCAGCACCTGGAACTTGATAACACCTTATCTATTAGAAACACCTTAAAACTTGCTTTCTATAAGCTTTATAGAATTGAAAAAAGAATTATAGATATAGGTGATTTGCTGGCTACTGCAACTACCACCGAAGCTGAAAAACTCTTAAAGGAGCTGGGAAAGCTTCAGGACTCACTATATGCCAGTGAATTCTATAAAATAGACAGTCTTATAGATAATGTAGCAAATGGTCTAGGCCTTAGTGCCTTAGGCAAGGATACACCTGTAGAAAAGCTAAGCGGAGGTCAGAGAACAAAGGTCAAGCTTGCAAAGCTGCTGCTTGAAAATTCAGACCTGCTTCTCTTAGATGAGCCTACTAACTACCTTGATAAAGATCATATAGGTTGGCTTTCTGAATATCTCTCAAGCTATGAAAACAGCCTTATTGTTATATCTCACGACACAGGCTTCTTAAACAGAGTAACTAATGTGATTTATAATATAGAATTTACAACTATGAAAAGATACCCTGGGAACTATAAAGCCTTTTTAAAGCTTAAGGATGAAGAAAGTAAACGGTACATTGAGGAGTATACAAAGCAGCAGGAGCAGATTTCAAAGCTTGAAGATTTTATTAATAAAAATCTTGTTCGCGCTTCTACCACTAAGAGAGCTCAAAGCAGAAGAAAGCAGCTTGAGAAAATAGATAGACTTGAGAAGCCAAAGCTTCAAGCTATTCCAGCCTTCTCCTTTATGCCTTCAAGGGAATCTGGAAGGCTTATATTTGAAAGCTCTAAGCTCAATATTGGATACAGCTATCCAATAATCAATGACTTAAACTTAACACTTAGAAAAGGTGAAAAGATTGCAATTACAGGATGTAACGGCATAGGAAAATCAACTCTTTTAAAGACCATAATGGGCGTGCTTTCGCCGCTAGCTGGTACACTAAAATTAGGAGAATATCTTTATCCAATCTACTTTGAACAAGAGAGTAAAACAAATAGTAATACTGCTATTGAAGAGGTTTGGGAAGCATTCCCTAAAAAAACACAAAAAGAAATCCGAGAAGCCCTTGCTAAATGCGGGCTAAAGCAGGAGCATATATTTCACAAGATGACAGAACTAAGCGGCGGCGAGCAGTCTAAGGTTAGACTGTGCAAGCTTATGATGACTCCAGGGAATTGGCTGCTTCTTGATGAGCCTACTAATCATCTTGATATTTATGCAAAGGAAGCATTAAAGGATGCTCTTACAAAATTCAATGGGACTGTACTTCTAGTATGCCATGAAGAAGAATTCTATGAAAATTGGGTTACTGATGTGTGGAATCTGGAGAGGTTTATTAATTAATTTATCTGCGGCAGAAGGCTTTTCCTCTGCCGCTTATCTTATGGCTGGCACTGCTTGTTCGCCTTATGCTATAATATACTATAATACTGTCTCACGGAAATGAACAGAGGAGGAAGAGCCTGTGACAAAAAGATTATTATCCTTATTTATTTCAATAGTTCTTTTATGTAGTACAAGCTATATAACTTCAGCTGCTGATAATCCACAGGATACTATAGCAAAAAATAAGCTGAAATTTCAACAAATGAACGACAATATAGTAGAGACAAACAGACAAATAGCCGAAATGAATGTTCAATTAGATAAGCTCAACAATGATATTAGTAAAAACAATAAGGATATACTTCAAAACAGCAAACTGATAGAAGCTGAAAAAGCACGCATGGACCAGTTAATAAAGGAAGTTGATGCTACCCAAGCCCTTGCAAATAAAAGGCTTAGAATCATGTACATAAATGGTTATACTGAAAATTTTCTTTCGTTAGTTCTTACCTCGGAAAGCCTTTCTGATTTTTTCGATAGGTACGAAGCAATTAAAAGAGTTATATCCTTTGATAAAAAACTATTTACCGAATTGGTTTCAAAGAAGAAAACTCTAAGTGAAAGCATTAGTCAGCTTGATGCTAAAAAAATTAAGCTTCAGCAGCTAAAAAATACTAATGATGAAAACCTTAAGCAGCTAAAGGACAATAAGAAGAAACTTCAAGCTTTAATTGAACAATTTAATCAGGAGAAAATTTCTGCTGCAGCGCTTATAAAGGAAAATGAAGAAAAATTAATTGCTCATGCTGTTTCAACTATTGATTCCCCCTCTGCTAAGATAGCAGATATGAAAGATGCCCTGCAAACCTTAAACAGTTTGATTCCACAGTTAAGCACAGCTTCAGTTAAGAAAAAAGCAAAGGATTATGTAGACTCTGGAAATGAAAAGTTAAAAATTTTGATAGCTAAAGCTGAACAGGATTCACAGCCAGCCTCGGGCACTGGTGACACCTACAAGGCTACTTACACTATGACTGCTACAGCTTATGCAGGTGGTACTTTAACAGCCATGGGTTTAAAGCCTGTGAGAGACCCTGACGGTCTAAGCACCATCGCAGTAGACCCAACTGTTATTCCTTTAGGAACAAAGGTTTATATACCAGGTTACGGTTATGCTATTGCCTCGGATACAGGCGGAAAAATTAAAGGAAATATTATAGACTTATATATGAATTCTATAGCAGAGTGTCTTATTTGGGGCAGGAGGCCAGTTACCCTGCATATAATCGCATACCCTGGTGAGTGGTGATGAAATAAAGCAGATTAAACACTCCTCCGCTATTATTTTAACTAATTTAGTCGAATTTACCAAAAAACTATGGCTTTGTGAAAGTTTACTTGTTATAATTATATTTCAAGGACAATATGATACTGCTAACGTCTACATTAAAAAGTTCAGTGTCATACTACTGTATCTAGCTTAGAAAAATGTGAGGATAGCTATGATTGAGACAATATTACTTGCAATGCTTTTTTTAAAAATAAAAGGGTACAAGCTTAAGCCATTGTTTAAATCATGGGCTTTTTATCCTGTAATTCTATTTACATTATTTTATATTCTCTTGCAAATTACTATATTTTATGGTAATTATCATTTTGTAAAGTATTCTCGTTTATTAGAAACAATGTACATTCTAACTTTTTTATTTCCGATATTTAAATATAAACTGTATAAAAGTGCAATTATTGGATCTTTATCTGTTTTTATCGGATCAGCCCTAAATAAGTTGGCAATTGCTGCAAATGACGGGAAGATGCCCGTGTTTCCAACATTGTCTTATGTTACAGGCTATGCTAAACCTAAGTCCTTTACACTAGTTAATGATATACATATCTTAGGCAGTGAAGCAGCAAGATTTAAATTTTTAACTGACTATATTGATTTAGGATATAGTATTTTAAGCATAGGTGATATTTTTATTAGATTCTTTACTTTTATTGTTGTTTTTAATGCAATTAAGTACGTTAACAAAAATATATAGGAATTTGAAGACCCTTGGAGGAGAGAAATGTTGCAAATAACATGGTTTGAATTTATTGTAAGAGGAATTCCTGAAGCATTTCTATTTGTTTTAGCAGTGTATGCCTTCTCGAAAACAAAAATTAATATAAAAAAATATTTACTTTCAGTACTACTATTCTCGATTTCGGTATATCTGATTAGGCTTCTTCCTATTCAATATGGCATACATACTATATTAAATTTAATAGCACTTATTATTTTATCAAGTTCAATAAATAAAATTGATATTATTAAATCTATTCAAGGTGGAATTATTATAATTATTCTTGGGTTTATATTTGAAGGAATAAATGCTTTCTTTATACAGGTCGTACTAAAAATAGACTTAAACGGTATTATGAATAATCCTACTTTAAAAACTTTATATGGACTACCATCTTTATTATTTCCAGTAATATTTGTTGTTATATATTACCTTAGATTATCAAAACGAAAAGAGTTACGATATGTTTAGTGTTGAAAATCTAACGAAAATTATGGCTGAAAAAATAAGCTCAGAATTAAAGCTTGATAATGACCGCAAGGAAGTAATTGCCTATGGATTTTTTGCTTTATTAAACACATTATCCTCCATAGCTCTTGTAGCTATATTTGGGCTAATATTTGGAGTTTTAATTGAAGCTCTTATAATTTCCTTCACTGGAGCTATACTTAGAAAATATTCTGGTGGTGCTCATGCAAGTTCTCCTTGGGCTTGTACGTTAATCGGAACTATTATAACTATCGGTGAAGCACTATTAATATCCTTCATTATTTCTCCATTAATCAATTTAAAGCTAATTATATTTTTAGGAGTTATAGTTTTTATATGCTCTTATTATATAATTATTAAATTAGCCCCTGTGGATAGTGCTGCTAAGCCCATAAGAACTCAGAAAAAGAAAGATCGGATGAAGAAAGGCTCTATATTAATATTAGATGTCTATGTGATAGTCGTAATACTTAATTTTATTTTATATCTCTTTACTCAGGAGAACCGCTTTTTAGTTTTCACTCTGTGCATATACGGAGGTACATTATGGCAAGTATTTACACTTACACGTGGAGGTCATCTTACAGTTTATAAAATAGATGCCTTTTTAGATCAAATATTAATTTTTAAAAGGAGGAGAAAGTAATACTATGAAAAAGAAGTTATTAACCCTAATTGCTACATTAGCAACTATGATTGCTGCAGCAGTGGCTTCATCTGCATGCTTCTATTTTACCTATCAACCAGAAGAACCAAAGTGCTTAAGAGAAGAATAATATAGGGTCGGTTCTACCGACCTTAATCACTTTTTCATTAAGATAAAGCTGTTAGAAGGTGAGCAAAATGGAAGCAAATAAGCGAAAACAAATTAACGATATATTATCAGTAGTAAAATTATCTTCT
>CAZMQY010000061.1:0-14856 GCA_964568335.1 uncultured Clostridium sp.
AATCATACATTCTCATATTAATGTCCCCTAACTTCAGGTAATATTTTTAATGAATAATTCTACAGGAGAGTTTCTTTTGCAAAACTTTTCCCATTTAGTTCATTTTCTATATTAAGATATTCTAAAATAGTTTTACCAATATCACAGAAGCTTTTTCTAATGCCAACATTAGTTCCATGAGCAATCTTTTTCCCATATATAATAAGAGGTATATATTCCCTTGAATGATCTGTGCTAGGAGTAGTTGGATCGCAACCATGATCGGCAGTTAATATTAGTATATCCTCTTCCTTCATAAGCTCTAAAATTTCAGGCAATCTATTGTCAAAGACTACTAAAGCTTTAGCATAGCCAAGGGCATCGTTTCTGTGACCATAATGCATATCAAAGTCTACCAGATTGGTAAATATAAGCCCAGTTTTTCCTTCCCTCATATAATCCAAGGTTTTATCTACACCATCCATATTATTCTTTATATGAACTGCATGGGTAATACCCTTGCCGTTATATATATCCTCTATTTTGCCAACAGCCATTACATTATTGCCCACTTCCTTTATATACTCAAGCATAGTCTTTCCAAAAGGATCTAATGCAAAATCCTTTCTGTTAGAAGTTCTACTGTAGCTTCCACTTTGACCTGTAAAAGGCCTTGCGATTATTCTTCCGACAGCTATATCTCCCATAAACATTTCTCTTGCAATTTTGCACATTTCATATAATTCCTCAATTGGAATAACATCCTCATGAGCGGCTATTTGAAATACGCTGTCAGCGGAAGTGTAAACAATAGGGCATCCTGTTTTTACATGCTCATCCCCTAATTCTTTAATAATTTCAGTACCTGATGCCACCTTATTGCCTAGAATTTTTCTGCCTATTTTATTTTCAAATTCACTTATTAACGGCTCTGGAAATCCACCAGGATAGGTGTTTAGCGGTTTCTCTAGTACTATCCCTGCAATTTCCCAGTGTCCGGTAACTGTGTCCTTACCTATAGATAATTCGGCGCATTTGCCAAAGGCTCCTTTAGGGTTCTGAGTTTTCACTATACCTTTAATACCATCGATGTTTCCAAGACCTAGTTCCTCCATATTAGGAAGCCTTAATCCTCCAACTGCTGAGGATATATTTCCAAGAGTATCGCTGCCTTCATCCTTATATTTTTTAGCATCAGGCATTTCTCCTATTCCAACACTATCTAACACAATTAAGATAACTCTTCTATCCATAAAAGTTTCTCCCTTCTTGATTAATATTCATCAACATTAGTTTTTAATTTTATAAGACAATAAATGCGTGCAAAATTAAATTCAATGCACGCTGAAAAGCTCGAACTGTTTTATCAGTTCTATTGTACTATATATGTTAATTATATCCTATCTTATATTTATTATTAGTTTAAATATGTAAATATAATTATATAACAACTTACTATTTTTATCTACCAGATAATTTACAAAAATACTATTATCATATAAATTTGACTTATAAATATAAAACAGAAAATTATCTATTAATCTGGGAAGCAAAAAACCAAATAAGAATATTATTATAAAGCACTTTAATAATATTAATAATGACTCTGCCAAGTTATAACTTACCTTCAAAATATCCACTTCCTACGTCAAAATCAATTTTACTATAGAAGGAGTCACATAGGTTTCAAACAAAAAGCCTGTACACATAAAAATCGAGATTAGAACAAAAATAAAACTATAGGATGTAATTCTAATCCAGATACTGCCTAAACGCTGCTTATTCATTTTATCTTTTAATATATTCAAAGAAAATTCCATTGCTATAACTGAGGATATTATTACACAGGGGATATATATAATATTCTGAGGGAGAATTCCAAGTAGAACCACTCCTAAGCCCTTTGTTCCTAATCCATTGATAACAAAGCTTATGCTAAAGCCAATAGTAAAGCCCTTTATAACATCAATAATTAGTATTACTGGTATACCAACCATAGTCAAGCCTAGAAACCACATTGCAAATATTAAAGAGATATTGTTTTTTAAAACATCCATAAATATAGTTTTATACTTAAAATTTTCCTGTAATATATTTTTGGTAAAACCAGTAAAATAATTTATTAAATCACCTTTATCATTAACGCCCATATATTTAACAGTATAAATTCCAAGAACAATACCAGTAAATATACATAATAAACTTATAACATAAAGCCAAAAATTTTGTTGGAAATGATCATTAGCATTTATTAGCGCTTTTCTGTTGAACATAATTTTTTCCCCCTTAGTTTATCATCCTTAAATATTTATGATTAAAAAAGGAGTTATATGCCTTTAGCGAAAACAAAATAGAGCGGCTGTAAAAAACCGCTCTATTTAAAGAATAATTTTTAAATTTAAAAATTAGCTAACCTTATTCTTAAGTCTTAGCTTGTCTGCAACCATTGCAATAAATTCACTATTAGTTGGCTTGCCCTTATCATTATGAATCGTATAGCCAAAAAGCTTATTTATTGTTTCTACTTGACCTCTGCTCCAAGCTACCTCTATTGCATGTCTTATAGCTCTTTCTACGCGGCTTGCCGTAGTATTGTACTTTTTAGCAATTGAGGGATAAAGTTCTTTTGTAACAGCAGATAATAATTCAATATCGTTCACTACCATGCTTATAGCTTCTCTTAAGTACATATAGCCTTTAATATGTGCTGGTACACCAATCTCATGTATAATGCTGGTTATTTCAGTTTCCAAGTCAATTGGTTCATTTCTATTGATTCTTATTTCTGTTGTATCCAATATAGAAACAGAGCGCTTTGTTTCATCACTAGATATAGTGTTATTAAACATTTGTCTTATTCTCTTTGTAAACACATCCATATCAAAAGGTTTAACAACATAATAGTCGGCACCTAAGGTTATTGCCCTTTGTGTAATTTTATCTTGTCCAACAGCTGATAAAACAATAATTCTAGGCATTGGGTTTATATTCATTGTATTTAATCTTTCAAGTACACCTAAACCATCTAAATGTGGCATTATAATATCTAATACTACTAAATCAGGTTTTCTCTCTTGAATAAGCTTTAAGGCTTCCAAGCCATCTTTCGCTATGCCGGTAACCACAATATCTCTCTGATTTAATAGATAATCATTTAGAATATTACAAAATTCTTTATTATCGTCCGCAATAATTACGCTAATTTTAGACTCTTCCATATTTTAATACTCCCTTCATTTTTAATTCCATATCTTAACAAATAATAAATTCGACAAAAGTATAATAAATCCTTCTAAACTCAAAAATAATTTTGTAAATTTTGGCCAAAAATAAATAATAAATGAACTTAAAATACATTTAAATCATTTTTAGTTCATTTATTATTTATTATACTATTATATTTAATTTATTACTACTTATTTTGTCAGAATATCCGCATCTCTTAACATCCATTCTATATAAATACCATATCCTACATCTGGTTTATTTATAAGTACATGTGTTACAGCTCCTACGATTTTATCATTTTGAATTATAGGACTGCCGCTCATTCCTTGAACAATACCACCTGTTTTTTCTAATAATGTTTCATCAGTTACCTTAATAACCATACTCTTGGGACCAGGTGTATCTTGCTGAAGAAGCTTTTGTATTTCTATATTATATGCTTTGGGTTCCTCACCATTCACTGTAGTAATGATTTGAGCTGGTCCTTCTTTAATCTCATGTCTTAAACCTATTTTCATTGGCTTATTGAATTTCAAATTTATTAATTTCTTATTGGTAGTACCAAATATGCCGCAGTCAGTATTTTTAAATATATCTCCCATAGTCACATCTTCATCAATAAATATACCCTTTAATTCTCCAGGATTTCCCCTTGCTCCCTTTCTAATAGAGACTATGGAAGAAGAAACTATCTGACCAGAACTTATACTTAATATGGTTCCAGTGTCTGCGTCGGTAATTGGGTGGCCTAAAGCTGCAAATTTTTTTGTTTTTTCATCAAAGAAAGTTAAAGTTCCTACTCCAGCTGTAGAATCTCTTATCCAAAGCCCAATTTTATATTTATTATCAGTTGTGCTTTTAATTGGTTTAATTGTTTTAACTAGTTCATTGCCCTTTCTATTAATAGTAAGGCTTAATTCCTTTCCTTCACAATCATTAACTATTTTTGATACTTGTTCTGAGTTATTTATCGGTATATTATTTATCTTTAAGATACTGTCTCCAACCTGAAGCCCACCTGCTGCTCCGGGACTTGTATTTTTCCCATTTTCACTATCAATATCAGACATAGCAACTATTAAAACTCCCTGAGTATTAAGCTTAACACCTACAGGCTGCCCTCCTGGATAGAGCATTATTTCAGAAGGAACTGCTTTAACAGCTACAGACTTTAATGGAATAATCCCTAATAGGCTTACTTTTGCTTTTTTTATGCTTGTATCTTCATTAATAATATTGCTAACTTTAATGTCCTTTTGTTCTGATACCTTTAATAAATAGCTGCTATGCAGCTCCTGTCCCTCTCTGATAAAAATAGTAGTTGGAATTGTGCCTAATTTATAATATATGCTTAAAGTTAAAAAAATCATAGGAGTTAAAATCCAGCATATTATTTTTATTCCTTTTTTCTTCATGCTTTTACCTCCTGTCTTTTAAAGATTTTCTAACTTTAAGTTGCCCGTTTAAATATTTTATTATCCTATTAGAAAATTTCATATAAAGTCAAATCATTGTTTCAAAATCTAATTTATGATAAAAAATAAAAATTTTAATTTACGATAGCAAAACAAAAAGCCATAACTTTTTACAGTTATGGCTTTAGTCTTCCACAAAAACAGATATTTTATTTATGTATTTAAAAATTTTTTAATTCTATTTTTTTTAAATCTGCTAATTGTATAAGTTCCTTGGCATGCTCTAAGGTAAGCTTCGTTACTTCTGCCCCACCTACCATTCTCGCAATTTCATATTGTTTTTGCTGTTCACTCATTTTTGTTACAGAAGTAAAAGTCTTATTCTCTTTAACTTCCTTTGAAATAAGATAATGTACATCAGATATACAGGCAATCTGAGGAAGATGAGTCACACAAAAAACCTGATGAGTATTAGAAATAGAATACATTTTCTCAGCAACGCTTTGGGCGACTCTTCCACTAATACCTACATCTATCTCATCAAATATAACAGATGGAATTTCATCCCTATCAACAAAAACAGTTTTTAATGCAAGCATTATTCTAGATAATTCTCCACCTGAAACAACTTTCTCAAGCGGTTTTAAAGGCTCGCCTGGGTTTGTAGATATTAAAAATTGTACTTTGTCCCCGCCATGCTCATTGAAATTTTCAGTTAAAGCAACATCAATTTTAAAAGTACTCTTTTCCAAACCAATATAGTTCAATTCAGCTTTAACAGATTTCTCCAATTCAGCAGCAATTGCAGCCCTTATATAATGAAGCTTATTAGCAATATCTGTTAATTGTTTAAATTTATTCTTTTTTTCCAATTTTAATTTTTCTACAATTTCATTGCTATTTATTAAATCATTATATTGTTTTTCAATCTTATCTCTATATTTTAGTATTTCATCAATAGTATTTCCATACTTTTTCTTATACAATCCAATTTGATAAATTCTGCTGTTGATAAACTCTAATTTACCCTCATCATATTGTACGCTATCCTTTAATTTTCTAATGTGCTCTGAATTTTCCTCTATATTGTAATATGCTTCTTCCAAACTATCAGCTATAGTCTTAACCTTTTCAATATGTTTTTGAATAGACCTTAGTTCCTTTATAGCTATTCCCAAACCATCATATATAGATATAGCATTTTCACTACCGCCGTTTAATATCTCATATGAGTTTCCTAAGGCCTTGTTTATTTTCTCAGCATTTGATAATACAGAGTACTGACTTTCAAGCTCAATATCCTCATCTTTTTTTAAATTAGCTTTATTAATTTCATCCAGCTGATATTTATAAAAATCTACTAGTTTTTCTTTTTCTCCTTCTTTGCCTTGAAGTTTATTAATTTCGTTCTCAATTTCCATATAGCTCTTATATACAATTCTATAATCTTCAAGTTCCTTCACTAGTTTTTTTTCACCAAAGGAATCCAAATAATATATATGGCTTACAGACTCTAACAAATTTTGATTTTCATGTTGTCCATGTATATCTAGCAGCGTTGAGCTAATAACTTTTATATTTGAAAGCAAAAAGGTCTTTCCATTTACTTTAGCTATGCTTTTTCCTGATTGAAAGGTCTCTCTACTTATGATTACCAAGTCATCAAAATCCACATCCAATTCCTTAAGAAGAGCTGCAGTCTTGTTATTCTCTAGAGTAAAAACAGCTTCAACATAAGTTTTCTCTTCACCAGTTCTAATTAAATCCTTGCTGAATTTGCCTCCAAGCACATAATTAATAGCATCTATTAATATAGATTTTCCTGCTCCGGTTTCGCCAGTTAATACATTAAACCCTTTATCAAAGGATATGCTCAGTCTTTCAATAAGTGCAAAATTTGTTATATTTATTTGTAGAAGCATGTTAAGCCTCCTGTTCACTTATCATTTTTTTAATTCTCTGAACTAATTGATTAGCCTGTTGTAGCGTTCTAACTAAAATAAATATTGTATTGTCACCTGCTATTGTTCCAGCTATACCTTCAAAATTAAGGGAATCAATTGCCTCTGCTGCTACAGAAGCTGAGCCTGAAATAGTTTTTACAACGATAAACTTATCTATATGTTCTACAGAAAGAACAGTTTGACTAAATACGTTTACTAATTTATCGGATAAAAATTTTTCTATTGGAGCTATAGAAGCATATTTATATCTTCCACTATTGGATAATACCTTAATGAGCTTAAGCTCTTTTATGTCGCGGGAAACTGTAGCTTGTGTTACATCCATGCCAATACTCTTAAGTTCTTCTGCTAACTCCTCTTGGGTCTCTACATCCTTTGCATTGATAATCTCTAATATTTTTGCATGCCGTGCAATTTTCATTATTTATCACCTTCACACTCTTTCGTTCTTGAAGTAATCTTTTGTCTTAATATATTGAAATAGTCATAACTTAAAAGCTTTATTAACTTACATTTGTAAGGAGCCATACTTACTGTTATTTTATCCTCTTCATTAAGCTCTAAGGACTGCTGTCCATCAACTGTTAAAAAAACACTTTCATATTTCCTTTTAATTGCAACTCTAACCTTGCTGGCGCCATCAATTACAATGGTTCTTACCCCAAGGGAATGAGGACATATTGGTGTAATAGACATCAGTTTTAAAGTAGGGTACATTATTGGTCCTCCAGCAGACAAGGAATACGCTGTAGAACCTGTTGGGGTGGAAATAATAACTCCATCTGCTGTAAAGGAGGAATAAAATCTATCGTCTATATATATTTCATATTTGGCCATTCTAGCAAGAGTGCCTTTAGAAAGTACTATATCATTTAAGCATACATATCTCTTTTTTCGTTCTTTTCCTTCTATAAAGCAATCAAGCATAACCCTATCTTCAATTTTATAGGCATTATTTTTAATACTATCTATTGCATACTGAAAATCCGAGCTTTCTACCTCAGTTAAAAAGCCTAAATTCCCAATATTTACACCTAAAACAGGTATGTCAAACTTGTATATTTCTCTAGCGATTCCAAGCAGTGTTCCATCTCCACCTAAAGAAATTATGATATCTAAGTCTTTCGTTGAAGCTTCATTTAAGCCTGAAGAATCCTTAAAAACTTTTATATTTGCCTCTGGTATTGTATTAAGAATTACTTTCATGATAGATTTTAGTATTTCACCAGATAAATCCTTACCGGTATTTATATTGATTCCAATATTTTTCATACATCCTCCCAGGCAGCGTATTAATTCAACGTTCCATGTGCCTCACTTACAATTGTATCTATAAAACCTAGTTCAAAACTTTCAATATAATCTTTATCCTTTGTAAAATAAACTAGATATTCTATATTTCCTTCTGGCCCTCTTATTGGAGAATAATCCAGACCTATAATTTTAAATTCAAAATTCTTTATAAAGCTTACTATACTATGAATTACCTCCATATGTGTTGATGGTTCCTTAACTACTCCACGCTTTCCAACCTTTTCTCTGCCAGCTTCAAATTGAGGCTTTATTAAAGCAACAATCTGCCCATTTGAATCAAGTAGATTTATAACTGGCTCCAAAACTTTCTTTAGGGATATGAAGGACACATCTATACTTGCAAAGCTTCCTAATTCACCTATCTGCTCTGGTGTAACATATCTTACGTTAGTTCTCTCTAAGCACACTACTCTTTCATCAGTTCGAAGCTTCCACGCAAATTGTCCATAACCTACATCGATAGCAAAAACCTTGCTTGCACCATTTTGAAGCATGCAGTCTGTAAAGCCCCCTGTAGAAGCACCAATATCAAAGCATACTTTTCCTTCCAAAGCTATATCAAATTTTTTAATGGCTTTTTCTAATTTTAATCCGCCCCTGCTTACATAGGGCAAGGCCTCTCCCCTAAATTCAATATTTGCATTTTCTGAAATCTTTTCTCCGCACTTATCTACTCTCTGGCCATCAATAAAAATTTGACCCGCCATTATACTTGCTTTTGCCCTTTCCCTGGATTCAAATATTCCCCTGTTAACTAGCAGAATATCTAGTCTCTCTTTTGCTTCTGACATTTTCTCCTCCTGTAAAACTTTCTCCAATCTATTTATAGCAGTTTCATGATGCTTGTAGTTATTCCACTTGCATCTAATCCATATAACTTATAAAGAATATCGATACTTCCATGAGTTATAAATTCATCCTTAAAACCTAAGTTTAAAACTTCTGCTGTACTGTTTAATGATGCTGCATATTGAAGCACTGCTGAGCCTAGACCTCCAAGTATAACATTATCCTCTATAGTTACAATGCTGTACCCCTGATTAATTAAGCTCTGTATAAGCTGCTTGTCAATAGGCTTAATAAAGCAAGCATTTATAACTTTTAAATCTACTAAGGATGCATCCAGCTTATCTTTTACAATCATTGCCTGCTGTACCATTTTTCCCGCAGCAATTATAGCCACTTTCTTTCTTGGTTTATGACCTTCGCTAGAATTATAAATCTCTTCCCATTTTCCTATAGTAAAGTCCTCTAAGGACCTAAGCTCTATATGGCTATCATCGCCGCCTCTTGGATATCTGATAGCTATAGGATAATTCTGCTTAACAGCCCATCTCAACATTGATCTTAATTCTTGTATGCATTTAGGGGTCATAATGGTCATATTAGGCATATGGGATAAATAAGATAAATCAAATACACCTTGGTGAGTTTCACCATCTTCTCCTACAATACCAGCCCTATCTATTGCAAAAATTACTGGAAGCCTTTGTATGCAAACATCATGAAGTATTTGATCATAAGCCCTTTGAAGGAAGGTAGAATAAACAGTAAAAATAGGTCTTAATCCTTCACTAGCCATACCAGCGGCAAGCGTTACTGCATGCTGCTCGGATATTCCTACATCAAAAAACCTTTTAGGATATTTTTCTGCAAACTTGCTTAACCCTGTTCCATCTCTCATGGCAGCCGTAATAGCAACTACATTTTTATTTTCTGCTGCAATATCTACAATTTCACTTCCAAATGCTCCAGAATAAGAAGCTGAACTGGATGAACAAAGTTCTCCACTGTCGCAATGGAAAGGACCAATACCATGGAATTTTCCAGGATTATTTTCTGCAAAAGTATAACCTTTTCCTTTTTGAGTAACAACATGTATTATAACAGGCTCATTAATGTTCTTAACCATGGACATAACCTTTGAAAGATCCTTTATATTATGTCCATCTATAGGTCCAAAATATCTTATACCCATATCTTCAAACAGCATGCTTGGTACTATAACCTGCTTGATTCCATCCTTAATTTTCTCTATAGAATCCGCCATGCCTTTTCCTATGCTTGGTATTTTCCTAAGAGTAGTTTCAACCTCTTGCTTTAACTTATTATATTTGGGATCAACTCTAAGCTTGCTAAGATAAGTAGATAACCCACCTACATTTTTCCCTATTGACATTTCATTGTCATTTAAAATTATTATTATTTTAGTTTTATTATAACCAACATCGTTTAATGCCTCAAACGCCATACCTCCAGTTAGAGCTCCGTCGCCTATTACCGCAACTACTTCATGCTTCTTGCCGCTTAAATCTCTGGCCCTTGCCATCCCTAGCGCGGCAGATATGGATGTGCTGCTGTGACCAGTCTCAAATCTATCGTAAACACTCTCATCTCTCTTAGGAAATCCACTGATTCCTCCATATTTTCTTAAGGAATCAAATTTATCCTTCCTTCCTGTCAGTATTTTATGAACATAAGCCTGATGTCCAACGTCCCAAACTAGTCTGTCACTATCAAAATCAAACACATTGTAAAGACTTAAGGTTAGCTCTACTACGCCTAAATTTGAGGCTAGATGCCCCCCTGTCTTAGAAACCTTATCTATTAAAAGCTTGCGAATATCTTCAGCAAAATGTTCTAATTCCATAAAGGTCATTTTTTTAATATCCTTTATATTATTGTATCTATCTAATACTTCGTACATAATTATCTTTCCTTTGTAAAATATAATTTTTATTTATTTTTACCTATATAGCGGATTCAGACTTATGCTTTATATTTTAAATTATTCCCAATAAATAAAGCTATAATCTAATCAATATACTACCATTTATAATAAGAAAATGTAAAGTTTTTTATAGTTTTCAACATAATAAAAGCTACTAATCCATACATTTAGTAGCTTTTATAGTAATATTATATATTCACTATATTAAAAATCAAAATTCTCTCTCAAGTAAAAACAAAGTCAATTCTTTTAAATAAGAAATATCTCTAGGAAGCTTAGATAAAAGCATTATACACTGATTGGTAAGCTTCTCGCACATATCTTTGCAGTTTTCAAGTCCATAAGTAGAAATAAAATTTGTCTTCATATGCTCTGAATCACAATTTATATTTTTACCTAATAGTTCAGAATTTCCTATTACATCTAAAATATCATCTTTGATTTGAAAAGCTAAGCCAAGCTTTTCTCCATACTGACCAAGAAGCTCTTCCTCTTCCTTAGAAGCCCCAGCTAAAATTGCTCCTGATAAAACCGAAGCCTTTATAAGCTCTCCAGTTTTTTTGCTATGCATATAAAGCAACTGATCTTCACTTATACTTTTTCCTTCACTTAGTATATCAACTACCTGGCCACCTATCATGCCTTCTGCTCCCGAAGCTTCACAAATTAAGCTGCTGGCTCTTATAGCTTCTCTACCCTTGTTCAAGCTAAACTTAAACATAATGTTCATTGCTTCATTAAGAAGAGCATCCCCCGCAAGAACAGCCATAGCCTCTCCAAACACCTTATGATTTGTTGGCTTTCCTCGTCTAAGGTCATCGTCATCCATACAAGGTAAATCATCGTGTACTAAGGAATAGGTATGTATCATTTCCATTGCTGCTGCTATTGGAAGTATAGTTTTATAGTCTTCCTGAAATAGATGATAGGTTAAAAGCATTAATATAGGTCTTATTCTTTTCCCTCCTATATTGATGCTATAAGCCATTGCTTCATAAATATGTTTATTATAGGAATTATTGTGTTTAAAGTATTCCTTTAAAAAACCTTCAATTTCTATTTTTAAAACTTTACTATCCATGCTTACTCCTCTTTAAGTAAAAAGTTTTCTTCCTTGCCTTCTATTAAAAGCTTGATCTTTCCTTCTGCTTCATT
Source organism: uncultured Clostridium sp. (assembly GCA_964568335.1). Taxonomy (GTDB): domain Bacteria; phylum Bacillota; class Clostridia; order Clostridiales; family Clostridiaceae; genus Clostridium_AT. The sequence continues at coordinate 11,787 of CAZMQY010000061.1, forward strand.
TAAAGCCTTATACAGCTTGTTGCAAAGCTTTATCCCTTCCTCATAATACTTCATTGACTGCTCAAGAGTAAGTTGCTCATTATCCATTATGCCCGCTATTTCTTCTAATTTGTTCATCATACTTTCAAAGCTATTACTTTTTTTAGCCATTATAAATTACTCTCCCATTTATAATTCCTTTAAATATTTAAGACCTGCTTTAATTTTGCCATCTTTGACTGTAATAAAAATTTCCTCAGTTTCCTTTAAGTCATTTTTACGGCTTAATATATTTCCTTCTAAATCTTCTATTAGAGCATAACCTTTATTTAAAACCTTCAAAGGATTATGTGCATCAATAATGGCATTAAGCCTGCTTAATCCTTCTTTTCTCAGGTCCAATTTTGAGCTTAGCTTTGCTGTAAGCCTACTTTGCAAGCTATCTATATAATTATATTGATTGATAATATAATTCATTGGACTATGTATTTCCAGTGTTTTCATTAGAAGTTCTGTTTTGTTGTAGCTTCTTTTAAGCCTGTTATCTATTGAAGCACTTAAATAATCCTTATAATTCTTAAGCTTAACTTTTAACTCCTCCAGACTAGGAACAGCAATCTCGGCTGCTGCAGAAGGAGTAGGAGCCCTAAGATCGCTTACAAAATCTACTATTGTAAAATCAGTTTCATGGCCCACGCCAGTAATTATGGGTTTCTTAGAGTTATACACAGCATATGCTAATTTTTCATTGTTAAAGGCCCAAAGCTCCTCTATAGAACCTCCTCCTCTAGCTAGTATTATAACATCTACATCCTCCATATTATTTAGCAGTTCTATACCTTTAATAATATCTTCACTGGCATTTTCACCTTGAACTAGAGCTGGATACAAAAGCAGCTCCATTCCTTTATTTCTTCGCATTGCTACATTTATTATATCTCTAACAGCAGCTCCAGTAGGCGATGTTACTATACCTACTCTCCTAGGAAGCTTAGGTATAGCTCTTTTATGTCTTAAATCAAAAAGCCCCTCATTTTCAAGCTTATTTTTCAGTTCCTGAAAGGCCACATAGAGCTCTCCTATGCCTTCCTGCTTCATTTCATAGCAGTACAGCTGGTAGGCTCCATCTTTCTCATATACAGATACCCTGCCCTTAACTACTACTGCTTCACCATCTTTTGGCTTGAATTTTAGATTGCTAGCATAAGTCTTAAACATTATACAGTTTATCTTGCTGCTTTCATCTTTAAGTGAAAAATATAAATGCCCGCTGGAATGCATTTTAAAATTAGATATTTCGCCTTTAATATTTAGATTATTTAATATAAAATCAGCATCAATCATCTTTTTTACATAATTATTTAATGCCGATACTGATAAGGTTTTAATATACATTCTTCTTCATTGCCTCACAGGTATTTTTTATTAGCATAGTTGTAGTTACCGCCCCAACACCGCCTGGCACAGGGGTAACAAATGCAGCTTTAGACACTGCAGCATCGAAACAAACATCACCTTTTATCTTTCCGTCTACCATTGATGTGCCTACGTCGATTACTATGGCACCTTCCTTAATATATTCTTCTGTTATAAACTCAGGCTTCCCTAGAGCGCAAACTAAAATATCAGCAGAACTGCAGACCTCTTTAAGATTATTAGTTTTAGAATGACAGATTGTAACAGTACAGTTTTCATTTAATAAAAGCTGAGCTGCTGGTTTACCTACTATATTACTTCTTCCTATTACAACAGCATGCTTGCCCTGCATCTCAATGCCGGTAGTTTTTATAAGATGAACAACGCTTTGTGGTGTACAAGGATTAAAACATTCTTCACCTTTATAAAACTTGCCTAAATTTATGTCTGTTAATCCATCTACATCCTTCATGTAGCTCAAATAGGATGTTATTGTTTTTTCATCCAAATGTTTTGGTAATGGCAATTGTAATATTACACCATCAACATTATTATCTTCATTTAAATTATGGATAATATGTAAAAGCTCTTCTTGAGTTATGTTTTCATTTAATAAAATATGTCTATTTTCTACACCAAGCTCCTCGCACAGCTTTTTCTGATTATTTATATAATATACGGAACCCCCATCCCGTCCAACAAGCACAGTTGCAAGACAAGGCACCCTATGTCCGCCCGCTTTTGCCCTCTCAACAAACTGTTTTATTTCCTCTTTCAGTTTTTTAGCAGCTGCTCTGCCGTCAATTATAGTCCCCATTTAATATTCCCCCTACTTTTTAATCATTAATTTCTTTAATCATACTTCCTAATACACCATTAATAAATTGGAAGGATTTTTCATCAGAATATTTTTTAGCAAGTTCAATGCCTTCATTAACAGATACTTTAGCAGGTATGTCAGCTTCGAAAAGTATTTCATAGGTGCTTGTTCTAAGTATTGCTAAATCTATTTTTGAAAGTCTATAAAGCTTCCAATTTATCAGATTTTGTTCAATTTTATTGTCAATTTCATGCAGGTTCTCTTGAACTCCCTTTAAAACTCTCTGTACATAATCCATATCTACATCAGTTAAATCTGAATCCGTATGTTCTTTAAAGTTAGTTAGAATTTCATTATGATCCTCTTTATTTATAGACATCTCAAAAAGCAGCGTCATTGCAATTTCTCTTGATTTTCTTCTGTTCATTATATTTCCTCCTAAAAACTACATCAACTATATCAATTATTAATATTATTCTATATTTCAATTATTATCAAGTTATATGTAATTATACAGTGCAAAAGTTTTTAAAGGAAAAACCCTCTGAGTTTTCAGAGGGTATTAATTATTCTTCATTTTCAACGCGAATTTCATCTATTTTAGGTATTGCTACGTTTTGCACATGAATATTTACTGCTGATACCACAAGGCCAGTCATAGTTTCAACAGTCTTCTTTACATTCTCTTGAACCTGCTTTGAAACCTCTGGTATTTTTACTCCATACTCTACAACTACGAACAAGTCGATAGTTGCACTATTTTCACCAACACTAACCTTAACACCCTTAGATAAATTCTTTTTGCCTGTAAGTATTTGAGTTATACCTCCAACCACGGAAGCACTCATACCAACT
>CAZMQY010000062.1:0-14367 GCA_964568335.1 uncultured Clostridium sp.
ACGCCATATTCCTTAAATATCTTAGTAAATTCTGTTTCCTCAAACCTTTCATTGGTAGGGGGATAATGAATCATCACGATAAACTGTTTATATCCACCCTTTACAGCCGCATCTAAGGATAACTTAAGCCTTATAAGTTCTCTGCTATATATTTTCTCATCATGAGTAGTAAAATGTTCTCCGCCAGGACATATCCAGCCTCTTGTTCCGCAAATTGCATAGTCCTCATAAGCAAAGTAATTGTTTTGAATGAAATTCATATCTTCATAAAGATTGTTCAATTTAGATATGCCCTGCCACCAATAATCATGGTTTCCACGAACAAAAATTTTTCTTCCGGGAAGCTGATGAATCCATTCAAGGTCATTCAAGCCTTCCTCCATTCTCATAGACCAGGATATATCTCCTGCTATTAAAACCGTATCTTCTTCAGTTATCTTTTCAAGCCAATTATTCTTTATCTTCTCATGATGTTCATACCAATGCTCACCAAATACATGCATTGGCTTATCTCCGCTGAGAGCTAAATGAAGGTCCGAGATTGCATATAGACCCATTTATTTCATCCTTTCTTATCTTTCATTCCTGTCCATATCCATAACATAAGCTATTATTTTAGCCACGGCTTCATATAGCTCAGAAGGAATGGACTGTCCTATATCTACATTAGTAAGTAAATCTGCCAATTCCTTATTATACACCACAGGCACATTATTTTCTTCTGCCTTTTCAATAATTTTATCAGCTATAGCACTCATTCCTGCTGCAGTAACTATTGGAGCATCATAACCAATTTCATACTTAAGCGCTGCTGCCTTTTTAATATTTTTCATAGGAACCTCCTGCTGCTATACTCTAGTATTAATACTTCCTAATTCGCTGTCTTCAAAGAATTCCCTGCAGTTGGTTAAGCTTGCTTGGGTCTCTTTTTTATCTACACTAAAAAACACATTATATCCTAAACCAGATAGCTCCTTTTGTATTATATCCTTTCCAACTAAAAGTATTTTAACCCAATCTTCCTCACATTTAATATCAACATTCATATTTTGTTCTCTAACCTTAATATAGGCATCCACAACCCCTATTTTCATAGTTTTAACGCTTACTACCAAGCTCACGTTTTTGGAATCTATTTTCTTTCCTGATTTTCTATCATCTTTTATTAACAGTTTGCACTGATATTCTTCTCTATTTACATTCACAGGAACATCAAGATAGTAATATTGATTGCTTACTGAATTAAAAATCTTAAAGTCATTAATATTTTCCTTAAGAGCATAAATTACTTTACCAAAGCTTTCTGTTTCCTGGCCCTTATCCTCACTTAAAAGGTTTCTAATTATATTTTTCATATCTTCAGTTTTATTTGTTATCTGCTCTTTTATCTCACTTAAAAGGAAACTTTTATCAGGCTTTGTTAACTCTTTAGCCCTGTTTTGTGTAAACTTTATTTTTTCTTTAGCTATATCAGCATTAACACTAAGTTTCTCCTGCGGGCCGCCTTCTACTTCTTTATGAGAAACACCTCTAAGCTTTGTACTGGCCGGCTCTTCTTCTATAATGCTGTTTTCGTTGCTTTCGCTTTCCATTAACCTCTTCAAACCCTTATAAACTTCCTTCTCTTCTGAAGTCATATTGCTGTTTTGAAGTTCTTGCTCAATTATCCAATCAATTGAATAATTCTTAGCTTTATTTTCTTTAAAATCATTTTGCTTTACCTTATTATTTGCAATATCTTTCCCACCTGTTTCAGAGCTAATCTCATTTGGTTCTGCATTAACCTCCAAATCAAGTTTTTCTGAGGTTTCTTTTAACACTTTGTAAATGCTGGATTCTTCTCTAAAAATCTTAATAAAGCTCTTTATATTATCTTCATTTATGTCTATATTATTTTCAAGCATAGTCAATAGCTCATCCTCTGAAATATTTTTCAGTTCATTAAAAAAGCCTTTAAGAGTTTCGCTAATCTCTTTGCCTTTAGCACTATTTACATCTATATTTTTGCTGTTAACATACTTCAATATAAAGCTGTAAGCCTCGTCCTCACTTTTAAAAAGCTTTTCCCTGAACTCCACCAAGGTTTTAACCTTAGAGATATTGTCCTTAGTAAGAGGCATGTTGTGCTTTATCATTCTATTTAATATATTATAATCATCCTTGTTTACATCAACCTTGCCATCACTTATCAAATCTTCCAAGGAGCTTTTATTAAGCTCTTGCTTTTCCTCTTTACTACTTATTAGCTTTATTTGCAGCTTTCCATTTTGAAAGCCTTCAACTTGAAATTTAACTAAGCCTTCCGGTATTAAGTCAAGTGGAGCTTGAAGCTTCGCAGGAAACTGCCAGCCATCTAATAGCTTTAATATAAGTTCCTTATTCATCTCATCTGAGGATACAATTTTTGCAGCAAATACTTGTCCAAGTTCAAAGCTCAGCTTGCTTGAAACCCTTTTAGGATTCATAATATAAGCTCCAATAATATTGTTTATGCCTGCCATACTTCCACCACCTTGTGCTCTATTATTTAATTATCGACAGTTTAGTGAAAAACTAAATATAATTACATGAAAAAAGGAGCCGTATCAAAATGCTGTCACTTGCATTATTTTGATACGGCTCCTTCATATTCAATCCTATTTATTTGTATTTTGGCAGCCAATTACCATGAGCTTCAATTAAATCATCGCACAAGGCACGTATATCATCAATGCTTAGCTCTGAAGAAGTATGCTGATCTAACATTGCTGCCATATAAATATAATCTTTTCTTTGCGTTAAGGCAGCTTCGATAGTCATTAATTGAGTGTTTATATTAGTTCTATTCAGTGCTGCTAGCTGTTGTGGAAGAGCTCCTACATAGCAAGGTGTAATACCGCTTCTATCTACGAGACAAGGCACCTCTACCACTGCATCATTTGGGAGATTGGTAATTAAGCTTTTGTTTAATACATTGCCTCCAATTTTATATGGTATGTCTGTTTCCATAGCCTCCATTATGTAAGAAGCATATTCATGTGTGCGCTTATGCTCAAGGTTCTTATTGTTAACTAGGCTGTCCCTCATGTTCTTCCAGCCATTTATTTGATTAATACATCTTCTTGGATATTCGTCTATTGGAATATTAAATCTTTCAATAAGCTCAGGATATTTGCTTTTTATAAAATAAGGCAAATACTCTGCATTATGCTCGCTTGATTCTGTTACATAGTATCCAAACTGCTTCATGATTTCAAAGCGTACCATATCATAATGCTTTCCTTGAAGCTTGGCAGCTTTTTCTTTTATTTCAGGATATAAATCCTTACCCTCTCTAGTAACTTCAAGAAGCCAAGCCATGTGGTTTATACCTGCTATCTTCCACTGAACTTTGTCTGTACTTATGCCTAAATGCCTAAAAAGATCAGGAACACAAGTTTGAACACTATGACATAAACCAACTGTTTTAATTGAGGTAGCCTTAGCCATAGCTCCTACTAGCATAGCCATTGGATTTGTATAATTTAAAAACCAAGCATCAGGACAAACCTCTTCCATATCCTTAGCTATATCAAGCATTACCGGGATAGTCCTTAAGGCTCTAAAAATTCCACCAATACCTAAAGTATCGCCTATGGTTTGACGAAGGCCATACTTATTAGGAATTTCAAAATCAGTTACTGTACAAGGCTCATAGCCCCCAACTTGAATTGCATTTACAACATACTTAGCTCCCCTTAAAGCATCTTTCCGATTAGTATATGCAACAATCTTAGCGCACCCACCATTATTCATATTGATATTTTTGAGCATATTCTCCGAATCCTTTAGCCTTTCCGCATCAATATCAAAAAGAGCTAATTCCGCATCTCTTAAAGCTGGTGTAAACATACAATCACCAAGTACATTTTTTGCAAACACTGTGCTGCCAGCACCAATAAAGGTAATCTTTAACATTTACCCTTCCCCCTTGAATATCTTTTATTGTGTATAGTTGATTATAATAAGTTATAACTTTATTAATCTCTCTATAATCAATTATATATTTCCATCTTATAAATAATATGGAGAATTACTAGAGAAACATGGTATAATGATAGATATAAAATAAATAAGCAGCTTATTTAAATTTGTATTATCGGAGATTTAAAATGATTGTATCTGAATTTACTGCAAATGAAAAAGCCGGCATTGATTTGTCAGTATATCATTGCGGTATGGAAATATGTAAGAATGGTCATTCCTTTGGTCCCGCAGTAAGAGACCATTATTTAATTCATTATGTTTTAAGCGGCAAAGGTACTTTTCAAGTTGATGGGAAAGTATATCACTTAACTAAAAATCAAGGATTTTTGATTTGTCCCCAGATTGTAACCTATTATGAAGCAGATAACAATGACCCTTGGACATATGCTTGGGTAGGCTTTAATGGGATTAAAGCTGAACAATATTTAAGATATGCTGCTCTCAGTCGCTGCACTCCTATTTTCACCTACGATGAAAGCAATTATATTGAAAAATGCTTTGAACAAATGCTTCAATTCTCACAGCTTAAACTATCCAGTGAGATTAGACTTCAGGGACTTTTATATATTTTTCTTTCCGAGTTAATAGAAAAAGCTGCTTCCAAAAATGCATGCTTTAATAATCAAAAGGATTTATATATAAAAAAAGCTGTTCAATTTATGGAAGCTAACTATTCAAGACACATTAGCATTGAACAATTAGCCGCCTATCTAGGTCTTAACAGGAGTTATTTTAGCGCATTATTCAAGAGCGTTATTCAAGCTACACCTCAAGAATTTTTAGTCAAGCTTCGTATGGATAAGGCTTCTGCACTGCTTACTCATTCCAATTTATCTATAAGCGAAGTATCTCGCTCTGTAGGCTATGAAGACCCATTGTCCTTTTCAAAGATATTTAAAAAAGTAAAAGGCTATTCTCCCAAGGAGTATAAAAATAAAGAGCACTAAAAAATCCGAGATAACTCTCGGATTTTTTATATCTTCTATTCAATCACTATTTTGTTGTAGTTTTTCTTTCCTCTTTTAACAAGCATGCTGCCCTCATTAAAAAGCTCTTCTGTTACGATCATATTTACATCAGTAACCTTCTCATTATTTACAGTTAGCCCACCCTGCTGGATGAGCCTTCTGCCTTCACCCTTTGATGGCAGTATTTTTGCAGCAACTAGTATATCAACTATGGATGAACCAAGCATATCGCTAGCAATGGCAGCAGTTGGAACATTGCTCATATCGCCTCCGCCTGAAAATAAAGCCTCAGCAGCAGATTTAGCCTTAACTGCTTCTTCTTCTCCGTGGATAAGCTTTGTCACTTCAAAAGCAAGTACCTTCTTGGCCTCATTTATTTCTGCATCCTTAAGTGCTCCAAGTCTCTTAACCTCTTCCATTGGAAGGAAGGTTAAAAGTGAAAGACACTTTTCAACATCAGCATCGTCAATATTTCTCCAATATTGATAGAAATCATAGGGCGAAGTCTTTTCAGAGTCAAGCCATAATGCTCCCTTCTCAGTTTTGCCCATTTTCTTGCCTTCACTGTTTGTAAGAAGAGCACAAGTCATTGCAAAAGCCGGCTTGCTTTCCTTTCTTCTTATAAGGTCCACACCTGCAAGCATGTTTGACCATTGGTCATCTCCACCTAACTGCATTACGCAGCCATGTCTTCTATTTAATTCAAGGAAATCATAGCCCTGCATTAACATATAGTTAAACTCAAGGAAGGAGAGCCCTTTTTCAAGTCTTTGCTTAAAACATTCAGCTGTAAGCATTCTATTAACTGAAAAATGTACTCCTATTTCCCTTATGAACTCTACATAATTTAAAGCTAACAACCAGTCAGCATTATTTTCAAGTATAGCTTTTCCATCGCTAAAGTCTATAAATCTCTGCATTTGCGTTTTAATAGCAGCAACATTATGCTCAATATCTTCTTTAGTAAGCATCTTTCTCATGTCTGTTTTACCTGATGGGTCTCCAACCATAGCAGTACCCCCGCCAACAAGTGCGATTGGTCTGTGCCCTGCTCTTTGCATATGTGCCATCATCATCATTGCTATAAAATGGCCAACATGCAAGCTGTCAGCAGTTGGATCAAAACCTATGTAAAAAGTTATCTTCTCTTTTTCTAAAAGCTCTTTTATTTCTTCTTCATGGGTAAACTGTTTTAAAAAACCACGCTCTACCAGTGTATCATATACGCTTGCCATTAATATCTCTCCTTTGTTTGTAAGCATAAATTACCTTCTATATAGTATATAGTTAAAAAGGTATTTTATCAATAATTTACTGAACAAAGGACAAAATAAAAACAAGCATTTACATTGATCGTCCCTGTAAATGTATATTTTGTTTGTTATACAGTATATTTTATGATAAAATTTAAGTATAAAACTAATGTTAATAAATAGTTTTTGAAAGGATGTTACAAAAATGCAAAGCTGGAGCTTTAAATCATTTGTATTGTGCAATGAAATAAACTTAAACAAAATAGCGGCTCACTTTGGTATTACAGGTAAGTTTAAATGGGAGGATCCTTTAATACTTCGTGACAACGCACTAAAGGGAATTGTTAAGGATACAGATAACAAGTGTGTATATGTGTATTATTATGGCTCTCTTGTTTTTATAAACATGGAACATCATGAGACTATGGATGTTGTAAACTATCTTAAAAACATAGATGATAATCTTAAAAATAATTTCCCTGATCAATATATAGATGAATACAAACTTGAAGTGGACGCACAATACGAATACATGCTTTATAATGATTTGATGACTTCAAATGAATTTATGCCTTATTATTTAGATATATTATCATCAGTGCTGGCAAAATCTACTTCTCTTAGAAAAATAGAAAATGATACGGATAAACTCTTAGATAGCATTGAAGATGTTATTAATTATCTTGATACTGGCAAGTTTAATATGTCTGACGAGCAGATAGCCAAAACCTCCGCAAAGGTTTTAAGGTTTAAATATCATACGATCTCAAACTTGATGCTATTAGATAAACCAAAGTCAGCTTGGGATAATGAAGATATAGAAAACTTCTTTATGCAGGTCACAGAGTTATTTGATTTTAAGGACAGGTATCAAAAAATAACTCGTAAAAGTGAAGTGCTCCAAGATATTACCGATGTATTTGCTTCTTTAACTCATGAAAAAAGAGGCACTAAGCTGGAAATAATGGTTATAATTTTAATATTATTTGAGCTTATACTAGGTCTTATAGAGTTTTTCTTTAAATTCCACTAAGAATAAAGGCTGCACGCAATGTGCAGCCTTTAAAGTTTATGCCACGTATTTCTTAATATATTCAGGTATTTCTACTTCTTCGTGATTTACATTTATATAAAACTCAATATTATATTCGCGTGATAACTTTTCTAAATCAAAAAACAAATGTGCCGCATCTTTTATATCGCCACGAACAATATTAAACAAACCATCAATAAAAATGGTGTCAACATCGTAATCCTTGGAAATAATGCCGCACAAAAACCCATATAAACAATTGTAGTCCTTCAGTCTGTACTCATCAGTTGAAATAAATCTGATATTTCTGTTTAAATCAAACAAGTGTCTTTTATCATCATCGATATACACAACATGTCCCTTTGTGTTTACTACTCTGTCATTTGCCAAGTCGATTAATGCCTTTGTTTTTCCTGAACCTCTCTTGTTACAAAATACATGAATCATTGTTACCACCCCTTCAAGTTATTTTTAGGTGCTATTTCCTACATTATATAATATTCAGAATATTTATTCAATATTCTTTTCTATAATGTTTCTTAATAAATTGTTAATTTACAATTCTGCCTGATCCTGGGTAGACTACCTTAAAGAAATCTCCACTCAACGAATTTATAAACTTAACCCTTCCTATATTCTTAAAGGCCTTCTTCATTTTGCTGAAGCCTCTTCCTGATTTGATAAACCTTGCATTATTGTCTAATGCTATAAGCTTTTCATATATCCACATATTTCTCTTTACGTAGTTATGACTGCTTATATCCTTGCCTTTAACCAATATCCCTGGACTGATGATACTAATGCTGTCACTGCTTAATATTATTTCAATTTCCTTGTAAAAAATTGTGTAATCTCTATAAAGCACTGCATTTTTTACACCTTCTAAAAGTGCGTCTATTGGATAATTAACAGGGAGGAGTCTTTTTAGAGTAATCTCGCATGTATCTAGCATTGTAAGCAAGTCGCCTCTTATAATAATTATCTCGGCTTCTTCTCTGTTTATCCTATTCACTATTCTTATCATATTGTGTGGAATATATACATAATTTTTCCTAGAAAAGACTAAAATTCCTCCAAGAGTTGGAATGTGCTTTCCCTGGTCTTTGTCAAAACGAATAATGGAGGCATCCTCCATAAGCATTATTCTATTTTCCTCATTTATCTCTATCCTATGAAAGGAAAAGTACTTATTTACCAGCTCCATATCAAGGCTGCTTATAGAACTTTGAAGGATAGGACATAATTCTAAATTCAGTGAAAAGCTCTCTTGAAGAGCTGAGGCAATCTCCTGCTTTCTCATAGTATCAGTAGTTGATCCTCTTCTTATGTAGAAGGCGCCACTCTCTCTAATTTGATAAGGCTTCTGTCCACCGTCATATATAGTAATAATACCAATGCTTTTATCTTCATAGAGAACAATTTCATAAGCAATTGGTATCGGAGGCTCAATTCTTGAGCTTATTATCTGTTGTATCTGTTCCTCATTATAACCTTTTCCTTCTAATCCTACTATACTCTTTGTTTTGTCTTCTATTCCTATGATTATATATCCTCTTCCCCCTCTAGAATTTGCTATTGCACAAACGTCTTTTGCAAGTTCCTTTCTGCCGCTTTCAATCTCTAAGTCTATTTTCTGCTTAAAATCCAGCTTGGTACCTTCATCTCTTTTAATCAATGTTTCAAGCCTTTTTCTATCCATGTGTTTTACCCAACCTTACTTAATCCTTTACTATATTATATTAGAATGCTTCTATTAATTGTGTTAAAAGACGGTGAATTTTCACCGTCTTCTTTATATGCTTACTACCATATTCTTTCCTCTACTTTTAGCGGAATACAACATCATATCTGCCATTCTTAAGACTTCCTTTAAGTTTCTACAAGCTTCATTATAGTAGCTAATGCCAAAGCTTGCTGTTATCTTTACTTTTTCTTCATTATAATTAATAACATTTTCACTTATCTTTTTCCTTATAGTATCAATTTTTCTAAAGACCTTATCCTTTTCTCCAGCGCTATTTATGTATATTATTATTTCCTCTCCGCCATAACGAGCTGCAATATCTTCAGCATCGATATTGTTACTAATTATTCTTGTCAATTGAATTAAAGCTTCGTCTCCAAATTGGTGACCATATATATCGTTTGTCATTTTAAAATTATCTATATCAACCATAACTATGGCAAAGTCTCTATAAGGAGTTTTAGTAATTTTTTCTTCCAGCATTTCAAAGAAATACCCTCTATTAAAGATTTTAAGCAGTGGATCTTTAATGGACGCTTCTTTAACCTTTTTATAAAGGATGCTGTTTTCTAATGCAATAGCTATTTGATTTGATATAGCTTTAAGAAACTTAATATGATCATGAGTAAAAAAATCCTGAAGATTGTGTTCAACTATTATATACCCTATAAATTTCTTTCCTAAGATCACAGGTACTCCTATGATGGAATGAATATTTTTTCTTCCATAGCGCCTGCAGAACGGAGTATTTTCACAATTAATAATAAAGGTTTCACCCTTTTCAATCTTCTCTTTATATTCATTATCATATATATTGAATATATGTTCAGTAGTATTTGTCGCTTTCAACAATAGTTTTTCTTCTTCTCTAATATAAATGGAAGAATAGGCTACACCCAATATTCCGATAATCATATCATTAATCATAGGTATAAGATTATCGTTGCTAATATTAGAATTAATATATTTACTTATTTCCACTATATTTGATATAGAGTCCAGCTTCTTTTCCAAAACATTATTTCTTTCTGTAATAATCTGTATTGTATTACCAGTTAATTTCTTATAGCTTTCAAAATCTTCTTTTAGTTTATTATAATCTCTCAATATACGCTCATTGTCCTCTAATATACCCACATAACCCATAATATTTAACATCCATCCCAACCCATTAGTATTGAATAATGTCTTACTTTATTAATTCTCTGTAAAGAACTAAATTCCTTCTAAGTTTACATTCAATTAACCTATCCTAATAAATCACCTTCCAATTTTCATTTACAGTAGCTTCAATAGTTCCTCTTTCTATTATATAGTTTGCTATTAGCTCTGAGACATCTATGGATATATCCTTAATTACAGGCTTATTCTGAAACATAAGGTATTCCCCACCGCCACCTGCTCTATAGTTATTCATAACCACGTCATATTCCATATCTAGTTCAAGAGGTTTTCCTCCTCTCTCAAGCTTTACAACTCTTTCACCCGTATCTTTACTAATGTCTATAAGGTAGTCTATTCCTTCCCACATATCATAGTTATAATGCTGAGGTTTAGGATTTGTAAATGCTGGATTTACTTCAATACCATTTCCATCATATTTTTTAAAATATGATGAACTTCTTTCTAGAGCAGCCTTTATATCATGACCTGTAATTCTTATAACCTTCAATGTATTTGGATAAATGTAATTTGAGACTATATCCCTCATAGTAACATCGCTAGGCATACCCGGTGCGTGATTATCAAAAAGAGCTGTATTTGATATAGTTGCTCCTGAATATTCCATTTGAACCTTGTTTATAAACTCTATAAGGGCATTATCTTGAGTTCTTATTGTCATATAGTCTCTAGCAGTCATGTCTCCCTTAATCTTACCGATTGGCTTATCCAACCATTCTTGAGTTCTTGCTTCATAATCATTAACAATATTTAAAACTTCAACATCAGCTTTAACTCCTGAAGCAGAAAGCAGTTCTGAATTTTTATCAATAATTCTTACTCCCTTTTCCGTTTTTTCAAATGTAATGTCTATTTTACCTAAAAACTGACCCTGAGATCCAGGCTGTAAAACAAGTACTCCATTTATTTTGCTGCCATCAATAATACGATGCTGATGGCCTGTTAGCAAAATATCAATACCTGGAACCTCCCTGCAAAGCTCATAGCCTTGATTTTCACCTGTTAACTTTTCGGTTGCCTCTCCTGTTTCAATATTTCTTTCAAAGCCACCATGATAGCTTACTATGACTAAATCAACCTTCTCATCCTCTTTTAAAATTTTAATCCATTTTTTAGCATGATCTACTGGGTCTTCAAATCTTATCCCTTGAATATTGCTTGGATTTTCCCAGTTAGGTATATATTTTGTTGTTAATCCTAAAATTCCAACTTTTATATTGTTAAAGTTCTTAACAATATAAGCCTTGCCAGTATAGCTTTTGTTATTTTCTTCGAAAATAATATTGGAAGAAAGCCACGGAAAGTTAGATTCTTCAATAGCCCTGTTTAATAATTCAGTGCCGTAGTTAAACTCATGATTTCCAATAACCGCCATATCATATTTCAAATAATTCAATACTTTTATAACGGGATTTATTTTATCATTGTCTATTTTTGAATAATGATAGGTTAAAGGTGTTCCTTGTATCAAATCTCCATTATCTATCAAAAGCAAGTTATTATTCTTTCGTCTTTCCTCTTTTATTAAAGCTGCAATTTTAGCAAGCCCTACTTCTCTTTCTTCATTATTTGCATAATTTATTGGAAGAATAGCCCCATGAACATCACTTGTTTCTAATATTGTAATAGTAATTGTTTCATCATGAATATGCATATGTTTTTAGCCCCTTTCGTGAGCAATCTGTTCCTATCATTATTATTTAACATATTGTACTTTTATTATAACATAAGGAATATATTGGACAATACCAATTCATGTAAGTTAATGACTAGTATCAGGAATACTTTTCTAAAAGCTATATATAAATAAAACCAAAAGAATAGATTTTTTCATTTTGATTATGCTATTATTAATCGTACTCAAATTTATAGGTGAAAGCGAGGATAAAAAATGCTAAACATAAGAAAACTGGCAGCAACTGCTTTAGCCTTTGTATTGTCAATTGGATTTATTACTGGCTGTACTAAAAAGGAAGAGCAAAAGTCAGCTGCTTTTATACCAAAGGAGTTAAGGATACAATTTGTGCCCTCACAAGATGCTGAAACTATAGAATCAAAGGCAAAGCCACTTGAAAAATTGTTAGGAGATAAGCTAGGCATACCCGTTAAGGTTAGTATATCCACTAACTATAGTACTATAATAGAAGCGATGTCATCAAAGCAAATAGATGTAGGTTTCCTGCCGCCTACAGCATATATTCTTGCAAAGGATAAAGGAGCAGCAAATGTTATTCTCCAAGCTCAACGTTATGGAGTTAAAGAAGATGGCTCAAACACTGATCAGCTTGTAGACAGCTACAAAGCTATGATTGTTGTTAAAAAAGATTCACCAATAAACTCACTTGCAGATTTAAAGGATAAGAAGATTGCATGGCAAGATATTACATCAACATCTGGATACATATTTCCTGCAGCTGAAATAAAAAAGGCTGGAATTGACCCTGAGAAGGATATTAAAGGTGTAACATATAAAGGACATGATAAGGGTATTATTGCAGTGCTAAATGGTGATGTTGATGCTGCTGCAGTATTTGAAGATGCTCGTAACAATGTTAAAAAGGACTTCCCTAGTGTATTTGCTGACACAAAGGTTATATATCGTACACAAGGAATACCAAATGACACTATAGCTGTTCGTTCAGATATGGATCAGACCTTTAAAGATAAAATTTCCGATGCTTTTATTTCTATATCAAAAGACCCAGAAGGTCAGAAAATAATTAAGGATATATATTCCCATATCGGATATGTTAAATCAAGTGAAAGTAATTTCGAAATAGTTCGGGAATATCAAAAATCAGTTCAAGGAACAAAGTAATACCCACGGAAAATTCCGTGGGTATACCACTTTACATGTTTTCGAATTCCTATAAGTTACAAGAATACAGTATAGGTTGCATAGTCTAAAATTTTAAATTTTTTTGTGCATTCAAATAAGTTAATTTCAACAAACCAAGGCTTACTGTTCTCATCAATAGCTATTTCAAACTCAAATTGATTTTCGTAGTCTATAGCTAAGCTAATAACCTCACAAATTCTTTCACATAGTTTTTTTACTTGTTTTACAACCTTATAAAAATCAAATTTTAGTGGATAGTTTTTTTGAATAGCTTTTCTTAAAGAATTTGGATACCCTTCCTTACTTTCATTTGTAATAAGAATCTTACTGTTTCCTAATGTGTATTCAAGTTCTCCACATTCCCACTCGTCCTTCAAGCTTTTTTTCATTACAATTCTCATATCAAAAACAGATTGTTCTATCTTTGCTGATTTTATAAGTTTTTGAATTATATATTTCTCGGTACTATTCTCAGTACTCTTAAAAAAATTCCTTAGTTCTTCTACCCCTGACAACATAAGCTTAGTATACCTTTGTTTTCTGTAATCAGTAATCTTAAAATTATCTTCAAGTTTTTCTATAGTACAAATACTTCTTCCTGCTGAGGCATCTACAGGTTTCAAAATAACCTTTTTATAGTCTATTATAAACTTTAAAATCTCTTGAAAGTCATTAAATACGCCTGCTGGCGGAAGATAACAGGCTAGTTCATCCTTTGCACTTATTATCTGATACAAATCATATTTAGTAAACTCACTTTTTCTTCCCATAGTTTTCTCACCTCTATCTCAAAATTTAGTTATATAGCCTAATATGTCCTATATTAGTTTATTATTATGTTTTGTCCTTTGTTACCTTATGGAACAAAATAAAAAGGGTTGCCGCTAAGCTAACCCTTCTATAATATTTACCTATATACTAATACCAACCAAAGTGTGGTCTTCTTCTACGTCTACGTCTGCGTCTCCCAATTAATTCACCAAGAAGCAATACACCTATTAAGTCTCTAACAGCATTCCTTCTTCCATATTGTCTTTGCATAGTTTCGTCGTTGCCATCTTCTTCAACTTCATCATCCAGATCATTTTCTACCATTCTGTAAATATTATTGCGCATATCCTCAATATGCTCATGCTTTGGGCAGTGCATTATTCCATACATCTGTTCATGCTTGTCACAGTGATGTTTTACTAATGGCATAATCTTTACATAGATCTTAGGATACATCATCTTAAGCTGTTCCTCTTCCATATCTGGTTCCATCTCCATCATTGGTTCCTGCATCATAGGCTGCATATTCATCATACAGTACATACAAGGCATCCACTGGTTATTTTCCACAA
>CAZMQY010000063.1:0-14305 GCA_964568335.1 uncultured Clostridium sp.
GTTACCTGGAAGGGAAGAGGATGGCACAAGAGCTTTGAGGATTACCTGAAGTTTATGAATCAAAGTTTAAAGGCAGGGGAAAGCAAGGGGATACCAGTTATACCTTCCTGCAAGTTTAATCTTCCATCAAGTAAAGATGAGGAATTCAATGAAGCTGAGTATGCTTACACGGTAGAGAAGCTCATGAAGGTATGGACTGAGAATATTGGAAACTATCCTATGCATCTTGAAAAGGATTTCAGTCCAACGCTGGCAGGCTCTGATTTAAGCAAGAAAAAAGAAACTATACTTTGGTGGTTGGACAAGGTTCCAAATATAATTAAGAATTTTGCAGAAGACGGGAGGCTGTTCTTAGGAATTAAGCTTATGAACGCTACCTTTGAAGATGAGTTTCAAATTGAGCTTTTAAAGAGTATGCTAGGTTCAAAAGATAATGGTGTGGATTATTTAGTATGCTTTAACAGACTTTTTGATTATGAAAAAGTATTTGAAGGTAAAAAAGGCGTGGCTTACGGAGGCTTTGATTTAAGCGATAGAAATCTTAAAGCTTTGACTGAATTAAGAATCCTTCAGCAAAGGGATGGGTTCGAGTTTAAAGACATACCAATAAGTGCCACAGGAAATATTCAATCTGGAAAGGTAATGCTTGAGTATGCATTAAGAGGCTGTGAAAATGGTCAAATACATACCTATTTTCAGGTATCAGACAGCAATTACAAAATGAAAGAAGGAAACAGAGTTTCTAAGGCATTGCATGAGTTAATATTTAATCCTGACACAGGGCTTTTAGCAGGAATGCTATATTTGCATGAAAAGGGTCTGATAGATAAGCAAAATGACATATTAAGATTTGCTAACGTAGTTCAAATTCATAAAAAGCATGAAATATTTAAGGATTGGGATGGTGAAGTTTTATGATAAATGAAAGTGCAGTGATAGACAGCGTAGAGCTGTATGAAATAAAAATACCCTTAAAGGAACCCTTTCAAATAAGCGGTGGGGTATCTTATTTTAGACGGTCTTTAATTGTAGTGCTAAATAGTGGAGATATAAAAGCTTACGGAGAGGCAGCTCCATTTGATGAACCTTATTATTCCTCTGAAACAATATCTTCAGTAAAAGCCTTATATGAGGATTTGCTATTTAATAGAATAGCGGGAAAGAAAATTGAATCCATAGAGCATATTAACAGTATCTTAAATATAGGAGTTAGAGGTAATAATTTTGCTAAGGCAGGAATAGAAAATGCTTATTGGGATTTAATTTGCAGAAAAAATAATATAACTATGAAGCAGTTAATAGTATATAAACTGAGACAGTTAAAGGTAGACGAAGAATATCTTGAAGCAAAAAATTATATTGAGTCGGGAGTTTCAGTAGGAATACCAGTTGATAACAGCATAGATACCTTAAAAACATGGATCAAAGAGTATATGGATCATGGTTATAGGAGAATAAAGATTAAAGTTAAACCGGGCTGGGATTTAGAAGCATTACAGGCCACAAGAGATGTAATTGGAGATTTTCCATTGTGGATAGATGCAAATTCCTCCTATGATTTTGATTTGCATAAGGATGTATTAAAACAAATGGACGAATATGGATGTCTTTTTTATGAGCAGCCGCTACATCATGATGATATTTTAGAGCATGCAAAGCTAGCTAAGGAGGTTAATACTTCAATATGCCTAGATGAGTCATTAAAGTCCTATAAGGTAGCAAAACAAGTGTTGGAAACCGAAGCAGCTAAAATCTGGAATATAAAGATTCAAAGAATTGGAGGACTTTTAGAAGGGCTTAAAATATACAAGCTTGCGGTGGAAAATGATATTAAGCTTTGGGGGGGGACAATGCCAGAATCAGGTATTGGTGCTATTCCAATATTAAACTTAGCCAGTTTTCCAGGTTTTAAGTTTCCAGCAGATGTGGAAGCAAGTGAAAGATGGTATGGTCAAGGAAATGATTTAATTGAGCTTGAAATGAGTAAGGATGGAAGAATAGCTGTTCCAGAATGTGTCGGCATAGAAAGCCTTATAAATAAAGACAACTTCAAAAAATATGGCAAACATCTGATGAAGATAGGATAATATTCTATTGAATAATAATTGTGATTAAAAAGAATGGGGAGGGGATTATATGATTAAAGCAGCATTGATTGGCGCAGGAGGACGAGGAAAGAATGTATATGGGAGTTATGCTTTAGAGCATCCAAATGAAATTAAGTTCGTTGCTGTTGCAGAACCAAATGATAATAAAAGAAATGAGTTTGCATTTCTTCATAATGTTCCAGAAGAAATGCTGTTTAATTCCTGGGAACAGCTTTTAGAGAGACCGAAATTTTGTGATGCAGTTTTTATCTGCACTCAAGATAGAATGCACTATGAGCCAGCAATTAAAGCAATAGAAAAAGGTTACAAGCTTCTTTTAGAAAAACCTATGTCAAACAATCTTGAACAGTGCATTAAAATAGTTGAGGCAGCGAAATACTTAGATACTTCAATTACAGTAGCTCATGTTTTAAGATATTCTCCTTTTTTTAAAAAGCTCAAGCAAATTATTGATTCAGAAATTATAGGAGAAGTAGTTAATGTTAATTTGAATGAAAACGTGGGTTACTATCATTATGCACACAGCTTTGTTAGAGGTAATTGGTGCAACGCTGAAACTTCATCTCCAATGATACTTGCGAAGAGCTGTCATGATATGGATATCTTAGTTTGGCTTGTTGGGAAAAAGCCGTTAAAGATATCTTCCTTCGGTTCATTAAAATATTTTAATAAAAAGCATGCTCCAGAAGGCTCTGCTGATAGGTGCCTAGACTGCGCAGTAGAGGATGAATGTCCATATTCAGCATTAAAAACATATTTAACTTGTAATAATGAGTGGCCTGTAAATGTAATTACAACGGATTTATCCAAGGAAGGCAGAATTAAGGCATTGAAGGAAGGACCTTATGGAAAGTGTGTATTTAGAAGTAGTAATAATGTCGTTGACCATCAGGTAGTTAATATTCAATTTGAAGACGATGTTACTGCTGGCTTCACAATGAGCGGCTTTACCAATGAAATTACTAGAAAAATTACTATCATGGGAACCTTGGGAGAGATTACAGGAGATTTAGAAAAAAACGAGATTATAATTAAACTGTTTGGCAGAGGCGAAGAACAGCGCATAAAGTTAAAAAATACAGTTGATGGACATGGCGGCGGTGATGCAGGTCTTATGAAATATTATTCAAGACAAATAAAGGATAAGATTGTTGAAGGGCTAACTTCAGCTGAAGTTTCACTATTAAGTCATATTATGGCCTTTGCAGCTGAAGAGTCAAGGCTTACAGGGGAAACTATTGATTTAGATAAGTTTGATAAGGTGGGAAAATGAAATAATGAAGCTGTAATTGACAGGTGATATTAAAGAGCTAAATGAAATGATTTTTGCTGGCGATGTATGGACTTGGGCTGTCATAATGATAAATTACAATAAAACAGTTGAGGCAACGAATTCAGCTTTAAGTGCCTGCAAACATGAGGGAGTGGAAGAAGTTTTTGCAACCATGTTGGGTGACAATGGATCGGAAACTAACTTTTTCACTGCACTGCTTGGATTACAGCTATATGCAGAGCATGAATATGCCGAGGAACTACTGAGTCTAATATGAATTTAGAGACCTGAAATCCTTCAAAGTTTTTATTGTGGCAAGACGTACTGCTAGGTTTATTTGATAGAGTAGAAGATTTCATTTGAGGTAAAGTTATTGAACTTGAAGAATTAGAAGCAGAAAGACTGAACTATCATGGGGAGTTTTCTGATGGTATAGGAAGGTGTAATATATACAATAGAATCATTTGTGCCAGTCCATTAGGTTAATTTTGAAAAATGTTGCCATAAAATATGGAAGTATTCCCAGTAGTTTTATAGAGTAATAACTATTATTAGGTTAATAATAATATTACAAACAACAATTACTACATAAAAAATAAAGGAGGAAATAATTATGGCAAACAGAAGTAACAGAGCACTAGTACCTCAAGCTAAAGAAGGTTTAAACAGATTCAAGATGGAAGCTGCAGGAGAAGTAGGAGTTAATCTTAAACAAGGCTACAATGGAGATTTAACTTCAAGAGAAGCTGGATCAGTAGGCGGACAAATGGTTAAGAAAATGGTTGAAGCTTACGAGCAAAACCTATAAAAATTAAATAAGATAATATAAAAAACTGCTCTGCTGTAGAAAATATTTCTATAGCAGGGCAGTTTTTTATTAATTATCTGTACTGCTTAAGGCTTTTATAAGCCTGTCAGAACACCAGCAAACTGAAACGAGCAACATTATATCAAAAACAAAATTAAATAGATATAGTTGTTTTGCAGTATCAGCTTGGCCGTTTCCTATAAGTGGCATTGGAAATTGGATTAATCCTATAAAAATCACAGCCCAAAGCAGATAAATTCTATCCTTAATAGCTTGAATCCCTTTGTTCTTAATAAGAGTAAATATTGAGACTGCTAAAATTGCAATAGAAAATGAAACTATAAAAAGCAGTCTCTTAGGAAGCAGCTTTTGTCTTAATGAGGACCAATAGGTGAATCTGTTAAATTCTATTATGGGCTCTTCACTATAGCTTCTATCATATTTACCCAAGTATGTACCTGTAAAAAATGCTTGGCTAGCGGTATATTCCATACCATGTATAAGCCTAAAAGGATGAGTAATATAGAATTTTATTAATTTGCCATTGCTCATTCTACTGTAAAACTCTTTCTCAGTAATTTCAGTTCGGGGGACATACTTCACATATTCCTTAGTATCTAAGTAGGAATGTTTTCCAGCCTCTACAGCCATATCTGGATTTAATCCCATATATATTAAGTCCTGCTCAGGAGTTTTAGAATCCTTCAATACTCCAAAAAATACAGAATTATATTGAGTGTCTTTGCTAATAGATTTGTTCATTAAATTCATTTCGAGAGGATAAAATACTAAAACCAAAAATAGTATATACAGTGGTATTAGCTTGAGCATATTAAGATTTTTTTTGTTTTCCCATATAAGCTTTCCTTGAATAACTAATATTACTGGCAAAGCTGAAATTACCTGCATTTTAGAACCTAGAAATAAAAATGCTGCTATGAAAATAAATAATATGCTTCTATAGGGGATATCTTCAGGCTTTAAAATGTTTTTATAATGATAGTAGTACAGCCAAGAGGATATATATAATAGAAGTGTTGTCAGTATCATTGGTTCGCCATATAGACTGTTAAACCACACCAAGTAATTTCCGTCAAAAAATATGAATAAGCTTAGAAGAGCCATTATAAGGGTTGTAAAGTTATTTTTAAGGTTTAAAAATTTGATAATCATGAATATAGAAAAAATATATATTGCTGAATAGGCTGCTGCTAAATAATTTGTTTTAAATATATCCTGTCCAAGTATTTTGCATATAAAACCTATGAGGGTAATTAAATATCCCATGCTGGTTGAACGCAAGATAATAAATAATCTTAGTACACTATAATTAGAAATCTTGTAGTCTGTAACTATATAATTTAGAAATCTATCAAAACTAGGGTCATTTATGTCTCCGTCAGTTAGTTTCAAGCCACATATAAACATAACCCTGTCAAAGTCCCCTTGGTCAGCAACTCCAGGCATGGGATATCTAAAAAGAACATATACAGTTATGCCTAATGACATAATGAAAAATAAAATTAATAGATAACTCTTAAAATCTTTCTTTAGCTTCATTTAAATATTTCCTTCCCGTTAATATCTAGAAGTTTTTAACTGCAAAAATGCAGTATTTATTAGTTTATCCAAATTGGTACTTTTTATAATAACAAAGTACACTTAATAACTTTTGTTTCCAAAAATAGTAGTTATTATTATTGTTCCATTTATAGCAATACTGTATAATCTTAAGAGTATATAGTTTTAATAAAGGAGCTGGAATTTTGTTATATAAATTAGATAAATCAAACTATTCTACCAGGTATAACTCTAGAAACAAACTCAAGCAAAACCTATTGAGCATGCTTGTAGATAAGGCGTTATATTTTACATTAGTAAGCCTGTTTATCAAGTCTATAATGTTTGTATGGCTAATAAACAGCAATAAGGCTACAAAATTTAATTTTGGATGGGCTTTCTACGGAGATGCTCATATATTAGTTTATTTGAGCTTTATTATCTTATTTTTATCCTTTTCTTTTTTATTTAAAAAGAGATCTCATTTGTGGTATTTGATAGGAATCAACATACTTATCACCATACTAATAATTGCTGATCTATGGTACTATAGGGGCTTTAGCAGTTTTTTAACCTTGCACGCATTAGATCAAACTACAAACTTGGATAATTTGTCTAGCGATATCATGTCCATGATGAGACCTGTTGACCTGATATTTATTATAGACATATTTATAGTTATACCCATTTTAGTAAAGCTGAAGAATATATATAGAGATCATAGAAGAATGCCTTCTATATTTTTAATGCTTGCAATTATTTCTACAGCTATTATTGGTCTGTCTCACTACAAGATTGATATATTAGATAAGGGACAGAAAACAATATTGTTTAGAATTTGCTGGACTCCAAATCAGACCATGGCTAATCTTTCACCTATTGGCTATCATATTTATGACGGCTATAATTATTGGCTGGATAATAAGCCATTTCACTTAAAAGATGAAGACAAGCAAGAAATAGAAACCTGGTTTGCTGAGAAAAAAGAAAATCTGCCGGATAATAAATATAACGGCATGTTTAAGGGTAAGAACTTAATTGTACTGCAGATAGAGTCTTTAGAAAACTTTGTTATAAACCAAAAGATAGATGGACAAGAAATTACTCCTAATATAAACAAGCTTTTGAAAAATAGTTTATATTTCTCTAATTATCATGAGCAGGTTTATAATGGTACAAGCTCTGATGCTGACTTGTTAACAAATACTTCAGTATATCCTATAAGAAGGGGCAGTACTTTTTTCAGATATCCTAACAATACTTATAATTCACTGCCTAAGCTTCTAGAAGAAGAGGGTTATAGTACTGTGGGAATACATCCAGATAAGGGTTCCTATTGGAATTGGATGCCGGCCTTAAACTCTATAGGTTTTCAAAGAACAATTGACTCTGCGCACTTTAATATGGATGAAACCATTGGACTTGGTTTAAGTGATGGATCTTATCTAAAGCAGGTAGAGCCTATAATAAAAGAACAGAAACAGCCTTTCTACAACTTTTTAGTTACCTTAACAAGCCATGGGCCTTTTGATATGCCTAAGCAGTATCAGGAGCTCAAGCTTGAGGATAAGCTCAATGAGACCAAGATGGGCGGATACTTCCAAAGCATTAACTATGTAGATAAGCATCTGGGAATATTAATTGATAACCTGGACAAAGAGGGTATTCTTGATAACTCAGTATTAGTAATCTATGGTGACCATACAGGAATTCATAAATATTATGAAGACGAAGTTGAAAAAATGACTCCTCAAGAGGATTGGTGGAAGGGTAATAATTGGAGAATTCCACTTATTGTCTATGAAAAGAATACAGCAGGTGAGGAGATAAAAACCATAGGTGGACAAGTAGATTTGCTTCCAACCTTAGCTTATTTGATGGGGATTGATAGCTCAAAATATGAAGGTACAGCAATGGGAAGAAATCTTTTAAATACTAATAAGAACTTTACTGTTCTTGCAAGCGGAGAATATATTGGTGATAAGAACAGTGAGAAAGATGAGCAGCATGCCGTTAAGGGTATAGAGCTTGCAGATAAGATAATTAGAAGCAACTATTTTAAGAATTACAGAAAATAATCAAAAAAGAGGCTATCTCAAAGTAGCGCTGATTAGCGCCATCTTGAGATAGCCTTTATGGTTTTTTATTGAATTTTAAAATATTATTGTACAAATGTAAGAGTATTGCATAAAATAAGGGTATAAGCAAACTATATGTTTAAATTAGGGAAGCGAGTGATTTTATGAACCTTAGAGATATTACTAAGAAGCTAAAAGATACTGTTATTCCAAAAGATGATAAAAATAATGACTTTGAGATGGAGAAAAGTGAGGAAAAAGAGATGGTTAAAGATGAGAATATGGAATATGAACAAATGCCTATAAGTGACGAAGTTGAACAATTTGAGGAGCAACCTTTAAGGATTAAGACAATGTTTGTAAGGTCAGAGGAGGAAGAGGATACTACAGAAAAGAAAAAGAAACTCATGGATGCAGCTAAGGTTGTAGCTGGAGTTGGAATTATTGCAGCAGCTGGGCTTGCAGCATTTTTATTAGGCTCAAAAAAGAAAAGATAATAGAAAATAAGAACTAAAAGCTACTCCTACTTTTGCCTTAAGAGTGTAAATATTTCACAAATAGGATTAATTAACCAGCATAGTGGCAAAAATTTAGGTATTAACTTTAGGGGAGTGTGGTTATATGATAAAAAAAATTATGATTGGTGTTGGAGCGCTAACTGCAGCAGGTGTTATCAGCATGATGAGCTATGTGCGAAAAAAGTGCAAACCTCTATACAAATAACTATATGAAAAACCATAGGCATATAAGCACTATGGTTTTTTTCTATCTAATTCTATATCAGTAATTTTAACTAAAGTATAGCCTTCTTCATCAAGACAATTAATGATTTTATGAAGTATTGAGTCCTCGGAATAATTGTAATCTGGATATCCATCACGTTTAGTTAAGGTTATAGAGTCAAACTCCTTTGAGGGATGATAAAATAAAGCAGCAACATAATTTCGCGGTTTATTCTTGATTCTGTTTATCATGCCATCAGCTGTGTCCTCGGAGACATAGCTTAAAGGAGCAGGAAGATAAATAGTCTTATTGTTTGTGGGACTTAAGGCTGGTCTGGTGTTATAAAGAGCTTTTGATGATTCAAAAATATAATTAAAGTAATTTTCAAAAACTTTCTGTTGCTGCTCCTTTGAAGCTCTGTAATGAGGACTTACAAAGAATTCATAGGGAATATCTAGTTCCTTTGCTGTTGAAATTGCAGTTTCTATACGACTCTTAGTTTCCTCAAGATTAGAGCACAACCCCTCTCCAAACTCAGAACCTACAACACTTTGTTCATCCCCATACTGATGGGTATAGCCGTGAATACCAACAATTCCACCTCTATTTATCATATAATCTAGAGTAAAAACAAAATCCACGTTGGAAAGAGAGTAAGTCTTTAGCAAGTCGTTATCTATACCACTCTCAGGTTTTTTGTATCTTGGTATCCATGCAATATGGAAGGGAATACTCCTTGAGTAAAGGTAATCTGAAACAATTCTTGTCTTTTGTAAGTTATCACTATTGGTATAGCCAACTCCGGCGGTTATATCCTCTAGCCTTATAAAGGCGGGTTTTTTATAATGCTTTCTATCTCTACTAGGAAGCTTCTTCTGAATCTTAAAAAAGCTTAAGTTTTTCTTGTCATAGTCCCAAGAAACTGTTAGGTTAAAGGCTTCTGTTATATCTATCATAGATAAATAAGTTTTACTGTCATAAATCAAGGAATCATGTGTTAGAAATCTGTCTGAGTAATAAGAGATATCAGAGTTATTTCTGCCTTCGTTATAAACATAAACCTTGTTATTATTAAGCTTAACTGAATAGCCTAATGTTTTTTCAAAGTCCTGTACAGCAAAATAATACCTATTGTATTTGCAAAGAAGATTACTTTTTGAATTAATTTTTTTTCCTTCTATAAATATATTCACATCCTTTATAACGTTATATTCATTTTGAGTTACCTTGTTATTTAATTGCTTACTTTTTACAGGTTGACTAAGCTTACTAAAAGAGGCTAGTACTGTGTTGTTTTCCTGGACTTCGGTTTGGATAGTACTGTTTATCTTCAGGCCAGCGAGTAAAAGTGATGATAAAATAATACAAAGCGTCAAAATTTTAAGCGTTTTTTTTATCATAATATCCCCATCTCCATAGTTTTGTTAATTCTATCATATGCTAGAAATATGGGGACAAGCAATATAAATTTTCGGAAAATAAAAAAATCATAGAGACAAAATCGTCTCTATGACTTTATGATTCTTAACTTAAGCCTAAACCTTTTCTCTTCTTAATAATATGAGCTTCAATATCGTTAGCTACCTGAACAGGATCATCCCCTAAGGCAACCTTGCCGCCAGTTACTTCTTCTACTTTTTCAGTTAAAAGCTGAACTAATTGAGGAGCCCCTGTCATAAATGGAGTAGGTGACAGATGAGTATATGCGCCATAAGCTATTGCAAATATACCGTCTATAGTTGCTTTCTGTTCCATCCATTCTGGTGCAGTGACAGCTATTGGAAGTTGTGATACATCGGCATCCAAGTGATCAGCGAGAGCAGTAACAAGCATGGATATTCTTCCTGTATCTGTACAGGTTCCAAAGCTTAATACTGGAGGAATATTAAGCATATTGCAAATCTCCCTTAAGCCTTCGCCAGCAAGCTCATTGGCAGCCTCAACTGTGCAAAGACCTGCAACCTCAAGAGCATGATTTCCGCAACCACCAGCTACTACCAATATATCCTTCTTTATAAGCTGTTTTGTCAGATTCACAGTATTCCAATCCTGAGGGCCATTTCTTAGAGTTGAGCAATTTGCTAGTGCTACAACTCCTTTAATCTTCCCTGCAGCTATAACATCTACTAATGGGTCCAGCTTATTCCCAAGAGCCTGTAAAACTGCTTCAGTGGAGAAGCCTGCTATAGCCTTCTGAGTTATTTTTGGAACTTTGGCCTGAATCTTGCCGTGTCTCTTTTTATAGTTTTCTAAAGCCAGCTCGATTAATCTGTCTGCCATATTATCGACTTCTGATGGGTCATAAGGAATTTTGTGCTGAAGCCCTGGAAGATCAATTATTGTACTAACTGCTACCAAGGTAGCCTGATATTTTTCGGCATACATATCAATTGCTGGAGGTGAACAGTTTTCTTCCATTGCCATAACGTCAACAGTGCCAGTTGCAAGCAATGGCTCTATGGTGAGCCAGTTGCCCATATGTCCAACAAATACGTCATCCATTTCGAACCTTTGTATAAGCTCTTGACCGGTTTCTATTGAGCCTATTATCCTTAGCCCTTTCGCTCCAACAGCTTTAGCTCTTTCTTGAACTTCCTTAGTTCTTGCTTTTTCTATGGTAGCAGCTCCTGCCCAAGGCTGGTGGCCATTGAATACAATATTTACATAGTCCGGATCCATAATTCCAAGATCCATGGTCACTTCATGAGGCATTGGAGTTCCAAAGAGTATATCCTGCACCATTTCAAGACCTATTTGACTGTTGTATATTGTAGCTATTCCAAGTCTTAATGCCTTCATTGCCAAAGAAACATGGCTGCCGTCAACATTAGTTAGACAACTTGCTACACAGTTTTGCTCCTCATGAACGGTTCCACAAGGATAAATACCAAGCTTTCTCCAAAGTTCTTTTCTCTTTTTAGGAGCAAAGGCTTCAACCATTAAATTTTGTTCTTCAATACCAATTCTTTGCTGGTCTTCAAGAAGTATGGCAAGCTCTATAGCCATATCATTTATATCCTGGCTTGTGTCAATGCCAACCTTTTCGCACATCCACTTAAGCTTAGCTTCATCCTTAATTTTAAAAGGAGTCTTTCCTTCAGCAGTAGCCTGAAGGGTTCTAAAGGCTTCGTAGGCATGATGGCTGTACGTGCCTGCTCCCATAATATTTTTAAGCAGAAAGTTTCTCATTGCCATAGCGTCAGGCCCAATTCCGCATACCCCTTTAGTTTGACCGCCTTTTTCACTAATTCTACAGGGGCCTTGGGAGCAAAGCTGACAGCTTAAGCCCTCAAGGCAGAATTTACAGCGTATTTTTTCCTGCAGAGCATATCTGTCAAAAACATTTGACATACCGTCTTCTCTGATTCTTTTAAGCATCTCCTCTACGGAATCATGATAGCTGACACGCCCCTCAGTCTTTTCTAAAATAGTTTCGCTCATCTTAAGGTTCTCTCCTTCGTATATGTAGTAAATTTATCCAATAATAAGGTTTCCTTTAAGCCTTATAAATATGTATATTGTGTTTTATTGAGGAGTCTGTTTAATACTAGTTTTGATATCCCTCAACACTAGTATTAAACTTAGCCTAATTGTAAGGTTAACTTAAAACTCTTTATATAAAATCTATATTGCTTTTTTAAAGCCTTTGCCCAGTATTTCGGAGGTATCTATTATGGACATAAAGGCATATGGATCTGAAGCTGCTACAATCGCTTTTGCTTTAGGAATTTGAGAAAGTGATACCACACAGTAAACAAGCTTCTTTTGCTGCTTAGTATAAGTACCCATTCCATAAAGAAGAGTTGAGCTTCTTCTTAAATCCTGATGTATTTTATCAACAATTTCTTTTTCCTTTTCTGTAACGATAAGAAGAATTTTCTTCCTGTCAAAGCCGTTAATAACCTTGTCTAAAACAGCAGATATTATATACATTGAAACTAAGGTATACAGGGCTCTTTCAATGCCAAAAAATACTGCACCCACAGATACTATTACTAAATTTATTCCAAAGGATATTTTACCTATTTCAAAGCTGAACCTTCTTCTTAAAATCATTGAAATAATATCAGTTCCCCCAAGAGAGCCGTAATTGCTGAAAACAATACCGAGAGCAATGCCATTAAGAACTCCTCCATAGATACAGCTTAATAACAGATCCTGAGAGTAAAAAAGCTGCGAAGCATTTTTTGTAAGTATTAAAAAGATTGACTGGCATAAAGTACCCACTATTGTAAGCAAGGTGAATTCCTTATCAAGCTCTTTAATGCTTAAAATAAATAATGGAACATTAAATAATATGATAAAAATTCCAGCTTCAATTCCTGTAATATATTGAATTATAAGGGAAACTCCAGATACTCCGCCGCTCAGCATCTTATGCGGAATTATGAACATGTTTAATCCCAAGGAAGAAATAAAGCTTGCAGCAGCAATAATTATCATTCGTTTTAAGGTTAAAAATGGATTTAGCTTCAAGGTTTTCACCGTCCTTTAGGTTATTGTTTCTCACATGCGTTAATATTATAAGAATGAAGAATATATTAATTCATACTCTAGTTTCCTAATATATATGAGTATTGCTTTGGGTAAATTAATAATGTAATATATTGAAGCTAATTAAGAAAGGATGGGAAACTTATGGATAATAATAAAGGCTTAAGAAAGACAAGACATAAATCAAATCCAGAGCTAAGAAAAATCCATTATTTAAATGGCGGCAACATTGGAATAGAAAATGGTCATAAAATAGGAATGCATGAACCGGAAAAGCATTCTCTTGCAGCTAATTCAGAAAAGTAAAAAGGTAACCATAATTTGGGCGAATTATGCCCGGGTTATGGTTTTTTTATTGATTAACTGATATAATTAGATTTATTTTAGATGTATGTGGGAAAAGTATATTATAGAAAGTATTTATAGTTTTTTTATAGATGAAATAAAAAATAATAAAATATATATTAATAAAAGGAGGAATTATTTTGAGAGGTCAAAATAAGATTAAAATTTTTCCCTTAGGAGGACTTGGGGAAATTGGAAAGAATATAACTGCTATAGAGTATAAGGATGAAATCATTGTAATAGATTGCGGACTTTCTTTTCCAGAAGAAGATATGTATGGGGTAGACTTAGTTATACCTGATATAACATTTTTATTAAACAATAAGGATAAGGTTAAAGGTATATTTTTAACTCATGGACATGAGGATCACATAGGTGCATTACCTTATGTATTGAAGCAGCTGAATGTTCCTGTGTACGGTACAAGGCTTACCTTAGGTTTGGTAGGGCTTAAGCTGAAGGAACACAATTTATTGTCAGATTGTGAGCTGAATGTTGTAGAGCCTGGTGATACAATAGCGCTGCAAAATATCAAGGTAGAGTTTATAAGAAATAGCCATAGCATAGCGGGCTCCTGCTCTTTATGCATACATACTCCTGTGGGTAGAATAGTGCATACAGGGGACTTTAAGGTGGACTATACTCCTATAGATGGAAAGATGATGGACATAGAACGCTTTGCAAGACTTGGAAGTGAAGGTGTTTTGCTTTTATTAGCTGACAGTACAAATGTGGAACGTCCAGGTTTTACTGTTTCAGAAAGGGTAATTGGAAGGACCTTCAATAAAGCCTTTGCTAAGGCTAGAGGCAGGGTAATTGTAGCTACCTTTGCTTCTAATATACATAGAATGCAGCAAATCGTTGATGCGTCGCTTGAATATGGAAGAAAAATAGCTTTTAGCGGAAGAAGCATGGA
>CAZMQY010000064.1:0-4163 GCA_964568335.1 uncultured Clostridium sp.
TATTCTAACGCCCCTCTTTCCTTAGTTCATCAGCTATCTTTTCTATTCTCCTTAGTCTGTGGTTTACTCCAGATTTACCAACAGGAGGGCTTAACAGATCTCCTAATTCCTTTAAGGATTCGTCTGGATAAATAAGTCTTAGCTCTGCAATATCCCTTAAATTTTTAGGAAGTCTTTGAAGTCCTATTTCCTTTTGTATAAGCTTTATGCTTTCAACCTGTCTTATGGCAGCATTTACAGTTTTGCTAAGGTTTGCAGTCTCACAGTTTACGAGCCTATTTACATTATTTCTCATTTCCTTCATTATTCGTACGTTCTCAAGCTCTAAAAGGGAAGAATGAGCCCCGATTATATTAAGAAGATCTACTATCTGTTCTCCCTCTTTTACATAAACAATAAAGCTGCCTTTCCTCTGTATTACCTTTGAGGAAATTCCATAGCTGTTTACAAGCCTGCTCAGTTCCTCTGCATAGCCTTCATTGTGAGTTACAAATTCAAGATGATAAGTTTTTTCAGGATTGCTTATGCTGCCTCCTCCCAGGAAGGAGCCCCTGACATATGCCTTTTTGCAGTCCTCATTCTCTAAAAGCTCATGGGGAATTCCATAGTCTAGAGATATAATACCCTCACTGCTGTTTAAAACACCCATTTCTTTAAGCAGGCTTCTCACGCCCATTTCTTCAGATATGACTACCATGTATATATTATTTTTCTTAAAGGAATTGCTTTTCTTTACAAGCAGCTTTGTGTGGATGTTAAAATACTGCTTGAGAAGCTTAAATATTCGTCTTGCTATAGACGGATTTTCAGTTGTAACTCTGAAGCTAAGCTGTTTATTTCCGCCTAGAGAAAGTGTGCCGCTGACTTTCATAACAGCCGACAGCTCTGCTTTTGCTTCCTCTCTAGTAAGCTCCCCTATTCTGCAAACCTCGCCTTTTACTTTTGCTGAAAATGACATAATTTTATTTTCCTCTGCTTTCCTTAAGTCTTTCTGACAGATAGAAGTATTCTATAATCTTCTTTCTATCATATAGAAGCTTTTTATCCATAATAGTCTCAATAAGTATAGCTGCCAGTTTTTCCGGATCGTGTCTCACAAGACCATTTTTTGTTTTAATGATATCTCCTTCAATAACCTTAATATTCATTCGCTCAATAGCTTTTTCATCAATTGAAACAAGCTTTGAGTGCTCTTCTAAATATTTTTCCTCTAATTCCTTGCTTATCTTTCCTACATTTACTATTACAAAGTCTATTATATCAGCACCGCCATGCTTTAATATAGCTTTAATATGATCTTCTACTCCAAAATCATCTGTCTCCCCAGGCTGAGTCATTACATTTGATACATATATTTTAACTGCCTTGGTTCTTTGAACAGCCTTAGCTATATCCTCTACCAAAAGGTTTGGTATAACGCTTGTATAAAGACTTCCCGGTCCAAGTATAATAGCATCTGCATCCTTAATTGCCTGCACTGCCTCGCTAAGAGCTTTTATATTAGCAGGCTCCAGAAATACCGTATCTATTGGGCTGTTGTTTTCATAAACACCATTTGGAATTCTTGATTCTCCTGCTATGACAGCGCCATTTTTAAGCTTTGCTTTTAATATTACATTGTCAAGTGTTACAGGCAGTACCTTTCCAGTGACTGCAAGTACTAAGCTCATCTTTTGAACAGCCTCTTCAAAGTTGCTGGAAATACCATCCATTGCAGCCAGAAATAAGTTGCCAAAGCTTTGATTTTCAAGCCTTCCTCCCTTAAATCTATACTGCAGCAGCTCCTCCATTA
This sequence comes from uncultured Clostridium sp., assembly GCA_964568335.1. Taxonomy (GTDB): domain Bacteria; phylum Bacillota; class Clostridia; order Clostridiales; family Clostridiaceae; genus Clostridium_AT. Next base: position 1,793 of record CAZMQY010000064.1, read on the forward strand.
AAGGCTCTGTGTCTGCAAGAGCAAGTATGCAGTTTCTTATATCTCCCGGAGGAAGTATTCCAAGGTCTTCTCTTAAATCTCCCGAGCCTCCGCCATCATCAGCTACAGTTACTACAGCTGTTATATTGGAGGTATAGTGCTTTAGTCCTCTCAGCATTGTTGAAAGTCCTGTTCCTCCACCTATAACAACAATCTTAGCACCCTTAACCAAAAGCCTTTTTTCATAGATTAGATTCTCAAGCTTTCTTGAGTCAAGAGAAACATTTATATAGCCTCTGTTTATCAAAAATATAAAGGAACGCATTCCTTGACTCACAGCTAAATACAACACAAAAGAACCCGCTATCAGCATGAATATATAGAAGGCTATATAATGGAATCTGTAAAATCTATGCTGAATCCATTCCACAAGTCCAAAGGCTATCATCAAAATACCAAGGGAGCCGAGAAGTATCCATCTCTTTACCTTAATGCCTGGCTTTAACCAGTCCATTGACTTCATAGTTTAACCCCACCCCTATGTATATCCTCATTGATATCCCTGTGATCTATATTAACCTTATGACCATGTTTTTGCAGTCTTTGGTATGTTTCATTTGCAATGGCTACAGAACGATGTCTTCCACCTGTGCAGCCAATGGATATTATAAGCTGCCTCTTTCCTTCCTTTAAGTAGTGAGGTAGCAGAAACTCCACCATATCCTCAAGCTTGTTTACAAAGATATTTGTTTCATCAAAGTTAAACACATAATCCTTTACAGGCTTATCATTTCCTGAAAATGGTTTAAGCTCTGGAATATAGAAAGGGTTAGGTAAAAATCTTACATCAAACACCAAATCTGAATCCACTGGAATTCCATACTTAAAGCCGAAGGAAAGCACAGTTATCATAAGCTCATTTTCAATTTGTCCTTCATCCGAGTAGATTGAGATTAGCTTATCCCTAAGCTCTCTTGTTGAAAGTCTTGTGGTATCTATAATATTATTGGCTCTGTCTTTGAGCTCCTTGAGCCTATTTCTTTCCATTGTTATTCCATTTAGTATTCTTCCATCTGGAGCCAGTGGATGCTTTCTTCTTGACTCCTTGAAACGCTTGATAAGAGTTTCATCATTTGCATCAAGGAATAATATCTCATACTTGAAGCCCTGCTCCTTAAAATAGTTTAAGCTCTCAAACAAGTCGTCAAAGAACTTCCCGCCTCTTATATCAATAACTAAAGCTATTTTATCTATTTTTCCATCTGTTTGTGAACAAGCATCTGCAAACTTAGGAATTAAGGTTGCGGGTAAATTATCCACGCAAAAATATCCCAAATCCTCCAGGCAGCGTACTGCTTGACTTTTTCCTGCTCCAGAAAGTCCTGTTATAATTACAAATCTCATATTACCCTCCGTGTTTCAATTAGGCTTGACTATTATAGTACAGTATTATTTTACAATTATAACACAAAAAATATTAGCAATAAACAAATAAAACACTTAAAATAGACATGGAATTGTGTCCATGTCTATCAATGGTTTATGCCACAGTTTGAGCCTGTGTCAATATTTCAGTTAAAGCCTTAATGAATATCTCATTTTGCTCCTGGGTTCCAATAGTAACTCTCATCCATCCTGTCATTCCTAGAAGATATCCCGGTCTTATTATGATTCCTCTTTTTAAAAGTTCGTTGAACACAAGCTTATCGTCTAGTCTTGTGCTTACCATGATGAAATTGGCGTTTGTTTCTATATAGTCTAGCTCCAGCTTTTCAAATTCATAATATAAGTATTCTTTTCCCTTTTTATTTAATTCATGAACAAGCTTTAAATATTCCTGATCCTCCATGGCTGCAACTGCTGCCTTTTGTGCAAAGAGATTTACATCAAAGGGTCCTATTACTGTGTTGAAATACTCAACAATTTCTTCGTTGGCTATACCATAGCCGCACCTTAGACTAGCAAGTCCATAGGCCTTTGAGAAAGTTCTCAAAATTATCATATTACGATACTTATTAAGAAGTGACAGCGAGTCTGGATATTCCTCATCAGTAACGTATTCTATATAAGCTTCATCCATAATAACGATAACGTTTTCAGGGATTCTATCAATAATACGCTCTAAATCAGCTTTCTTAAAGATCGTGCCTGTGGGATTGTTAGGATTGCAAAGCCATATTATTTTAGTTTTGTCTGTTATGCTATCTACCATTTTGTCTATATCCAGCCCATGATTTTTCATAGGTACACTAACTGATTTTCCCCCCATCAGCTTTACCCCTGCATCGTAGCGCGGAAAAGTAACCTCTGCCATAATGCTTTCATCTCCTGGACTTATAAAGGTGCTGCAGATAACTCTAATAAGTAAATCTGAGCCTGTGCCGCAAAATAC
>CAZMQY010000064.1:4230-9462 GCA_964568335.1 uncultured Clostridium sp.
TAAGTTTTTTGCTATGGTCTGTTTTAACTCGTAGTTTGATGCATCAGGGTATAAGCATGCTTCCTCAATAGTTTCGCTAAGAGCCTGCCTTACCTTTGGAGAGCAGCCCAATGGATTCTCATTAGATGCCAGCTTGATTACCTCTGTGAGTCCAAGTTCCCTTTTAACCTCGCTAATAGGTTTGCCAGCTACATACCTCTCCAGACCTAAAATTTCCTCCCTGATACAATATGCCATAAAAATTCCCCCATTCAAAAAAATATAATGAACAATTAACAATTAACAATTAACAATGAAGGATGGATTTTGCTTTGCAAAACCAAAATCCCATAAGGGATTTTCAACATTCATTGTTCATTGTTAATTATTCATTGTTAATTGACTTAATCTTCCCCAATAATTCTAACCTCAGGATGAAGGTCAACATCATATCTGCTTTTTATAGTTTTTTGTACATATGCTATTAAGCTTAAAATATCCTGTGCTGTGGCATCTTCTTTATTTATAATGAAGCCTGCATGTTTTTCTGACACCTGTGCGCCGCCTATGGAAAAACCTTTTAAGGAGCATTCCTCTATAAGTTGTCCTGTAAAGTGTCCCTCTGGCCTTTTGAAGGTGCTACCTGCAGATGGGTATTCAAGAGGCTGCTTATCTTCTCTTTTTTTAGTTAAATCATCCATTCTTGCTTTTATCTTTTCAAAATCACCTTGAATAAGCTTGAAGGTAACCTCAAGCACAGTATAGCCATATTTTTGAACAGCACTCATTCTGTATCCAAGCTCCAGCTGCTCTTTATTTAAGGTGATTAAATTTCCTTCTTTATCAATGACCAATGCACTTTCAATAACCTGGCTTATTTCCCCATTATAAGCACCTGCATTCATGGTTACAGCGCCGCCTACAGTTCCAGGTATTCCGCATGCAAACTCAAAGCCTGCAAGCTTATTTTCCAGCGCAACTTTAGATACCTTGCACAAGTCTACTCCAGCTTGAACTGTTATTCTATCAGCTTCAATTGTTATTCCATCAAGCCTGGTAAGCTTAATAACAATTCCTCTGAAGCCTCCATCTCTAACAATCAGGTTTGAACCCTTTCCCACTATGTAGTAAGGTATCTTATTATCATTACACAGCTTTATAACCTTTATTACCTCTTCATTGCTTTGCGGAGTAACCATAACATCTACTGGCCCTCCTACCTTAAAGGAAGTGTGATTTTTCATTGGTTCATCTAATAATATATTGTTTGCTTCTAAAATATTATAAAGCTTAGTGCTAAAATCCTTGTATTGATTCATCATACATCTCCTTGACATTATTAAAAAATACACATTTTAAGTATAATGGATATTATATACTTTAATCAAGCTGTAAGTCTTCTAATTTACCCTTATTCTTTAAATACTTTATAATTTTACTGCTTTCTGTGTTCATTATAAGCTCCTCTGGCATCCCTACCTCCATAAGCATTTTATGTGCATCATCAAACTTTCCTATTTGAAAACAAGTATGAGCATCGCTGCCTATGGTTATTTTAACTCCATATTCTTTGCAGAGCCTTGCAACCTTTGTACATATTTTTAAACTGCCTGTTCTTGACCCATTTTCAGGAAGAGAGCTGTTGTTTATCTCTATAAGAACATCCTTTTCCTTTGCAGCCCTAACTATTTCCTCTTCATATATGGGAAAAGCAGGGTTTCCGCAGTGGCCAATAATGTCCACATAAGGATTTTTCATTGCTCCAATGAGAGCTTCAGTATTTTCTTCTCTGCTTCCAGGCTCTATGCATACATCATGTAGACTAGCTATTATTATATCCAATTTTTTCTGAATTCTATCAGGAATATCCAAATTTCCTTTGAAATCTATTATGTTAGCTTCACAGCCCTTCAGCAAAGTTACCCCATATATTTGTCTGGGCAATACTCTCATGTTTGCAAAATAAAATATATGACCTGCACCTGGCATCTTTGGACCATGATCTGTTGCTGCAAGTATTTTTAATCCATTTTCTGAAGCGTACTTTATATTTTCAAACAATGTATTATACGCATGCCCACTTGAGATTGAGTGGGTATGTGTGTCTAAAATGTATTTCATCCTATCACCTCTTTAGTTTACTGCTTAGCTTTGCTAAAATAATCAATTATGTTTTGAGCCGCTTTCTTATCTATTGAATCAGTTTGAAGCAGCTCCTCAAAGGTTGCATTTTTAATATTCTCAATGCTTCCAAATTTCTTTAATAGTTCCTTCCTTCTCTTTTCCCCAATGTTTGGTATGTCTTCAAGAACTGAATGAAGAACTCGCTTGTCTCTAAGGCTTCTGTGATAGGTTATGGCAAATCTGTGTACCTCATCTTGAATTCTCGTTATAAGATGCATGGCATTTGAGCTTGGGCGCATAAACACCTCATTATTATTATATATCAAACCTCTAGTATTGTGCTTATCATCCTTAACCATTCCGCATACAGGTATGTCTATATTAAGACTTTGGAGCACCTCTAAAGCTATATTAACCTGTCCTTTTCCGCCATCCATAAGAATTAAATCAGGAAATACGCAAAACTTTCCTGCACTAAGCTCTAAGTTTCTTTCCTTTATCTTTTCTATTTCCTCCAGTCCATGTTTAAAACGTCTTGTAAGTATTTCTCTCATGCTGTCATAGTCATTAGCACCAAGCACAGACTTTATTTTAAAGCGTCTGTAATCGCTGTTTTTAGCCTTTCCGCTTTCAAAAACTATCATGCTGCCTACAGAATCCACACCTTGAATATTTGAAATATCATAGGCTTCAATTCTAGTTGGCAGCTCCCCCATTTCTAGAGTTTCTGCAAGTTCCTTAAGAGCAGTTTTGTGAATTTCCTTGTCCTGCTTCAATTTGGTTTTAAATTGCTCCAAGGTTAGCTTTGCATTTTTGCCCACCATCTCCAAAAGATCTTTTTTATCTCCCCTTTGAGGAACTTTAATCCAAACCTTCGACTCTCTTTTCATGGTCAGCCACTGCTCTATAAGCTCGCTGTCCTCCGCTTCAGGTACATATATGTTCTTTGGAATAAATGCTGTTCCGCCGTAAAATTCCTTTATAAAGTCTGAAATTATTTCACCTTTTTCAGCTCCTGCTGTGCTTTCAAGCATGTAGTTTTCTCTTCCAACTACCTTGCCGTCTCTTAAGAAAAATATCATGGCGCAGGTATCAGTTTCATCACTGTATATGCTTATGAAGTCCTCATCTTCAAAATTGCCTATTATTATCTTTTGCTTTTCTACTATCTTTTCTACAGCCATGATTTTATCTCTAAGAGCTGCAGCCTTTTCAAACTCTAGGTTTTCTGCTGCCGCCTCCATCTGCTGTCTAAGTTCCCTGCCGATTTGTTTATCATTGCCTGATAATAAATCAATTATATTCTGTACTGTCTTTCCGTACTGCTCTTTAGTGTCCAAGCCAGCGCAGGGAGCGCTGCATAAGCCTATATGGTAATTAAGGCATGGTCTGACCTTAGTCTCTCCTTCCTTTATGGACATCTTGCAGGTTCTAAGAGGAAATACCTTTTTAATTAAGTCAAGTGTTTCATAAACAGCGCTTACGTCAGTATATGGCCCAAAATACTTTGCTCCATCCTTGGCATGTATTCTTGTCATGAACACTCTGGGAAAGTCCTCATTTGTTGTAACCTTAATAAAAGGATAATGCTTATCATCCTTAAGTAAAATATTATATCTTGGTCTGTACTTTTTAATAAGATTGCACTCAAGTATGAGCGCTTCCATTTCGGAATCCGTAACTATGTATTCAAATTCAGCTATGTTCTTTACCATAGCCTTAACCTTTTCAGAATGATTTTTAGAGCTTTGAAAATACTGTCTTACTCTATTTTTTAAAATTTTTGCTTTTCCAACATAGATAACCTCACCTAAAGAGTTTTTCATCAAATAAACTCCAGGCTTATCCGGCAATATCTTCAATTGATATTCAAAATCAAACATGCTGCTTACCTCCATAAAAGTGCCACCCACGTGGCAAGTGGCAAGTTAAAAGCGCTTTTGGGCTGTGGGCTGAAGACCTTAGGGCCTTGTGTGGAAAATAGTATATTACTGAATGATTACTTTGCGTATGTTCTAAGGCCTCAATTCAGTTGATATACTATTTTCCACACCTGCCCTTGGTCTTCGGCCCGCAGACAATGAAGCTTATAGTAATCATTAATTTTTTACGTTATTAATGGTATTTTATAAATAATGTATACTAGCCCGATGGCAACCAGTACCAATTCTATTAGATTTCCAATCTTTGTTCCTACTCTATAGGTCAAAGGCAGTTTTACTTTTTTATTTTTAAAGGGATAAAAAAGCGGTACTCCTCTGTTTGTAAGCATGTCACCCATAAGGTGCGTGCTGTAACCTATGATAAAGTAAGTAGTTATATACTCTATATTGTATTTTTCTCCTATATATCCAATTATAAAAGTGAAGGTTATCATCCCCAGCAAGCTGTGTGTTAATCCCTGCCTGTGAGAGGATAATCCCACTGCAATTAAAGCTGCACCTAAAGCTTTATAGGCTGGTTGGTTTGTATACAGATAATCAAAGTATAAAACTATTATACCACTACATAAGTATAATGTAACTTTTGCAGCTTTATTTTTAAAAGGTAAAATGTACCTGTTTATTATGCTCTTAGGGTGATCTATGTCAGGAAGCAAGGAGGCTATAAGCACTACTCCTAATCCTAAATAACTAAAGCCGCCAGGAAGCTTGTCGCTGAGTGCTACATATGTGGCCAAACCTACTCCTGCATGCGTTTTTCCATTCATATTTTCTCCTATTGCTAATTCAGTTAAAGTTATAATAAAAAGCCAAGTATCGTCAAAATTCAACAAATACTTGGCTTTATTATAACACGAACTTACGTTCATGTATATTGGCAATATGCATGAACAAATTAACAATGAGGAATTATCAATTATTAATTGTTAATTTATTTCTTTAGCGCTGCTTTCATCACTTGTCCTGCAATCTTAGCTGCAGTCTTACCGCCGACGCCACCTTCTTCTACTATTACTGCCACAGCAACTTGAGGGTTGTCGTAGGGAGCAAAGCCTATGAACCAAGCGTGAGGATTTTTGCTTTCTACATGGTCTGCTGTGCCGGTTTTTCCCGCAGCATTTATACCCGAAACCTCTGCTGCCCCTCCTGTGCCATTAGTACCTACCGCTCTCAGTAGATCGTTCAT
>CAZMQY010000064.1:9472-14233 GCA_964568335.1 uncultured Clostridium sp.
TGGCATTATCCTTAGAAATAAGCTGTCCATTGCTCTGTGCCTCAATATTCTTAACAGTTTTTCCTTTACTGTCTATAACCTGCTGTACCATATATGGCTTCATCATGGCTCCATCATTTGCAACTGTTGCAGCAACCAGAGCCATTTCCATTGGTGTAGCTAATACCTCTGCTTGCCCTATGGCGCTTTGAGCTATGTTTCCTTTCTCGTAGCTTTTATAGGTTGGAAATTTACTGTTTTCAATGGTTATTCCATCAGTTGGAGTATTCTTGTTGAAGAAAAATTTTTCAGCTGTGGCCTTAAGCTTGTCATTCCCTAGCTCCAAACCAAGATTTCCAAAAAATACGTTGCTGGAGTGATAAAAAGCCTCTTTAAAACCTATATTTCCAAGTACCTCTCCACCATAGTTGCTTATAGACTCCTTAGCGTTAAACACAAGCTTACCTTTGTCTTCAAATTTTCTAGTTGTTATGTCCTTAATATTTTCAAGGCCACTGATAGCGGTTATAACCTTAAAGGTTGAACCTGGGGGGTATAGTCCACCAGTTGCTCTATTGATTAGAGGATGGTTTGCCGAATCCTTCTGGAGCTTATCCCAAATCTCATTTAAATTATTGGGGTCGTAGGAAGGCTTCGATACCATTGCCAAAACCTCACCAGTTTTTGGATTAAGCGCTACTACTGCCCCTCTATTATTGCCGAGAAGGTCGTAGGCTGTTTTTTGAATATTTAAGTCCAGGGTAGTTTTTAAGTTATGTCCAACCTTCTCCTCCTGTTTCCCCTTATTTTTTATAAGCTGAATTAAATCAATATTTTCTGCTCCCATAAGCTCAGTATCATATTTTCTTTCTAAGCCTGTTATTCCATATTTTATATCCACATAACCAAGTGCATGAACAAATAAATCTCCTGCAGTGTAAGTCCTTTTTTGAGTTTCTGCATTTACCCTTTCACTTTTTGTTAAGGCTGTCATGTTTCTATCGTAAATAGTTCCTCTCAGCACTTCATTTCTAATAGCCCAAAGTCTTTTGTTATAAGGACTTTTCACTACCTCGTCAGACTTGTAGAATTCGAAGTAGGTTATATAGGAAATGATGGCCACAAAACATACGAGAAAGACTACGAATACTTTTTTAATATTATTGGAAATATCATTCTGCATTTATATCACCGCCTCTTTTTAAGATGAATAACTTGCCACGTGGGTGGCACTCACTCACCTTCCGATATTTTCTGTACCATTCCAAGTGCGCAGAAGGTAAACAGCATGGAAGTTCCTCCGTAGCTTACAAGTGGAAGGGTTATTCCTGTGAGTGGAATCAGGTTTATAACTCCCCCTAGTATAACCAGTGCCTGGGACGCAATTATAGCGCTATAGCCTACTGCCACAAGTCTTGAGAAGTTATTTTCCACATAAACTGCTGCTCTCATACTTCTATAGAAAAGCAGCAAATATATTATTATCATACCTAGACCTGTTATAAGACCTAGTTCCTCACAGATTACAGTAAAGATGAAGTCAGATTCTCTTACTGGTATGTACTGAGGGTAGCCAAAGCCAAGGCCTTTTCCGAATAGTCCACCCCAAGCTATAGCAATTAGTGACTGAACTATTTGATGTCCCTGATCATTAGCATAGAGCCAGGGGTCCTGCCAAATCATAACTCTAGTCCTTACGTGACCAAAAAGCTTGTAGCTTATGAATCCGCCAATCATAAACAAGCCAAGGCAAGTTAGTACATATTTAACCTTTGAGGTTGCAATGTAAAGCATGGTTACTGACAGAGCGAAAATTATAAGGGCAGTTCCTAAGTCCCTCTGCAGCATCATAAAGCCTAGGCAAACCATAACTACAATGGCAGGTTCAATTAAGCTCTTAAAATCCTTATAATCCTTTAGTACAGAAGCAAGGTAAGCAACCAGAAATAGCTTTCCAAATTCCGTTGGCTGAAAACTCATGCCTCCTACTATGATCCAGTTTTTCGCTCCAAATCTTTCCGTACCGAAGATTAGAGCTATAGACATAAGTATCAAGGTCATTGCCATATAAAAATATCTATACTTTTGAAATCTCTTTAAGTCTGGCAGCAACACAACAATAACAATATAGCCTGCAACACCAAGAGCAAACCACATTAACTGTTTTACCGCCAGGTCAACTTTCCATCTGTATAGTATTGATATGCCAATAACTGATAAAATGCTGGCAAATATAAAAATATATTTATCTCCATCAGGGTAAAATCTTCTTATTATAAAATAAGAATAAGCTATTAAAACTATTATAATAACAGCTACTATCATGGCTCCTTTATCAAAAGGAGGTCTAATAAGTGCAAGATTAAAAAAACAAATTATGCACAGAAGATATGTAAATCTAAGCAGCTTTTTTTCATCTTTTATACTGTCCACTATATCACCTATCCTATAACCTTAAATACTGCACTTCCTACTTCAATTTCATCTCCGACTCTAAGTATAGCTCTTTCTTCAAGTCTTTGTTCATTAACCTTAGTACCATTTGTGCTTCCCATATCCTCAATCATGTAATCTGTATTTTTCACAAAAATTCTAACATGATTACCTGAAACAAACTGATCCTCTAATATGAGATGATTTGTATTTTTTCTTCCAATGGTCAGCTCTCCTTGAATCGGTATAATTCCGCCCTTTCTCAAGTTGGAATTTTCACCAGCCTCCAGCACCTCAAGTCCAAAGGTTCTTTTTTTCGTAGGTTTCTTTTTGTCACCACCCTTGATATCCTTATACATTATTCTTAATGCTAAAAATATAATTATGTAGACAATAGCTATTATTGCAAATCTAAAAATCGTGGATAATTTACTAAAATCCAACTATAACACCCCTTTTTTGGAATTAGAAATTAACAATGAACAATTAACATTATGGATGGTTTTGCTTAGCAAAACCTACAATATATCAAGCGCAAAGCACCTTTTAATTTGAAAATCACCATAGGGATTTCTAATTAATTGTTCATTGTTAATTAATATTGATAAGACTAGCATAATCTTTATATGCTAGTCTTATCAATATTATTATAACATTCTTTTTAAATATTGTCCTGTATAGGATTTTTCCACTGAAGCTATTTCTTCCGGAGTTCCTGATGCTAATATGGTTCCTCCTTTTTCTCCACCTTCTGGACCTAAATCTATTATATAATCAGCGCACTTTATAACGTCCAGATTATGCTCGATAACTATAACGGTATTCCCGCCATCGGTCAGTCTTTGAAGAATTTTTATTAGCCTGCTTACATCATCAGTATGAAGTCCCGTAGTTGGTTCATCAAGAATGTAAAGAGTTTTTCCTGTGCTTCTTCTGGAAAGCTCGTAGGCAAGCTTAATTCTTTGAGCCTCTCCTCCTGAAAGCTGAGTGGAAGGCTGTCCGAGCCTTACATAGCTAAGACCAACATCCATAAGAGTTTGAAGCTTATTCTTTATCCTTGGTACGTTCTCAAAGAACTGAAGCCCTTCTTCTACTGTCATATTAAGAATCTCATCTATATTCTTTCCCTTATATTTAACCTCAAGGGTTTCTCTGTTGTATCTCTTTCCTTTACATACCTCGCAAGGTACATAAACATCAGATAAGAACTGCATTTCAATCTTTATAATACCATCGCCGCTACAGGCCTCACAGCGCCCGCCCTTAACGTTAAAACTGAAACGTCCTGGCTTATAGCCTCTCATCCTAGCTTCTGAGGTAGTTGAAAATACTTCTCTTATAAGGTCAAATACCCCAGTATAAGTAGCTGGATTTGAACGTGGAGTTCTTCCAATTGGGCTTTGGTCTATATCTATAATCTTGTCTATATTTTCTACTCCTAGTATATCCTTATGCTTTCCAGGCATATCCTTAGAATTGTTAAGCTTTTTATGCAAGCCCTTATAAAGTATTTCATTTACTAGAGTACTTTTACCGGAGCCTGACACACCAGTTACAGCAGTGAATATCCCAAGAGGGAACTTAACATTTACGTTTTTAAGGTTATTTTCCTTTGCACCGGAAACTGTTATAAAGCCTCCATTTGGCTTTCTTCTTTCCTCTGGTACCTCGATAGCCTTCTTGCCGCTTAGATATTGCCCTGTAATAGACTCTTCACATTTTGCAATTTCTTCTAAAGTTCCTACTGCAACAACTTCACCGCCATGTTCTCCTGCACCTGGACCGATGTCTACTATGCAGTCTGCAGCTCTCATTGTATCCTCATCATGCTCAACTACTACAAGGGTGTTTCCTAAATCTCTTAGGTGCTTCAAGGTAGCAATAAGCTTGTCATTGTCCCTTTGATGAAGTCCTATGCTTGGCTCGTCAAGTATATATAAAACACCAACCAGGCTGGAGCCTATTTGGGTTGCAAGCCTTATTCTCTGAGCCTCTCCTCCTGATAAGGTACCAGCATTTCTCCAAAGGTTTAAATAATCTAGTCCCACATCTACTAAAAATTGAAGTCTGCTCTTAATTTCCTTTAAAATCTGATTGCTGATTATTTTATCCTTCTCTGAAAGCACCAGGCTGTCAATATAATTAAGCTCATCTTGTATGGACAAAAGACATAGCTCATATATATTCTTGTCACCTACAGTAACAGCAAGAGTTTCAGGTTTAAGCCTTGCTCCCTTGCATTTTGGACAAGCTGCATCGCTCATATAGTTTTCAATTTCAGCTTTTATATAATCAGAATTGCTTTCAAAATATCTTCTTTTTAAATTATTTATAACCCCTTCAAAGGTA
>CAZMQY010000065.1:0-14198 GCA_964568335.1 uncultured Clostridium sp.
AGCTTCTCATAATCCAGTAGAATATAATGGAATAAAATTCTTTAACTCACAGGGCTATAAGCTTTCTGATGAATTAGAGGATAAAATTCAGGCTGTTATTGAAAATGGCTTTGAAGGAGTACCTCTGCCAACAGGAGAGGATCTTGGAAGAAAGGTAATTGAAGAGGCAGCTTTAGAGGATTATATTGAGTTTGCAAAATCAACTATAGATGTTAATTTTAAAGGGATGAAAATAGCTTTAGACTGTGCTAATGGTGCAAGTTATGAGGCGGCGGTTGAAACCTTTAGAAGCCTTGGAGCTGAGGTTGTAGTAATTAACAACGATCCAGATGGAGTAAATATAAACAAAAACTGTGGTTCCACTCATCCAGAGGAGCTTATGGAATATGTAGTTAAAAAGGGCTGTGACTTAGGTCTCGCTTTTGACGGAGATGCTGACAGATGCCTTGCTGTTGATGAGAAGGGAAACCTAGTTAATGGGGACTTTATGCTTGCTATATGCAGCAAATATTTAAAGGAACAAGGAAAGCTTAATAAGGATGTTGTAGTTGTAACTGTAATGAGTAACTTAGGTCTGGATATTGCATTAAGCAAGGAAGGAATTAAGCCTGTAAAAACCAAGGTTGGAGACAGATATGTGCTTGAAGAAATGGTTAAAGAAGGCTATGTGCTTGGTGGTGAACAGTCAGGACACGTTATATTCCTAGAGCATAATACTACAGGAGATGGACTTGTAACTGGACTCCAGTTAGCTGCTATAGTTAAGAAATCAGGCAAAACCTTATCTGAGCTTGCTTCTATGATGAAGGAACTTCCACAGGTACTAGTAAATGCAAAGGTTCCGAATGAAAAGAAAAATATTCATGAAACAGATGAAGAAATAGCAAAGGAAATAAAGAATATTGAAGATAAACTTCAAGGAGTTGGAAGAGTTTTAATAAGACCTTCCGGTACGGAGCCTCTAGTTAGAGTTATGCTTGAGGGAGAAAATCAAGCTGAGATTGATGAAATGGCCCATTCCTTAGCTAAAATGATTGAAGAAAAAGCAAATAAGTAAATATAAAGTAAGACTGCTGAATAGGTTAAGCTATTCGGCAGTCTTATTTTACTGTATAATTATATTAGCAATTCAAGTAAGCAAGAGGGCAATATAAATGAGATATTTAACAGACGATGAAAAAACAAATAAACTAAACATTCAGCTTGATATAGATTATTTAAATGTTTTAAGATGGTCGCCTGAAGAGGTTGAAGGCTATTGCATTAAAAAATTAAAGGACAATCCAACAAAAGAAGCTATAGAAGCAGTATTAGAATTATCAGAAAGGTTTGGATTAATATATATAAAAGCTCAGGCTAGCAAATGCATAGGAGATATTTATTATGACAGCAATAAATATAATGATGCATTTTTTAACTACATGGAAGCTATAGATTTATATAATAAAATATTAGATATTAATAACCATGGGTATTTATATAACAGATTAGGTATTTGTAAGTCGAGAAATGCAGAATACTTAGAGGCTTTAATTTATTATAACAAAGCATATATTTATTCCAAAGATGCTGAAGATGAGACTACTTTGAAAAAGGCTCTTTATAATCTTGGCAGATGCTATGATAGTTTAGAACAATATGATGCAGCAATACAGTATCTTGATGAATTTGTTAATCTAATTGATAGGCATGGAGAATTTAAATGCTATGTATATGCCAAGATATTAATTGCAAGCTGTTATAAGAGTAAAAATCAAGTGCAAAGGACAATTAATATTTATAATAGCTTGATAGCTATGTGCAAAGAAGATGATTATGAATTGCTAGGATATATATATAATAATCTTGGAATTATATATGCAGATTTAGAAAGCTTCGAAGAAAGCATACAGTATTTTAATTTATCCTTAAAGAAAAAAGAAGGTTGGAATATGGCTGGTATTGCTTTTACGTATGTTAGCATGGCAGAGGTATTTATAAAAAAGAGAGATTACGATACTGCATTAGATTTAATTTATAAAAGCTTAAGTCTATCAAAGGAAAGACTAGATGAGGAATTGCAATTAAAAACCTATTATACATTATCAGATATATATTTGCTTACAGGAGATATGGAAAACTTAAAAAAGACATACTCATATTTGACTAATATACTAAAAGATAATAAAAAAATTGATTTGATAAAAATATATGCAAAGCTTGCCGATATTGCCTTACAAGAGCAGGATAATGAAGTATGTAAAGGATATTTAAATAAAATACAGAATATTCAAAAATAAGGTATTATGGTATAATTATCCAAAATGGAGGTGGGCATATGAAAAATAAAGTTATTAAATTGACAGGAAGTTTAATGCTAATAGTGTTATTGTTATTGGCTACTGGTACTAGGCCAAATTCTCCTGGAGATGAAAAGCCACCGGAATTAGGTTATGAAATATCCACTACACTAAGTCTGTAATGCCGTAGAATAGAATTGTTTGTATTACACTTTCTAAGTACATACTCTAAATGGTAAAAGACCGCTTGAAAAAGCGGTCTTTTGCATCTTAGAAGCTTTATTAATATCATCTATTAACAAACCAATCAGTTCAAATGCTTCCTATGTATTATAGTGGTTTTACGTTTATTGCTTGATCTCCCTTTTGTCCTTGAGTTAAATCAAAGGAAACTCTGTCACCTTCGTTTAATGTTTTGAAGCCGCCTGATTCTATTCCAGAATAGTGAACGAATACATCCTTGCCATCTTCAGTTGTGATAAAACCGAAACCTTTTTGTGAATTAAACCATTTTACTGTTCCTTGCATTTAAGTAAACCTCCTAAATAAATAAAAAAACTATAACAGGTTAATTTTGTATAACCTATTAATATTATTTATTCTTCCAAACAATTTAAAATTTATACAGAATATATTTAGTTAATGATATAATATATCTTGTGTAACATTGGTATGGAGGTTGAAATTATGGAAAAATCAAAGGTATATTTTACAAATTTAAGAACGAAACCAGGAGTTAATCTTTTGGACAAGGTTGAGAAGCTTGTCAGAAATGCCGGCATAGGGAGTATTGATTTTAAAAATAAGTTTGTAGCAATAAAAATTCACTTTGGCGAGCCAGGCAATCTCGCTTACATAAGACCAAACTATGCTGCTAGAATTGTTCAGGTAATAAAAGACTTAGGAGGAATACCATTTTTAACAGATTCAAACACATTATATTCAGGAAGAAGAGCTAATGCTGTAGATCATCTTGAGGCTGCATATGAAAATGGTTTTAATCCCTTGACTGTTGGGTGTCATGTAATAATTGCTGACGGACTTAAGGGAACGGATTATAGAGACGTAGAAGTAAACTTAAAACACTGTAAGACCGCAAAAATTGGTACAGCTATTGCAGATGCAGATATAATTATTTCTATGAACCATTTTAAAGGTCATGAAATGACTGGCTTTGGGGGAGCTTTAAAGAATCTTGGAATGGGTTCAGGCTCAAGAGGTGGAAAGCTTGAAATGCATTCAGCTTCAAAGCCAAGAATTGTAGAAAAAAAATGTGTAAGCTGTGGACAATGTATTAAAAACTGTGCACAAGAAGCGATAGAATTTAACGAGGAGAAAAAAGCGATTATAGATTATGACAAGTGTGTAGGTTGCGGTCAATGTGTGGCTGTTTGTCAATTTGATGCTGCGCAAGTTATTTGGAATGAATCAGCAGATACAGCAAATGAAAAAATTGCTGAGTATGCTCATGCAGTTGTAAATGCAAAGCCAAGCTTTCATATTAACTTTATAATGAATGTATCTCCAAACTGTGATTGCTGGGACAGCAATGATGTACCTATAGTACCAGACCTAGGAATAATGGCTTCTTTTGATCCTGTAGCTCTAGATAAGGCTTCAATTGATGCTGTTAATGCAGCTCCAGTTACTAATGGAAGCTTGCTTGAGGAAAGAATTTGTGAGTGTGAAGATCATGAGCACAATCATGAAGATAAAATTCATCATATCCACCCAAATACCGATTGGAGAGTAAGTTTAACCTATGCTGAGGAAATTGGCCTTGGAACTCAGGATTATGAGCTGGTAGTTATAAAATAGCTTAGACTAAATAATACTACATGGGTTATAATGTAGTGTGTACTAAAAAATTAGTGCATACTACTTTTTTACATTATTGAGGTGATACATATGTTGAAAATTTTTGATTCACACGCCCATTACGATGATGAATCCTTTAATGAAGATAGAGAAGCTGTCATAAATGAACTTAAAGAAAATGGAATTATTGGAGTGCTAAACTGCGGAGCTTCCCTTGAAGGAGCAAGAGAGTCTGCAGCTCTTGCTGATAAATACGATTTCTTTTACGCTGCAGTTGGAATTCATCCAGAACATGCAAATGAGTTTAATGAGGAAATTATTGAAGAGTTAAAGGAATTAGCCAAGCATAACAAGGTGCGTGCCATAGGAGAGATAGGACTAGATTATTATTATGAGGAAAATCCTCCAAGAGATGTGCAAAGGAATGTTTTTAGAGCACAGATGAAACTGGCGCAGGAGCTAAAACTTCCTGTTATAATACATGATAGAGATGCTCATGAGGATACCCTGAACATTTTGAAGGAGTTTCCAGAAGTCAAAGGAGTGCTTCACTGCTTCTCGGGAAGTGTTGAGTTTGCAAGAGAATGTCTTAAGTTAGGTTATTATATAGGCTTTACTGGAGTGGTTACTTTTAAAAATGCTAAAAAGCTTATAGAGGTTGCTAAGGAAATACCAATGGATAGAATGTTGGTTGAAACAGATTGTCCTTATATGGCGCCCACACCCTTTAGAGGTAAAAGAAACAGATCTGATTATATTAAATACATAATAGAGAAAATAGCTGAAATAAGAGGAATTTCGGAAGATGAAATATCTTTAGCTACAATTAGCAATACAAAGAAGATGCTCAATATAGAATAAATAACGAATAGACACGGAAACGTGTCTATTTTTTGCGTGTAAAGTGATTAAAATACCTTAAAATGGCATATAATTAAATATGTTACAAATTTTAGCAATAAAACTACACAAATTTAATACTCCTGTTGTTGTTTTAGCTCAACAAAGCCTCTTTATAGACTGTGAATTTATTAGTAGGGCAATCATAATTATTTTTATCTTATGCATAGGAATGCATTTTAAACAGTCTAAAATAAAGCTTCAGTGGCATCTAGATGCTGCTTTTGCTTAGGGAGGTAGTCAAAATGTATAAATTGAAAAATGCTTTAGAGCGCTATTTTTCAATCGGTACCAAGGCCGTATTTGTTGTGGTCTTAATACTTATGGGAACTACAGCAAGTATTGATGCTGCTAAAAAGACTATTGTAGTATCAATTGATGGTAAGGAAACAAAGATAGTAACCTTTAGAAAGACCTTTAGGGAAGCCTTAAAGGTAAATGACATAGTCTTAGGACCGAAGGATAAGGCAATTCCGAGTGTTGACACAATAATAAACAAAACTGATAAAATAGACATTGAGAGAGCCGTAGAGGTAAAGGTTGAAGTGGATGGACAGGAATTAAAGATTCTGACAACCGAGGATACAGTAGATGAAATGTTAGAGGTAGAAGGAATTGAAGTTAGAAATTCTGATAAGCTTTCACACCCAAGAGATTTACCAATAGAAGATGGTTTAAAACTGACAGTGACAAGAGTTGACGAAAGAGTGATAAGAGAGAGCCAGTCTATTGATTATGCAACTGTAGTAAAAAAAGATGAGGAGGCTCTTAAATCTGTAACTAAGTTAATTCAAGAAGGTCAGACGGGTGAGAAGGTTATAACAACTAAAATTATTTACGAGGATGGAAAAGAAGTTGGCAGAAAAGTGCTAAATGAGATAATAGCAAAGGAGCCAGTGCAAAAAATCATATCGGTAGGTACCCTTGCCACACTTAACCTGTCACGTGGCAATGTAAGCAACATTATCTATAGGAGTGTAATCAAGGCGCAAGCTACAGCATATACAGCTGATTTTGCTAGTACAGGCAAAAGACCTGGAGATAAAGGCTTTGGGAGAACTGCAACAGGGACAATAGCAAGAAGAAACCCAAATGGATACAGTTCAATAGCAGTAGATCCAAGAGTTATTCCTCTTGGTACCAAGCTATATATTGAAGGATATGGTTACGGTATTGCAGAGGATACTGGAGGGGCTATAAAAGGAAACATAGTGGATGTTTATTTTGATTCAAATGCTGAATGTATAAAATGGGGAAGAAGGACAGTTAATGTATATATCTTGAAGTAACAAATAGGAGCGATTGGCTCCTTATTTTTTTGCCTTGACAAATTATCAGTATTATAACAAAATAGTTCAGTAGATGGAAAGTTAATTAAAATCTCCTTGGAGGAATTCGGATGATAAAAGAAGTTATAGTTGTTGAGGGAAGAGACGACATTACAGCAGTAAAGAGAGCAGTTGATGCGGAGATTATAGCTGTTGGCGGCTTTGGAATAAATGCTAGGGTAATAGAAAGAATTAAAGAGGCTCAGAAGAGACAGGGAGTAATTGTACTTACGGATCCTGACCATGCAGGAGAAAAGATAAGAAGAATAATTTCTAAAAGAGTTCCGGATGTTAAGCATGCCTACATAACGCAGAAGGAGGGGACTAAGGATGGCGATATAGGAGTTGAAAATGCATCTCCAGAAACTATTTTAAGAGCCCTTGAATTTGCTAAGTGTGAGTTGAAGGAGAAGAGAGACGAGTTTAATATTCAGGATTTAATATTCTTTAGGCTTACTGGAGATAATAAGGCAAAGGAAAGAAGAGAGGCAGTAGGAAGAGAACTTGGAATTGGATACTGCAACTCAGCTCAGTTTATTACTAGATTAAATAATTATGGAATATCAAGAGAAGAATTTATTGAAGCTTTAAAGCGTATAGAGCTGTAGAGGAGAAGTAAGAATGCAGGATTTTTCAACAAAGGACATTGTAAAAAAATATGGGTTTAGATTTACCAAAAGCCTTGGACAGAACTTTTTAATAGATGATGGCGTGCTGATGGATATTGTTGAAGGGGCAGAGGTTAATAGCGAGGATTTTGTTATTGAAATTGGGCCTGGAGTGGGGACCTTAACAAGGGAGCTTTTAAAGAGAGCTAAAAGAGTGTGCTCAATAGAACTGGATTCGGACTTAATTCCTATCCTAAGAGAGGAACTAAAGGACTTTGATAATTTTGAGATTGTTCATAAGGATGCCTTAAAGGTTGATTTTGGAGAGTTAATTGGCGAAGAGAAGTCTGTTAAGGTGGTTGCAAATCTGCCATATTATGTGACAACACCAATAATAGCAAAGCTATTAAATGAGGGATATAAATTTAAATCTCTTACTATAATGATTCAAAAGGAAGTAGGAGAAAGAATGGCTTCAAAGCCAAATACAAAGGATTATGGTGCGCTTTCTATTTTAGTTCAATACTACTGCGATATAAAAATTATAAGAAAGGTTTCACCAGGCTCCTTCATACCTCAGCCAAAGGTTGATTCAATAGTTGTAAAGCTTGATAAGCTTTCCCAGCCGAGAGTAGAGGTTAAGGATGAAAAGTTGTATTTTAGGATTTGCAGGGAAGCCTTTAATGCGAGAAGAAAAACTCTTTGGAATGCAATGAAAAATTTAAAGCTTAACAGTGACACTATTGAAGCGGCCTTTAACAAAGCAGGGATCGATTCTAAAAGAAGAGGAGAAACTTTATCACTTCAGGAATTTGCAGATCTTACAAATGCAATATATGATTTAAATAAATGAAAACTGTAAGACGCAGAATTTAAGTTAATTCTGTGTCTTATTTTTTTTGTAACTGTTCACTTTTCATATACCCTTTCATATACTATATTGAATAATTTTTTTGGAGGGACAAGAGTTGACTCAAAAAAAGAGCTACAGCAGATATTTTATAATTCTACAAGAAGATGAAAAAGGATATGCTTTGGCTTCTGACAAATTACCTTCTGGTTACGCTAAGTTGGAAATAAAAAATGATAAATGTAAAGTTTCTTACTATGTTCAAAATCTTAAGAAAGAGAGCGCTCCATATCATATGGTATTAATTTGCAATAAGAAGGATGCAAAGAAACTGTTAAGGCTAGGCGAACTGAACATAGATGAACATGGAAGGGCAGAAGTATTCCACGAATATGCTGTTGAGAATGTGGCCAACTGTGGAGTTAATGTTGACAAAATTGTAGGAGCTTCGATTGTTAGAATGATGAACTCCAATATCATTCCAGTTATGAGCGGCTTTGCAAGCACGGACATTCCAGACTGGAAGGGATTTCCTATAATCGAGGAAGAAAAGAAGAGGCAGGATGAGGAGCGACTAGATAAAACGATGCAGCCAGCGAAGGTAGAGCAGCCAAAGGCAGAACCTATGACGTCGGAGACTCCAACTATGGAAGAAGAACCAATTACAGAAGGAACTCAGGAACCAGCCAATATTTTCGACGAGTATGAAATGAAAATAGAAGTCGAAAAAGACCAAAAATCTTTTGAACCTATTAAGAAAACTATGAAGGAACAGCTTAGTAATAATGCTCAGCTAAATAGGAAGAATAATGAAGGCATAGATATTGAGGATGGCAGACATAAAAAGGAATGCAAAGAAAATAAGCAGCATGAAAACAAGAAACATGAAGAATGCAAAGAAAATAAACAGCATGAAAATAAGAAACATGAAGAATGCAAAGAAAATGAGCAACATGAAAATAAGAAACATGAAGAATGTAAAGAAAATAAGCATCATGAAAATGAGAAGCATGAAGAAAGCAAGGAAAACAAACATTGTGATAATGTTAAAGCTGAAGAGTATAAAGAGAATAAGCATTATGATAATAAGAAACATGATGAGTGCAAGAAGGATTGTCCTAAGGGAAGTGTTGGCACCTTCTTTATGAGCGTAGCAGATGGCTTTGAAGAATTAGAGAACGTATGCTGTGAAATAAAAAGATGCAGATGGTATAAGATTCCAATTAATTCACCACAGGATATGAATAACTGCTTAGATTACAATAAATACACTGTAGCCTACTACCCAATGATGAACTATTATCAGTATATAGTAAAATTTGGACATTTTATTCTTGGCTATAAGCTAGATAAGGAAAACAAAATGAAGTATATAGTTTATGGAATACCTGGTAGAAAATCAAGAGCAGATCAGCCTTTTGGAGGTAGAAGCGGCTTTGTAACTTGGGTTCCGCTTAAAGAAGGAGAAGAGAACGAAGATAGCTATGGTTATTGGTTAATGTTCTATGACTTTAGGAATTCAACTATAGTAATACCAGTAAAATAGTCAACAATTAAGAATTAACAATTAACAATTGTTTGTTGAATTTATCCTGAGGACAAAATTCTTTATTTAATTGTTAATTGTTAATTTTTCATTGTTAATTCTATCAAAGTTTGCTTGTACATATAATTTATTAAACAGAATGTGTGAAGGTAAAAGCCCTAAATAGGCTTTTACGGGCAACCTAGCGAGTGGAACGAGCGAGTACAGGTAGCCCTGTGGGAGTGAGCCAAAGTCCTAAATGGACTTTAACGAGTAGTTTGCGAGCGGGAGGGAGTGGTATTAAACTACTCAGTATTCCGACTGATAGGGGGAACAATATGAGGTTAATTATTTTAAACAGAAAAAGACTGGGTGTTACTGTAATTATTGTTGGTCTTATGTTAGTTTTATTTGGTCTTGAAAAGAAATTTGATGGAAGGCTAAAGTATGTAGCTCTAATGCAGAGTAACATAAATACTCTTGTAAAGTACGAGGTTCCTGAATTAAATTTCAGCTATAAGCTTCCTGATATGTGGACGGCAAGAAAAAAGGATTTTGGAGGTGGAGAAATAGTTTATCATAACGATTTTGACTCGCAGGACGCAACTATTCACGGCTATGTGCAAGTGTGGAATTTAAAGCAGGATTTAAAAAGCTTTTTAGATAAAAGCAAGGAAGTAAATCAAAAGTATGCCAAGTATAGAGACTATAATGTAGCACCTGTAGTAGTAAAAAAGCATGAGGGCTATCTGCTGACCTATAATATGGAGACAAGTCCTGAAGCAAACTACAAAGGATATGAATATTTTCTAAAGGATAAAGACAAGTTGTTTAGATTTGCATTTCACGTTAGAGATATTAATTTTAAAGAAAATATGCCGACGGTATTTAAAACTATTGTAGAGACCTTTGAACACAAGGATTAAAATTAATTGCTTTAGATATATTAAAGTATTATAATTTAAGGATAAGAGAAGCATTAGCTTCTCTTATTAATTTTTATGTAGAGGGATAGGGGGGATTTGTCTTGCAACCAATTTTAGTTAGGATTTTTGGATTTCCTATTTATGGTTATGGGATGATGATAGCCATTGGAATAATTGCGGCTATTTTACTTTTGAATTACAGAGCGAAAAAGAATGGGTACAATGAAGACAGCATTTTAAATATGGCTATATTAGCTGTAATACTTGGAGTAGTAGGCGGAAAGCTTTTATACATAATTACTGAGTTAAAAAGTATTATAAATGAACCTTCTCAGCTTAAGTATTTTGGTAATGGCTTCGTTATTTATGGCTCTATAATCGGAGGAGTATTTGGAGTTTGCTATTATGCAAGGAGAAAAGGATGGAAGCTATTAAACATATTTGATTTGGTTATACCAAGCTTGCCACTTGCACAAGGCTTTGGACGAATAGGCTGCTTTTTGGCAGGCTGCTGCTACGGAAAGCCTACAGATTCTTTTTTAGGAGTAACCTTTAAGGAAGGATCCTTAGGCCCCATAGATATTCATGTTTATCCTACACAGGTTTTTTCTTCAATATTTGATTTTGCCTTAGCATTTTTCCTGCTGTGGTATGATAGAAAACAGAGAAAGTCTGGAAGAGTTTTTTCCTTATATTTAATTATTTACAGCATAGGAAGGTTTGCGATAGAATTTATAAGAGATGACCCAAGAGGAAATGTAGGAATATTGTCTACTTCACAATTTATAAGCCTGTTTATAGTTTTAATAGGAATTGGTTTATTTAATTTTGATGGAATAAGAAAGCTTATGGTTAAGGAAGAGACAGTTTAGAATTAGAGATAAGGAGAGAAAAAGCTTTGAAACAAAAGAAAAGAGTTCTTTACCTATGCGTTTTTCTTCTATTCACAAATTTATTTTATGGCTGTGATAGAATTGAGCAAATTAAGATCAAGCTAGGTATGAAAAACAATGATTTTGAATATATAAAGCAGGGTAAGATTAAAAAGATAGTTATTCAAAATACCAGAGATACTGGCTTTAGATTTATTGTTACTGATCAAAAGGCAATCTCTGAACTTTATGATATATTATCTACAGCTAAGAGTGTAGAAACTAAGTCTGATTTGGAGCCGGATTATATATTTGAAATGGAGGAAGGACCAAATAAAATTTATAAGTTTAACTATATTGCTGGCTTAGATAAGAAGGATGCAGGAAATTTATACAGCGAGGATAAGGTTTACTTAGTATCTGAAAGAATAGATAATGATATAATAAAAAGCTTTTGGAATATAAGAAAGCCAAAGGATTTCAATAAGATTTACTACAGCAGCATACTTAATTTAGCTGAAAAATATTCAAAGGAAGAGGCTCAAGGAAAGTCTATAGGCATTAATATTTATAATGATGTAGACGTGGCAAAATTTATACTTTCAACTGATTTAGAAGAGTTTAAGAGTAGTTTAGCTTCTAGGGTAAGCAATGCTCAGCTTATGATTCAGCCTAAGGGTGACCAGCCGCAAAAGGAATATGATGTTGTAATGAGTGTTAAAACTGTGGGCTATAAGACTTTTTTATATAAAAGCGAGATAACCTTTTGGGATAAGCAGAATAAGGTTGAAAAAAAATATTATATATTAATGAACTACAAGACTAATGATGGAAGATGGAGTACTAAAGTTGAAACCGAAAAACCACAGGGATGGTAATATATTGCCTTGGGGAAACCTAAGGCTTTAATATATTAAATATATATTAAATTTATGGAAGTATATAGAATTTGAAAAATACGGATTGTATAATTAGATGGTTGGAATCTATCATTGGAAGGTTAAAGGCCTAAATGGACTTTAACGAGTAGTTTGCGAGCGGAGCGAGTGTTCTAAACTACTCAGTGCTTCCGACTATAAGGAGGAAATCATGAAAAAAAAGACTATTATTTGGATTGTAGTTGTTGCTATTATTGGAAGTACTATTGCCTATAAATCAGTAAATAAAAACAAAGTTAAGGCTGTCAATGTTAAAACTGCAGCTGTAGCTCAAGGGGATGTAAAATCCTATCTATCAACTACAGGAACGATAAAATCAAAAACTAGCAAGGACTATTTTCCACTACAGGGAAAAGTTAAAAAGGTAAACGTTAAGGTAGGAGATGCGGTTAAAAAGGATCAGGTTTTAGTGGAATATGAAGTTGCTGATGCTAATATAGCGGTTAAGCAGGCTCAGATACAATATGATAATGCTGTATTGACTAAGCAGATGCAGACAAACAGCAATAGTGAAATGAAAAATAAGATGGCGGACATAGACAAGCAAATTACGGAAATAGATAGCCAAATTAGTGCTGCAAAGCAAAATCCGCAGGGATCTGCATTGGTTCAAGCTTTAGAAGAGAATAAGGCAAAACTGAAAGCTTCTCGCGATCAATTAAAGCTGCCCTTTTCAAATGAACAGCTAAAGCAGGCTGATAATGCTATAACACTTGCAAAGATAACTCTAGACAACGCAAAGCAAAACCTTTCAAAAAGTCAGGATAAAATTGTGGCAGAAACTGATGGCGTAGTTACTGCTGTAAATGTTATTGAGGGAGCAACTTCAATGGCTGCGGCTCAAGCTGCCGTTACTGTACAAGATATAGATAATTTAAAGGTTTCGGTTTCTGTTGGAAAGTATGATGCTAATAAAGTGCAAGTAGGACAGGAAGCGATAGTTAAAAGTGGAGCAAAAGAATATAAAGGCAAGGTGGCAATAATTGATCCAGCGGCTAAAAAGACAGTGTCAGCAACAGGTTCAGAAACTACTTTAGGGATTGAAATAGATATTTTAGAAAAACCAGAAGGACTAAAAATTGATTTTGATGCTGATGTAGATATTCTTCTAGGTCAGGTTAATAATACTACTAAGGTACCTGCTGAAAGCGTTAAGACAAATAAAGAAGATAAGGCTTTTGTTTATATAGTTGAAGGAGACAAGGCAGTTGAAAAGGAAGTTAAGCTTGGTCTTCAATCTGATATGGAATCACAGGTAATTGAAGGGGTTAAAGCCGGAGACAAGGTGATTTTAAATCCGGGAGAAACTGTGAAAAATGGAACCTTTGTTAAGGAAGCAGCAGGAGGCAAATAATGCTAGAGGTTAAGGATATTGTTAAAAGGTATGTAACAGGAGAAATAGACTTTACTGCCTTAAAGGGAGTAAGCCTTAAAATTGAAAAGGGAGAGTTTACTTCGATAATGGGACCCTCAGGCTCTGGAAAATCTACCATGATGAACATTCTAGGCTGCTTGGATAGAATGAATAGTGGAACCTACATATTAAATGGTAAGAACGTATCAAATCTTAATGATAAAGAGTTAGCCCATATAAGAAACAAGGAGATAGGCTTTGTATTTCAGGCCTTTAACCTTCTTCCTCGAATGACTGTTCTTGAAAATGTAGAGCTTCCAATGGCTTATGCAGGGATATCTAAAAAGGAAAGAAGAGAAAAGGCGCTTATAGCACTTGATAAAGTGGGACTTAGCGATAGAGTTAAGCACAAACCAAATGAAATATCAGGTGGGCAAAAGCAAAGGGTTGCTATCGCTCGTGCTATTGTAAATACTCCAGCGGTTATAATGGCTGATGAGCCTACAGGAAACCTTGATACTAAATCCTCTGTAGAAATTATGAGAATTTTTCAAGATTTAAATAATGAAGGTGCTACCATAATAATGGTAACACACGAGGCGGATATAGCTCAGCATACGAAAAGAGTAGTAAGATTTAGAGATGGTGAGATTGTAGATGATTATGAGGTTAAGGACAGAATAATTCTGTAAGGGAGGCGGCGGACAGTGAAATTTTTTTCAAATATAGCTGAAAATTTTAAGATGGCTATTGATAGTATAATATCAAATAAGATGCGCTCCTTCCTTACAATGCTTGGT
>CAZMQY010000066.1:0-14169 GCA_964568335.1 uncultured Clostridium sp.
GCTGGAAATACTCCTGCTATTATTGATGAGACTGCACATATTAAGATGGCGGTAAGCTCCATATTGCTGTCAAAAACCTTTGACAATGGTGTTATTTGTGCCTCAGAGCAATCTGTTATAGTTTTGGATGAGGTTTACGAAAAGGTTAGAGAGGAATTTATGGAGAGGGGAGCCTATATACTTAAGGAGAACGAAATAGATAAGGTTAGAAAGGTTATTCTTAAGGAAAATGGCTCGCTAAACGCTGAAATAGTAGGTCAGACAGCTTATAAAATTGCTAAGATGGCAGCTGTGGAAGTGCCTGAAACAGCAAAGGTTTTGATAGGGGAGGTTGAAGAAGTTCATATTAAGGAAGCCTTTGCCCACGAAAAGCTATCTCCTGTGCTTGGAATGTATAGAGCAAAGTCTTTTGATCAGGCACTTGAAATAGCAATAAAATTAATTGAGCTTGGAGGCTTTGGACACACTTCTGTATTATATACCGACCAAATAAAATCAAGAGACAGAATTGAGAAATTCGGAGCTGTAATGAAGACAGGAAGGACAATTGTCAATATGCCTGCCTCTCAAGGCGCCATTGGGGATATATATAACTTTAAGCTGGCACCGTCCCTAACTCTTGGCTGCGGTTCCTGGGGCGGAAACTCTGTATCAGAAAATGTAGGAGTTAAGCATCTTTTGAACATAAAGAGCGTAGCAGAGAGGAGAGAAAATATGCTATGGTTTAGAGTGCCTGAAAAAATTTACTTTAAATTTGGCTGCCTTCCAATTGCTCTGAGAGAATTAAAGGAAATGCATAAAAAAAGAGCCTTTATTGTAACTGATAAGGTGCTGTTTGACCTAGGTTTTGTAGATTTGGTTACTAATGTACTTGAGGACATTGGGATTGAATTTAAAATATTCTACGATGTTGAGCCGGATCCAACATTAGCTACAGCAAGAAAGGGGGCTCACGAGATGGCCGCCTTTAAGCCAGATGTTATCGTGGCCTTAGGTGGCGGTTCGCCTATGGATGCAGCAAAGATCATGTGGGTGTTATACGAGCATCCAGAGGTACGTTTTGAAGACTTAGCTATGAGATTTATGGATATAAGAAAGAGAGTGTATACTTTCCCGAAAATGGGAGAAAAGGCTATTATGGTTTCTATACCAACTTCAGCAGGAACAGGCTCGGAGGTTACGCCTTTTGCGGTTATAACAGATGAGAAAACAGGAATTAAATATCCACTTGCAGACTACGAGCTTACACCTGATATATCCATAATAGATGCCGAGCTTATGATGAAGATGCCAAGAAGCTTAACAGCAGCCTCAGGCATAGATGCCTTAACACATGCTATTGAGGCTTATGTATCAGTTTTAGCCTCGGAATATACCAATGGATTGGCGCTTGAAGCTATGAGACTAGTATTTAAGTATTTACCACTGGCTTATAATGAAGGAACAACAAATGTTAAGGCCAGAGAAAAAATGGCTCACGCTTCTACTATAGCAGGTATGGCCTTTGCAAATGCTTTTCTAGGTGTTTGTCACTCAATGGCCCATAAGCTTGGAGCAATGCACCATGTTCCTCATGGAATTGCAAATGGAATGCTCATAAACGAGGTTATACGCTTTAATGCTTCTGATAATCCAAGAAAGCAGACTGCTTTTCCACAATACAAGTATCCTAATGCAAAGTGGAGATATGCTCAAATTGCAGATTACTTAAGATTAGGAGGCGATGAAGAAGACGAAAAAATTGAAAAACTGATTAAAGCAATAGATGAGCTAAAGGAAAAGGTTCATATACCAAAAACAATTAGAGAGGCAGGAGTGGCGGAAGGAAAATTCTATGGAACCTTAGACGAAATGGCAGAAGCAGCCTTTGATGATCAATGTACCGGTGCAAACCCAAGATATCCACTAATAAGCGAAATAAAGCAAATGTATATAAATGCATATGAAGGAAATAAAGAAAAATAATATTTTAAAGGATCGTGAGCTCTGACTTGCGATCCTTTAAAATTATCATATGATACTTTAGTTTTATATAAAAATTACGATAATTATATTATGTATATTGATTTTCAATGCGGTTTTGGAGGGGCTATGATAAAAAGCAGTAAACTTAGCAAAGACGAGATTTTAACTAAGACTGAGGCAGTGCAGGTTTTTTCGGCTATTAAGAAGACTAATCCAAATGTTAAGCAGGATATTCAAAAGCTAAAGGATGAGCTTATTAATGGCTTATCGAGACACGATAGAAAAAGCGGAACCTGGTTCGCAAATGTATATAGAAAAGTACTGGAAAATAGAAGCAAGAGCATAACCATAGAGTCACTTGAGGCTGCCTACGGAACTATGGATAAAGAGATAATAGCGCGAAAACTTGTAGCCTATTATTGTAATTATGGAATTTCAGTGGGGGCGGTACTTGGTTCGGCTGGAGGCATACTAGGTTTATTTACAGCTCCCTATGCAACCTTTGAGGAATTAACGTGTCTAGCCTATTTTCAGATATGCTTGTTATATGATCTATCAGTACTTTATGGAAGACCCATAGATAAAGCAAGCAACCTCGAAGTATATAGAGTGATTAAAATAGCATTTGGTTTTAAGGAACATAAACTTACGGACAAGGGAATGAAAGTTATCGAGGAAAAGCTTCTTAAGGATGATTCACAGAAATTTCTGTATGGACTTTTGAAAAATCAGGGAGCAGCTATCGTTCGTAGATCGGTTAAAAACCTAGTTTCAAAGATGGTACCCCTATTAGGAAGATTTATTGCTTTATTTGTGTGTACCGCTGAAGACTATAAAGCAATAAGAATTGTGGCAAAAAGAACCTTAATCTTTTATAGTAATATAAATTCCTTTGAAGTACAAAAATCTTCCTAATGAATTTAAAAGGAAGATTTTTTATATCTATTCAGTTGTCTGCTGGGATTTAAGGATTAAATACTTTTTCTATAAAGCTTTATAGAAAGCATTAAAATTCTATGTAGTAAAAGGACTTTCTAAAGCTGTAGATGTTTGATGAACTGCTATTAAATTTTGTATAAAGTATTTGTTAATTTTAATGAATTTTAGACAATAGCTCAAATAAATGTGTTAAAATAAAAGAGTAAAGTATACTGAAACAAAAAAGGTATAGGAGAAAGATATAATATGAATATAGCATTTTTTCTTACGCCTAAAAGTGAGGTTATCTATGAAAATATAGGCTCCTCAATGCGACAAGTCCTTGAAAGGATGGAGTATCATAGATACACAGCGGTTCCCATTATCGACGAAAAAGGAAGGTATGTAGGAACTATAACTGAAGGTGACTTGCTTTGGAAATTAAAGAATACTCCTGGGCTAAACATTAAAGATAGCAGTAGCGTAAAAGTATCTAATATTGAAAGAAGAACCATAAACAAATCAGTATCAATTAATTCTAGTATGGAAAGTCTATTAAGCTTAGCTATCAATCAAAATTTTGTTCCTGTAACTGATGATGATGGAATATTTATAGGAATAATAAAGAGAAGTGATATTATAAATTACTTCTATAATTATGCATTGAATTGTGAAGATGAAAGTATATTAAATAACAATTTTGCAAGTATAAGCAGATAGAGAAATTATAGTTTTAAAATGATTAAAGTGGAGAAATTTTCTCCACTTTGTTTTACTTTATATAAGCTTTCTGATAAATACGTCTGTTAGTCCAAGTCTTTCTATTCTATCTTTAATTTCATCCTTATCAGTGCTGTATAAGCCAAGTTTCTTCATTCTTTCAAAATATTCAGCACCTGAGAAGGTATGCCTGATTTTTCTTCCTTCAGGTGTTGTTAATCGATAGTTAGCATAGTCCAATATATCACCAATAGCTGTTTCGGTGGATAGGACTAGCAAAGGCAGCCCTAAGGCATATCTTACGGCATTATGACCGGCCAAGGAACCAGTGCACATGGCTTCGGTGTGCCCTACAAAAAATCCAGCCTTTTCTCCTCCGCAAAATAGATTATCCACTCCTATAACCTTCATAGCGTTATTTCTTGGTGCAGCAGCAAGATATCTTATGGAATTTCCTCTTCCTCCCGAATAAGGATCCATAAACCTGACATCTTCAAGTCCTGGAAGTTTTCTAAGCTTTTCAACAGGGTAAAAAGGAGACATTACTTTAATGTGACCAGTATCTAGGAGTACAAGATTTTCTGCAAAATCATCAAGAGCATACTGCTGACATACTTTTAAATTTAGTTTTTCTGGATTAACATCTTCCTTTGGTACTTTTAAAACAACTACACCTTTTTCCTCTAATTCCTTTATAAGTTCTTTTGATAAACTGTCTCTGGATACCTCGCAGGAGCCGCTAAAAGCTCCAGGAGTGCCGTCCTTTCTTTGGGCAACTATATCCTGTACCCCAGCTTTTGCACTTATGCTTACTCTTGGACCAAAGGTAGGACATCTTAGAACGCACATAACACAACCATTACCGTATTTTGAACAATTATCCATTGCCCCTGTTGAGCCGGTGCAGTCTATAAAAATATCTCCGTAAACTAAGGTGTTGTTTGACAGTTTTAAGGCTTTTATTTTATTGCCTTCCATTTCTACATTTGATACCCTTGAAACAAGATTTACTTCAATACCCATATTTAATAGGTAACGCCTAACTTCTGGCTCAAGCTTGTTTACGTCGCAAAGCGTTGCGTGATTATGTTCGGGAAAATCTATGTTACTATGCCTGGCATTCTTATCAGTAATGTGTATAAGCTCACCGGCGCCTAAATTTATTAGCTCCTCCGCAGCTGTATATCTTCCGTTGTTTCTCATTATTCCGCCTACATTGCCTACTCCAAGAAGCAGATCTGTTTTTTCATATATTGAAACCTCAGCACCAGCCTTTTTAGCTGCAATAGCAGCAGCACAGCCAGCCCATCCTCCACCGATTATTATAATCTTCATAGCTACCTCAAAACAAAATTGATGTAATACTATTATATGAAAATAAGCAAAATTGGTTACAGAAAAATTTGGAACTCACGCGGGAAATTATAAAACAATCAGGAAGTTAGTATGAAGCTATGTACATGGTACAAGCGCAGCATTATGTTTAAGATTTAGCGTTGCAATTAAGCCGCATCGTAATTTCCAACAATCCAAGAGTGAAATATATAAAATATATAAAAACTTCCCATCCATAACAGAAAGGATATATGTATATCAAAGCCATTAGTGAAGCTGAGTATATTTGTAAATCGAGTTAAAATATATTCTGCTGCAATGATGACTATGCTCCAGCCTAAGGTCCAAAAAAATCTATAAGCTGTATTTACTGGACAGAACCGCCTCCAGTAAATAATTAGTACAGGTATAACAAAATAATTAAAGGGAATTGATACAGCGGCAGAAGGTATGATTTTTACTGGAAAGTTCCACAGTTTTAAATAATCAGCAAAATAACATAATATATTTGTGTAGACAATGCCAAAAAGTGCTAAGGGTATATACTTTTTCATACCCTTAAATTTAAGCAAAAATGCTGCCACGGCCAGAGCAATTGCTATAAATTGAATCCAATAATCTATCTTCATAAAATCACCAACCTAAAAGTTATTATTTTTTATTGTTTCCAAATTATTATGTTATAATAAAATAGAAAATAAAATTTTATAATTGGGGGATGAAAATGGATAAAAATTTAAGTTTTGTAATAGAACAAAGAATAAAAAGAACTATAGAAAATCTTGGGAAAAATAATATGGAAGCTTTTTATGTAGAAGATGAAGCTGGTGTTATTGAAAAAGTTAAAGAGTTAGTAGCTGAAGGCAGCACAGTTGCTGTTGGCGGCTCCATGACCTTATTTGAAACCGGACTAATCAATTTATTAAGAAACGGCAAATATGATTTTATTGATAGATACGCAGAAGGCTTAGGTGCTGATGGAATAAAAGAGGTTTTTAGAAAA
Organism: uncultured Clostridium sp.; assembly: GCA_964568335.1. Lineage (GTDB taxonomy): Bacteria > Bacillota > Clostridia > Clostridiales > Clostridiaceae > Clostridium_AT. The sequence continues at coordinate 5,942 of CAZMQY010000066.1, forward strand.
AGCTTTTTTGCAGACGCTTATCTTGTAAGCAGTAATGCAGTAACTGAAGAGGGCCAGCTTTATAATGTGGATGGAACTGGAAATAGGGTTGCAGCCATGCTTTATGGTCCAGATAAAGTTATAGTTATAGTTGGAGTTAATAAAATAGTTAAGGACTTAGAGGCTGCACACATGAGATGCAAGCAAATTGCTGCACCGGCAAACAATAAAAGACTAAATATAAACAATCCTTGTACTAAAGTAGGAACCTGTATGGATTGCAAAAGTCCAACAAGAATATGCAATGAATATGTACTTATTGGAAGACAAGGCAAAAGTGATAGAATTAAAGTTATAATAGTAGGAAAAGAATTAGGCTACTAAAAATAAATAATAGTTTAAAAACTTGTTCATAATAATATTGAGTTCTTCTACTTAATGAGCAACTTGCAGCCAGAAAATGTTGGCTTAGGTTGATCAGTGACCTAGAATAAGGGAGGTATTATTATGTCAGATAAAAGCCATATATGCTTAAATAAGTTAGACAAGGTGCCGCAAGGAAAGCCTTTTGAGTACAAAGATATCGTTCAGGATGATTTTGCAATAGAAAATCACACTGAGGATGGGAAGGCATTTAAGGCAGAGGTTCAGCAGGGTGTATATGATAATGTTAAAGTTGAAAAGGATACCGGAAGTCATATACTATATAGAAAAGTATAAATTTTAGGCTAGAGTTCATTCTCTAGCTTGATTTTTTTTGCTATAATAAGTACAGTAGGTTTTTATGAAGGGGATGGAATTTTGAATTACGTAATTATAGACTTGGAATTTAATAATATGAGAGAGATAACTGATTGCTACCCTTCATTTTATGAGGAGAATCCTGAGGTTTTGGAATATAAATGCCCTAATGAGATTATTGAAGTTGGAGCAATAAAGCTTAATAGAGTAATGAAGGAGATAGACAGATTTAAGGTATATGTTAAGCCTTCTATATATAAAATATTAAACCCTAAAATATCTGAAATGACAGGAATAAAAGAACAGGATTTAGAAAAGGGTATAGACTTTAGGGAGGCCTTAGAGCAATTGGGAAGTTTCGTAGATGAGGATTCAATTCTATGTTCCTGGGCAAAGGATGATATAGCTGAGCTTATAAGAAATGCAGATTATCATAACTGCAATTCCTTACATTGGCTAAAGGGTTACATAGATTTGCAGGAATATTGCACTAAGGTACTAGCAGAAAAAAAGTCTATTAGTCTAAAAAATGCTTTGAACAAGCTTAGAATTAAGGTTTTTGAACAAGAGCTTCATGATGCACTAAATGATGCTGTTTATACGGCGGAGGTTTTTAGAAGAATTTATAATGATAGAGCTGTTAAAAGTTTTATAATTAAAGACATAATCAATATGCCTTCTATTATGATAAGAAATTATGATAATTTTAAGCTTGAAAAAAGCAAAACAGATCTCAAATGTCCTAAGTGTGGAAATGAAATAGACTTGGAGTATCCGCTTAAACTATTCAAATGGAGATTTATCGGTCTTGGAAACTGTGACAGGTGCAACAGCAAGATACTTCAGAAGGTGGTAGTAAAACAGACCTTAGCAGGAGACAAGGTTTATTTAAACAACAATAGGCTTCTAAATGATAAAGAGTATATTGAACTTATTGATAGGTTTAACCACAATAGGATAATAGACTAAATAGGTTGAGGTGAAAATAATGCAGCTAGATGCAGCACAAAATAGAATAGTCAAAGGTAAGCCGACTAATTTGGGCTTACTTAAGGGTAGTAGTAATACAGGTAAAACTTTAACTGCAGTATATAGAGCTCTTTATCTTAAGAATAATTACTGTTTGTATGAGGATGATAAAATACTTATATTAGCCAAGGACAGCATAAATAGAGATTATATTAGAGAGATGTACAATAAACTGGAGGATGAAACAAAGCTTGACTACATGACTTTGTTTACTAACAGCATTGATAGAGTTGAAGTATTTACTCTAGGAGATATAATTAACAGGTATTATTTTGAATATACAAATACCAATAGAAATTGGTTTAAAATAATTCATGAGCATAAGGAAAAGCTTGAAGTAGTTGAGACTTGTATAGAGGATTTAAGAAAAAAATATGGAAAATTAAAAATGTTTGATAAAAAATATTCTAGTTTCTTTATGGAGGAAATTGAGTGGATTAAATCCTGTGGCTATGAAACAATTGAAGCTTATCAAACTGCCGATAGAGTTGGAAGGAAATATAAATCAGGACAAGGACCCGCAAGGCTTTTGAAAGACTCTAAAAAGCGATCAATAATTTTTGAGCTGTTAAACTCTTACAACTTAAAGCTAAAAGAAAAAGGCTTTATTGACTGTGAAGATATTACGAATTTAGCTTTAATACAAGCAGGGAAAGCTTTGGAGGGTAAGTTCACTCATATATTAGTTGATGAGAGTCAACACCTTTCAAAAACTCAAATAGATTTTATAAGAGCTTTGTTAAGCAATAAAGCCTATTCCAGTCTTATGTTTATTATAAATAGTTCAGAGGCTGCAGACAATAAAGCTTGGTTTGTTAAAGGCAGAAAGCAAACAAACTTAAATTTGGAAGCGCCTATTAAAAATTTTATATTGAAAAAATCTTATGAAACAGTTATAGCAAGAGGAGAAACAGCAGACATGAACATTTCTAAACATAAGGAAATAGAAGAAAGTTCTATGGAGGACTTTGAATATTTGGATTTAAGACATCATAGAAAATATGATTTCAAAAGAGATTCCAGCATTATTTCAGAGATTGTTATAGAAGAGCAGAGCCTATGCTTTGAAGATCTAAAACAGCTGCCTGTATACAGTGATATAGCAGCAGGAGAACCAATTATGATGAGCAGCGAACTTGAAGCAGAATTTTATCTGCCAGAATATTGGGTTAGAGGTGTTAAAGACTGTTTCATTTTAAAGGTTAAGGGAGACAGTATGATTGGTGCTAATATTTATGATGGAGATAAGGTTGTTATAAGACAGCAGCATACTGCACAAAATGGCGATATAGTAGCGGTAGATTTAGAAGGCAGTGCCACTCTGAAAAGATTAAGCTATAAGAAGAATATACCTGTGCTTATGCCAGAGAACGATAAATATGAGCCTATATATATTCATGACAGAGAAGCAGTTATACTTGGCATCGCTATGGGAGTGATTAAAAGAATTAACAATTAGCAATGAATAATGAACAATTATTTAAAGAATTAAGATTTAAGAATGAAGAAAAGACTTTTGTTTTGCATGAAAAACAGAAGTCTTTTCTTAAGTGCTAAGCACTAGAAGTTCAAAAATTCACAAAGGGAAATTTTTCTTTAATTCTTTATTATTAATTCTTCATTCACTTAAGTGTTACCTAATTAAGTGTTTGAACATATGATAATAATAAACACTATTGTATTACAGGAGCACATAGATGAGATATTTAGAAGTAAAGTATTCACCACCATTGAAAGGTACAGTTAAGATTCCAGGTTCCAAAAATAGTTCATTAGCCTTATTACCTGCATGTTGTTTAGCGGATGAACCTATCATATTAAAAAATGTTCCGTATATTCTTGATATTAAAAAGGTTTTTGAAATTAGCAAGGACATTGGCCTTTCTATAGCAAGGAAGGATGATAATTTAATATTGGATCCCACAAGGCTTAAAAATGCAAATATAGACCCTCAAAAGGCGTCTGCTTTTAGAGCTTCCTATTATTTTGTTGGAGCTTTATTGCATAAATTTAAAAAGGTTTATATTGGTTACCCCGGCGGAGATAATTTTGGCTACAGGCCAATAGATCAGCATATAAGCGGTTTAAAAGCCTTAGGAGTAAAATTTACCTTTTATACAAATCATTATGAGGCTGAGGCTCAAGAGCTTAGAGGAGCTGAGGTGCGTTTTGAAAAACTAAGCTTTGGAGCCACAATTAATGTTATGCTTGCAGCAGTTAAAGCAAAGGGCAGTACAGTTTTATATAATGCAGCAAGAGATCCAGAGATTGAAGATTTAGCTAATTTTCTTAATAAAATGGGAGCAAGCATCAAAGGTGCAGGCACAGAAACCATATATATTGAAGGCGTAAACAGTTTAAAGAGCTGCATACATTCGGTTATTCCAGACAGACTTATTGCTGGAGCATTTTTAATGGCTGCTGGAGCAACAGGAGGAAAAATTACTGTTACTAACGTGATGCCAGAGCATTTGGTATCTTGCGTGGAAAAATTAAGAGAAGCTGGTATGACAATAAATTGCAATTACAATAGTATTACTGGAAGTGTTTATAACAAGCTTAGAGGCATGAATGTAGAAGCGGGCATGTATCCAGATTTTGCAACAGATTTTCAGCAGCCAATGACAGCTATGCTAATTCAGGCATATGGTGAAAGTACAGTAATTGACAAGGTTTATCCCGGTAGATTTAATCACTGCAGGGAATTAAATAAACTTGGTGCAGGTATTAAAATTGAGGACAATAAAGCAATAATACCCGGTAAAAGATTTTTGATTGGAGATTGGGTTAAAGCAACTGATGTAAGAGCAGGGATATGTCTTCTACTAGCTGGATTAACCGCAGAGGGCACAACCTATATAACTGGAATTGAACATATCGAGAGAGGGTACGAAAACTTTGCAAGAGATTTTTCTTCTCTTGGTGCTGATATAATGCTTTATGACAGCGATGTAAAAAGAAAATAAAAATTTACATTTTTGATTTCATAAACCAATAGTGAAATAAATTAGCTAGCTTGCCTTTAATTCTATAGAGTATTATTTTAATAAAAGCACAAACTTATAGTACAAAGCAACACCAAGTAACAAAAATATTAATAACAGATTAAAAGGAGGAATTAATTATGGCAAGCAGAGGAAATAGAGTTTTAGTACCACAAGCTAAAGCAGGATTAGATAGATTTAAGATGGAAGCAGCTAGAGAAGTAGGAGTTAATCTTAAGGAAGGCTACAATGGAGACTTAACTTCAAGAGAAGCTGGATCAATAGGCGGACAAATGGTTAAGAGAATGGTTGAAGCTTACGAAAAGAACCTATAATCCAACATATGCTTAACAGCTAGGATTATTAAACTCCATATTATAAGGAAGGGCTAAAACCGAAAGGTTTTGGCTCTTTTTTTAAAGGTGCAGTCTATTTTTATGGTTTATTATAATTATGTTACATTGGAATTAATGGAGGGAGTATAAATGAACAATAATCAGATAGCTCCTAGTGAAATACTTGAACTTCATAACCTATTGAATGCAAATATTTTAGAGGTAAAAAAAATGAGTACAAACGCTCCAATGATTCAGGACGAGTCGCTTAAAAGCTTAGTTCAAAACAGCATAAATGCTAAGAAAACAAAGATTCAAGAATTACAGAATTTTATAAACAGTCAGCTTGGAGGACAGCTTAACTCTCAAAATAATAATCAAAATAATAATCAAAATAACAGCCAATCCCAGTAGTTCTAATTAGGAAAGATAAAGTTTTAGATGAGCCTTAACGGGTGACTAAAGAATAGGAAAGAGCGTTTTTAGTTATCTAGTTTTTCTCGTTAAAAGGAGGAAGAACATAATGGCATGGTTTAATAATTTCCTAGAAGATGAAAATAAGAATAGCAATAGCAATAGCAATAAAAGCTTGCAGGATAAGGATTTAGCATTAGATTTGCTTACAGCTTCAAAAAATGATATTGCTATGCTAAGCAAAGCAGTATCAGAGGCAGCTAACCCACAGCTAAGACATATACTTGCTAACCAACTTAATGTATGCATTAATGATCATTTTCAATTAACAGATTTGACTATCCAAAAGGGCTGGCATAATGCTTTTGCCAGCCCAGGGCAACAAATTAGGCAGGATTTACAGGAGGCACAAAATATAATTAACAATCAAGACAAAATAAATGGAGAGGCTTAGTCTCTCCATTTAGGATTCAATAAAACTTATTAAAGGCTTGCTTAGAATATTATCTACTATACTATCTGATAACACAGCTATAAGTTCCTTGGATTTGTCACTGCTTAAAACTTTGGTGTATAAGTTTTCCACGAAATTCTGCATTATATTGTCAAAGTCTATAAGGTTGTATTCAGAATTTTCATCTATGGAATTCAATAAGGAATAAAGTATTCCTTCCAGCTTGTTTAAAATCATGTCAATAAACTTTTCTGATAAAATATTGTCAATAACACTCTTTGAAATTGAATTTGCTAGTGAACTCCTGCTCTCAGCAGGAAAGTAAGAAGCAAATTCTGACACCCTTTTTTTCATTACGCTATCCAATTGAGTATTTATCATGTTGACTATGTCCATAATATTTTTCGGATTATCAAGATAATCATTTATACTGGTTTTTATCTTATTAAATATATTGTTAGTGTTAACAAATCTTGATACCATTGGATTTATGCTATTCAAAACCTTGTTTATTTCTTCGTACATTTTTTCATCTATATTTTCACTGTTGAGAAACTTTTTCAAGTTGTCTATTAGATCATCCTTATGATTAAATACATATACCTTAATTCCATTGACAACCGCTGGAGAAATTATGCTTTCTAAAGTAGTGCTGGAGTTTTCTAAGGACTTTAAGTTATTATCTACAAATAAGGTTAAATCATTCTTAAAATTTTCAGCCTTAAAAGTCTTGTACAAATTGATTTTTATACCGTTTCTAACAATTCTATAGTTTTCACCTTTGAATAGCTCTTCATTTTTCAATTTTATTGTATTTTTAAGTTCTTCAACTAGAAGCCCCTTAAGGTTTTGCTTTAAGCTGTCTTCGTTTAATTTGCTAAATAAAAAAGTGTTTAACTGCGACTTGAGCTCAAGTACTTTGTCCATATGAGTTGCCTCCTTCCTTTATTACATTACAAGTATACTATAGGTTTAATATTAATAGTATGGTTTTAATAACAATAAAACGTTTTTGTTTTATAAAATTTATATTATAATAAGAATAATAATTGTTACTTATTTTAAAGAATGAGGTATTATATAGCTATGGACAACAATAAAATACTGCAAATTTTAGAAAGGGATCCATATTACATCAGGCTAGTTGAAAACCCTACTGAAGAAATGCTGCTTAAGGCTGTAATAAAAAATGGTTCCATGCTAAAGTATATTAATAATCCAAGTGAGAATATAAAGTGGGAAGCTCTTAGATCTAATGTTTGGGCCATTGAATACATAGAAGAGCCTATAGAAGAAATGTGTCTTTATGCAGTTAAAAGAGCATGGAACACCCTAAAATTTATAAAAAGCCCATCTTATGAGCTAATTAAAAAGGCTGTAAGCATAAAAGGTTGGGCTATACAATATGTGAAAAAACCTAAGGAAGAATTGCAAGTTTTAGCAGTGAAGCAGGATTGGGATGCCATCCAGTATATTGAGGAGCCTTCAGAGTATATTCAGCTGCTGGCAGTCCGCAAGCATTTTGCTGCTATTAAATATTTAAGAAATCCTGCATTGGAAGTAAAAAGACAAGCAGTTGTGCAAAGTGCTGAGGCAATTCTATATTTAAAAGAAATATCAGAAGAAGAAAAGCTTATTTTTATTAAGGATAATATAGATGTAGTTAAGTATATTAAGGACATAAATATAAGTTTAGTTGAAGGAATATTGAAAGAAAAGTTAAGCGAGGAAAATCCAGATAAGGATTATGTATTAAAGTTTATAAAGTGTGAAGCGCTTCCTTTAAATAAAATTAAGTTTATATATGATTATGGCAGTGCTGAGGTAAAGAGAATTTTAGTAGATTACAAATTAAGCATTTAGAAAGAGGTTAGCTATGAATTTTACAGATGCGTTATTGAGTATTGAACTAGTTTTGGAAAGTGGGGCAGTACCCCTTTTGATAGGAGAAAGCGGTATAGGCAAAACTGCTCTTATAAAAAGAATGTGTGTCAACAAAGACTATTATAATATTGTAATAGACGGCAACATGCTTAAGGAGGGTGAAATAGGTGGTCTTCCAACAGTAGAGGAATATGTTACCGTAGTTGAAGGGAAAGAAGCTAGAAAAAAGAAAACAGTGTATGCTGTACATGCAAAGCTTCAGGAAATTGATGAAGTTTTAAAGAGAGACCCTAGTAAAACCGTTCTACTGTTTATTGATGAAATAAATAGATGCGAGCATACAGTTCAGCAGGAGCTTATGAATATTATTCTTAACAGGGAGATAAATGGCTATATGCTGCCGGAAAA
>CAZMQY010000067.1:0-2567 GCA_964568335.1 uncultured Clostridium sp.
TGTGTGAATAGCTCCTGACACCAGGCCATCCGCATCTCCTAACTTCACCATCATTGTACCGAAGTACATGGGATCCATAACTGCTTTTTCAGCATTCTCTAAGGAAATCCCCTTATTTTTTCTAAGCTCATAAAATTCATTTATGTATAGAGCTGTTTTTTCAGATTTCTTTGGATCAATGATTTCAATACCGTCAATATTAGCATCTAAGCTTTTCGCTGTAGTTCTAATTTTTTCAATATTGCCTAATAAAATTAATTTGGCTAGACCTTCCTGCTTGATAATTGAACTAGCTTGTATAGTTCTTTCCTCTTCACCTTCTGGAAGTACAATCTTTTTAACATCAGACTTTGCCTTCATCCAAAACTCTTTCATTAGATCCATAATCATATCTCCCTTCTGTATTTTGCAATACGTATACACCATATACTATAATAACTCTTTGTTATGTACTTTTCAACAAAAAATATTAAATATTTCCACATAGACTTATGTTATGATGTATATAGATTTTATTTGAATTAAGTTTTAACTAGTGTGTAAAATAAAAATAAATATGAAGAAAAGGTAGTGTTAATTATGAGAATATCTGCAATTATTTCTGAATATAATCCAATCCACAATGGACATGTACATCATATAAGGAGGACTAAGGAAATAACTGATTCAGATGCTATTATTTGCATTATGAGTGGCAATTATGTACAACGTGGAATACCTTCCATTATTGACAAATGGAACAGAACAAAAGCAGCTTTAGAATGCGGAGCAGATTTGATATTAGAACTTCCTGTAATATATAGTCTGTCCTCTGCAGAATTTTTTGCCTACGGTGCTGTTAGCTTGTTAAGCAGTTTAGGAGTAGTAAATAATATTTCCTTTGGCAGTGAAATAGGTGAAGTAAGCTTTTTAATGAAAGCAGCGACTGTTCTAATAAATGAGCCAAATGATTTTAAAATCAAGTTGAAGCAACAGCTAGATAAGGGGGATGCTTATCCTCGAGCGCGTAGTACAGCACTTGCACATTATTTGACCATTACTGAAGGATATATTAATGAAACCTTAATGGAGAACTTAAACTCTTCAAATAATATACTCGGAATTGAGTATTGCAAAAGTTTGATAAAGCTTAATAGCTGCATAAAACCATATACAATAAAACGTGAAGGCAGCGGTTATAATGATATAAGTCTAGGTAGTACTTTTTCAAGCGCTACTGCAATAAGAAAATATATCAAAGATAATGATGGCATTGATGAACTTAAGCAGCATCTACCCGAAAAAAGCTTCACGCTTATAAAAAAATTACATAATGATAAATATCCCTTTGTATTTGCAGATTCTATGCTTCCATTTATAAAGTATAAATATTTTAATAACAAGGAAAGCTTGCTAAGGCTTCCAGATGTATCAGAGGGTTTGCACAATAGAATATACGATGCTCTTGCTAAGGAAGGCAATTTTGAAAATTTAATAGAAGCAATTAAAAGTAAAAGATATACTTATACACGCATAAGCAGAATTCTATGTCAATATTATGTAGGGTTTGATAATTACGATACGGGTGAAATGAGAAAACAACCCTCACCTTACTGCAGAATTCTAGGCTTTAGCAAAACGGGCATGCAGGTATTAAAAAAAATCAAAAAAAATTCAGATATACCCGTATATACAAAGCTTCCTAATTTCATTAATAAAACCATGGAACTAGATTTAAAAGCTACTCAAACTTACAGCATGCTAAATAATACTATTTCTCCTAATGCTGATTATTTAATTAGTCCAATAATTATAGATTAGTAATAATACTATATTAATGATAAATATACTAGTACAGAATTATTTATTATTTAAGGAGATATGTGTACGTTGAGAATAATGCTTTATCTAACTCTAGCGTCGATAATTTATTTAATTATTAAGCTGTTAAAGTCATTTAATAAAAATATTATTGTAACTATCATCTGCTCTCTGCTTATAATTCAAATAATATTGACTCCAAAGCTGTGTATTGATTCTGCTTTAATTGGATTAAATCTATTTGTAAATAAGGTTTTCCCATCCTTATTTCCTTTCTTGGTAATAACAAGTTTAATGATGAGCTATGATGGAGTACATATTTATTCTAGAATTTTTGGCAGGTTTATATGCAGGCCATTAAGGCTTCCTCTTCAGTGCACCTTTGCTCTTGTTATAAGTATATTTTGCGGGTACCCTCTAGGAGCAAAATATGCCTGCGAGCTGCATGAGCAAGGGGCTATAGATAATAAAACTTGCCAAAGGCTAATTAATATTGCCTCAAATTCTAGTCCGCTTTTCGCAATTGGCTCTGTTGGAACTTCTATGCTTGGCAGCTCCTATGTTGGTTATTTGCTTTTGCTGACAAACTATATATCCTGTTTTATTATGGGGCTGTTACTTCCAAACAAAAATATTAGCTTTAGCAAAAGGTTCTCAAAAGGTAATAACAATCAGAATAAAAATATTGGTGGAATTATAAAGGATAGTATAGAAGGTTCAATAAAAACCTGCCTATCAATTAGTGGATTCGTAGTTATATACAGCGT
>CAZMQY010000067.1:2577-14108 GCA_964568335.1 uncultured Clostridium sp.
ATAATAAAAAGCAATATCATATTTGATATTGCTGTAAATAAATTAAATTCTCTTACTGGAATTGAGAATAACATAATTAAAGGTACCTTATTAGGCTTTATTGAAATGACAAATGGATGCTATTTAATATCAACTACAAATGTAGATATGTACGTAAAAGCAATAATTATAAGTTTTCTGCTTGCTTTCAGCGGATTTTCTATAATATCTCAAGTGCATTCTTTTACATATAAATATGATTTATCCATGAAAAAATACATATTAGGAAAGTTTATCCAAGGCATTATTAGTGCTGGAGTTGCAGCTGTTATCTTTAGAATTCAATTGCTTAATATCCCCATTAGAACCTTCAGTAATTTTACTGAAGGCAATATAAATTTACTATTTATAGGATGTATAATTTTATTAATAGTTCCCTACTTAGTTAATAGGACTAAAGCATTATTTCATTCCTCGTAGTTCTTTTATATTTTCTCTAATTGTATCTAAATCACTGTTAACTTCATCACTTAAAGATACAACAAAATTTTCAAGCTGTTTTTTGATATTGGACAACATTATTTGGCCTTTTTCATTTATTTCCTTTTCAAGCTGGCACAGTATTTCATCTGCATAATCTCTAGCGCCTAACCTCATTGCTTTTGCGTCTCTTTGAGCTGAAGCTATTATTTCTTCAGCTCTTACCCTTGCTTCCTTTGTTATGTCATGATTTTCTATCTGTTTTTTAAGCATATCCATGCTTTCCTTCTTCATAGTAGAGGATTCCTCTATGGCTTCACCAAGAATCCTTTCCTTTTCTTCTACTACCCATTGTGCCTTCTTAAATTCATCTGGAAGATAATTAATAATTTGGTCTACTATATTAATAACTTCTTTTTTATCTACTAATATTTTTCCCGTTACAGGAACCTTTGAAGAAGTTTCAAATATCTCCTGTAGATATTCCAACAGTTTTATAACTTCCATATCCCAACATCCCCCTCTATATTCACCTTATTTATTATATCGCTGACAATTTCATCAGGAACCAAGCCTTTAATGCAGCCCCCAAACATAGCTACTTGCTTAACTGATGAAGAGCTTAAATAAGAATATTTAGCATTTGTCATCATAAATACAGTCTCTATTTTAGGATTAAGCTTATTATTCATCAATGCCATTTGAAATTCATATTCAAAATCTGAAACTGCTCTGAGTCCTTTAACTATTACACCAGCATCAACAGTCTTCATAAAATTAATTAGCAGACCACTAAAGCTTTGGACTTTTACGTTTTGAAAATTACTAACACATTTATCAATTAAGCTTACCCTTTCATCTATATCAAATAAACCTTTTTTATCAGGGTTTACAAGAACCCCAACAACAACTTCATCAAATACTCTTGAGGCCCTGCTTATGATATCTAAATGACCGTTGGTAATTGGGTCAAAGCTACCGGGATAAACTGCCCTCTTCATTTTATTCCTCCCTGTACCTATAGAAACAAACTGTTGTATTGCCATATTTTCTATTATCAAACAACTCAATTGAGTCATTTCCTGAATAAAGCTGTTCGCTAGAGTCAATTTTGGCAACAATTAATCCATCTTTAGTAAGAAGATTATATTCTGTTATTATATCAACAGCTAAAGGAATCATTTCCTTTAGATAAGGAGGATCTATAAATATTAGGTTAAATTCTAAACCCTTTTTGCCAAATTCCTTAAGTCCAGTATAGGAATCTATATTAAAACATTTGCATTTATCATTAAAATTTAAGTTATCTACATTTTGTTTTAGATATTTAAAAGTGACTTCTCCTTTATCAATTAAATAGCATTCAACCGCACCTCTGCTTACTGCTTCAAGTCCTAGGCTTCCTGTACCTGCAAAAACATCTAATGCTTTTGCACCAACAACTCTATGTTGAATAATGTTAAAAATTGATTCCTTGATTCTATCTAAAGTTGGTCTAGTGCCCATCCCTTCAGGGGATAATATCTTTCTACCTTTTGCTATGCCTGAAATTATTCGCATGCTTTTCCATCCTTTCTTTTTTACTGAAAGAAATTTACATATATACATAGATTAATACAAATTTCATCAAAATACAAGTTTTATAAGTAATGCAAAATATTAAATTAATTACTATTAATTAATTGAAACATATGAACCTAGAGGTATGGTCTAATTTTTTAATAATCTCATTTTTAATTCTTATATCATTCTCGTCGTTGCTTTTTACAAGTTTCTTCGCTTCCTGGTTGGCAGCCTTTAATAAAGCTATATCTTCCACCACATCTGCTAGCAGTAGATTATTTTCTCCGTGCTGTTTAAATCCAAACAGTTCACCACTGCCTCTAATTTTAAGGTCTTCTTCTGCTATTTTAAAGCCATCATTACTTTCTTTTATTATTTCCAATCTCTTTTTAACAATTTCATTCTTTATGTCTGCTAATAGTATACAGTATGATTTGTACACTCCTCTACCAACTCTGCCCCTTAGTTGATGCAACTGTGCCAAACCAAACCTTTCAGCATTTTCTATAATCATAAGTGACGCGTTAGGAACATTAATTCCTACCTCTATAACAGTAGTAGATATTAAAACCTTAATTTCATTATTTTTAAACTTGTTCATAATCTCATCTTTTAGTTTATTTGGCATTTTACCATGCAGAACAGCTACCTCAATATCTTTGAAATAACCTTCTTTTAAGGTGAGATATAATTTTTCTACAGAATTTATGCTAATCTCTTCGTTTTCCTCTACTAATGGACAAACTATATAAACTTGCCTTCCATTCTTTATTTCTTTTATAGCAAATTTATATACTTTATCTGATTTATTTTTTTCAACATAAGAGGTTTCTATTTTCTGTCTTCCTGGAGGAAGTTCATCGATAATGGATACATCCAAATCACCATATAGATAAAGAGCTAATGTTCTAGGTATTGGTGTTGCAGTCATAACTAAAGTATCAACATTTTTCCCCTTGCTAAACAGCTTACTTCTTTGCATTACTCCAAATCTGTGCTGTTCATCTGCAACAACCATAGCGAGATTTTTAAATTGAACATCTTCCTCTAAAAGAGCGTGAGTGCCTACAATAATGTCTATGTTACCGTCTTTTAATTCTTGTTTTATTATATCTTTCTGCTTTGAAGTTGTGCTTCCACATAACAATCTAATATTTAAATTAAATTCTTTTAATACATTTAAAATTTCTGTATAATGTTGGTTAGCCAATATTTCCGTTGGTGCCATCATAGCAGCCTGATAGCCATTTTTAACTATATTAAACATACTAATTATAGCAACAATAGTTTTTCCACTACCTACGTCTCCTTGAACTAATCTATTCATTTGTTTATTGCTTTTCTGATCAATTAATATTTCTCTTATAACCTTACTTTGAGCTTTTGTTAAAGTGAATGGTAAGCTTTCCTTTAATAGCTTTAAATCAGGAGATATCTTAAAAGAAATACCTTTTTGAGAATTATTTATAAACTCTTTTAACATAAAAACCTTTAAAGAATAGGTAAATAGTTCTTGAAATTTTATTCTCCTTTGAGCCTCTAATAAGTCTTCTAATCTTTCAGGACGATGAATATTATTTATTGCACTATGCAAGGAACAAAGATTGTGCCTTTTAATCAACTGCTGAGGTAGATTTTCAATTATTTCTATAGAGTCCAAAATATTTGAAATAACCTTAATAAAAAAGTTATTTGATATGCTCTCTTTTAAAGGATATTTTGGAGTAATAGTATAAGCATTCTTAGAATGATTGTGGTTATTATTTAGCGCAGTGTTTTGAAAATTCTTATTAGTAACTATAATGGGGTTAATTATTACTTTTTCACCTTTAAAATCTTGTAATTTGCCAGATATAGCATAATGTTCATTTAAAATGAACTTATCCTTCATATATGGTTGATTAAACCATTTCCCTTTAATTATAGTAGCTCCTGCCCTGAAAATAACCGTAGATATCACTTTTCTATTTCTAGTTCGTACATCTCTTTCGACACCTATTACAACAGAATTAATAATAACCTTACCCTCAGCGGCACCTGAACCATCATCACTTAAGTACGCTCTTTCATAATCTCTAGGGACATATAGCAGCATATCCATAACAGTAGTTATTCCGCAAGTATTTAATATGTTTTTAGTCTTAGGGCCAATGCCTTTTATACAGCTTATATCATCATATAAATCCATAGTTTAACACTCCAAGTTAAAAGAATAAAAAAAGCCCAAAGGCTTTTTTATTCAACAGATACAATAAAATAATATAGGGGTTGTTTACCATTATAGCTCTGTATATCCTTGTCTGGATACTTATTTTCTAAACTTTGAACTAATTGGGAAAGCTTATCATCCTCTACGCCTTCACCATACAAAATAGTAATCAGTTCACTATCTTCATCACTCATATTATCAATCATTGTTTCACAAACTTCATATATATCTTTTCCAACAGTGTTAATTTTACTCTCAACAATACCTAAAATGTCGCCTTCTAAAATTGTTTTTCCATCCATTTCAGTATCCCTTACTGCATAGGTTACTTGACCTGTAGATACATTGGCAATAGCTTCATTCATGATTTTGATATTGTCCTCTACCTCTGCTTCGGCATCGAATATTGTAACACAGGTTATTCCTTGTGGTATTGTTTTCGTAGGTATTACTATTATGTTCTTATCTGTAAGCTCAACAGCTTGATTAGCAGCCATTATAATATTTTTATTATTTGGGAGAATAAATATATTTTCAGCATTTATCTTGTTTATGCAGTCTAACATATCTTGAGTGCTAGGATTCATAGTCTGACCGCCTTCAATCACATAATCAACACCAAAGTCTTCAAAAATGTTCTTTATTCCTTCTCCCATGGCAACTGAAATAAAGCCATATTTTTTCTTTTCTGAAATTAACTCTTCCTCATTTTTTATTGAACTTTCTTTATCAGCCGCAGCTTTTTCATCGTGAAGGATATGCCTGTGCTGTTCCCTCATATTATCTATTTTAATCTTAGAAAGTTCACCTAACTTAACTGCTTCTGATAAAACTAAGCCAGGATCATTAGTATGAATATGAACTTTAACAGCATCGTCTATTCCAACCACTATCATGGAATCACCATGCGGCTCTAGTTCATTTCTAAAATTCTCAACATTAATGTTTTGTCCTAATACAAAAAACTCAGTGCAGTAGCCAAACTTAATATCCTGTTCTCCTAAAGCTGCTGCAGGATTAAATGATTCACTTACTTGCGTAGAAGTTCCAGAAATTTTACCTTCTATTTCATATTTAAGCGCCTCATACATACCCTTTAATATAATTAAAAGGCCCATTCCACCAGCATCAACAACCTTTGCGGTTTTTAATACTGGAAGCATTTCAGGTGTTTTGTTTAGTATAGCTTCGCTATACGAGCAAACCTCTTCCATAAGAGTTGCTATGTCAGTATTTGTGCTTTTAACAGCACTTTCTCCTGCCGCTCTTATTATTGTAAGTATGGTTCCCTCAGTAGGTCTCATTACCGCCTTATAAGCTGCTTTTGAACCTTCCAGCAAGCTGTTTGCAAACTCTAAAGCATCAACTTCATCTTTATTTTCTAGTCCTTTAGCTATACCTCTAAATACTTGGGAAAGTATAACCCCAGAGTTGCCTCTAGCTCCCATTAATGCACCCTTTGCAAGCTTCTTCGAAACTTCGCCTATTGAGCTGCTGTTCATATGCTCAATTTCAGAAACTGCTGCCCTAAAAGTCATTGACATATTTGTTCCAGTGTCTCCATCTGGAACAGGGAACACATTTAAGGAGTTCACAAAAACCTTCTGTTCTTCCAATTTATTTGAGCCGTTTATTACCATATTATAAAAATGCGTTCCGTTTATTTTTATGTATTTCATTAAATGTACCCCCTTAGACTCTTACACCTTGTACGTTAACTGTTATACTGGAGACTTTGAGTCCTGTTAAGTTTTCAATATTATATTTTATCTTTTGAATTATATTATTCGCAATAACAGAAATTTTAGTTCCATATTCAACAATTATGTAAAGTTCAATGGATAATTCGTTATCCTTTGTATGAATTTTAACACCCTTGCTTAAATTTTCTCCCTTAATTAGTTCCCAAAGTCCATCCTTAGCATTTTTTGAGGCCATTCCTACCACACCATAGCATTCCATGGTGGACACACCTACTATATTTGCAACAACTTCCTCAGAATAATTAATGTATCCATTTTCATTTAGAATATTGCCTATCATATTAACCCTCCTTGTATAAAAACACCTTATAGACTATTCTATATTAAACAAAGGATTTATTCAACAAAATAAATTTATTTAAGAAGTATTTTTAATAATAATTATATAATCTACTTGCAAGAATTATACAATGTATGATAAAATAAAACATGTTTGGATTGAGAAGAATGTTCTTCACAATTTCGAAGGAGGTGTTTTCCGTGTCAAGAAGATGTGAAATATGCAATAAGGGTGTTATATCAGGACTACAAGCTAGCCATTCAAATCGTAAAACAAAAAGAAAATGGGCTCCAAACCTAAAAAGAGTTAAGGCTATAGTTAATGGAACCCCAAGCACATTACATGTATGCACAAGATGCTTACGTTCTGGTAAGGTTCAACGTGCCGTATAATAATAAAAAATGCAGTTACTAGGTAACTGCATTTTTTATTTTTTTATGTTCAATCGGATTATTTTCTCTTTCTTTTGAAAATTTTAATAATTGCAGATATGAATCTTGGAAGCTTAATTGCAATTATCTTCATTTTATACATAACCCCCTTATATGCCTTGTTTGACTAATAATTCTTTATTGCTTATGTTATCTAGTGATGAGAGTTCCCTATCAAATACCATCCAGCAAAAATTAGTCCTCCTCCTACAGCTATCATCCATCCCCAGATAGGTATAATAAATGTTATGATTATTCCAACCCCAATAGAACCAATAATCCATCCTAGATTAGATTTTTTAAATTTATGTCTGCTAGACATAATACTATCCCTCACCAATAATGCTTTAGTATTAGTATATGAAAAAATTTAATTCTTGCTACAAAAAAATAGGATGCACCGCATCCTAATCAAAACTTTTAGTAATTAACAACATACCATTGTTGAAATCTATTTTAACAGTGGTTTCTGCAAACTCATTAGATAAAGTTAAACTGCTTCCAAGTCTTAGATTGTAATTAGTAAGATTATACTTAGCACCTTGTATGGTTAAGTTATTGACAGTAGAGCCATAGGCCAGCAGGGAAAAATACTCATCTTTCCTTCCATTAATATATATAGGTTTGTCAGTGAGCCAAATAGTATTTTTATCATCTCTAATATATGCCTTAACATTATACTCCAAGCATTTAAGCAGTAATCCTATGTTTCCGAAAGTATGGTCTAGCCTACTGCCCGTACAGCCCAAAAAGACTATATTTGTGGCATTAAGTTCTATAGCTTTTAATAATGCAAGCTGTGTATCTGTATCATCCTTTTCCACAGGATACTTCTCAATAACGCATTTACTATTATAATGATAATCCATTGCCTCAGGTTTTATAGAATCAAAATCACCTATAAGATAATCACAGGTTAAATTATATTGAAAAAGGCAATTAGCACCGCTGTCTGCGCATATTATTACGGACGGTTCCAGCAATTCCTCCTTTATAAGTTCAATGCTTGGAGGTATTCCTCCAGCAATAATTATGGCCTTCATTTCAAACCCCTCTTCTAAGGTTTAATATGTTTTCTTCAAGTTTATTATCTTTAAAAACAGCTGAACCTGCAACTATTACATTTGCTCCACAGCTTACTACTTCATTAATGTTAGAAGCATCTATACCACCATCTACTTCTATTAAAAGTTCTGGATTTAACTGCAAGCTCAATTCTTTAATCTCTTTGATTTTTGTAGATGCATATTTTATATATTTTTGCCCACCAAAACCCGGGTTTACTGACATAATTAATACCATATCCAAATAAGGCACTAAATTTTTTATATTTGACACCGGGGTCCCTGGATTAAGAGCCACCGCTGCTTTTATGCCGAAGCTTTTGATATAGTTAATTGTTCTATCAATATGTCTATCAGCCTCATAATGTACTGTTAAAATATCAGCACCTGCCTTAACAAACTCCTCAATGTATCTTGAAGGCTCTTCTATCATTAGATGAACGTCAAATGGGAGCTTTGTGTAACTTCTAATATTCTTAATTATAGGTGGTCCAAAAGT
This sequence comes from uncultured Clostridium sp., assembly GCA_964568335.1. Classification (GTDB taxonomy): domain Bacteria; phylum Bacillota; class Clostridia; order Clostridiales; family Clostridiaceae; genus Clostridium_AT. The sequence goes on from CAZMQY010000067.1 coordinate 10,846, forward strand.
AATGTTAGGCACAAATCTTCCATCCATAACGTCTAAATGAATAATATCTGCACCAAACTGCTGCAGTTGTTCCAACTGATTTCCTAGTTTTGAAAAGTCCGCTGATAACACGGATGGAGCTATCTTAATCATATTTAATCCTCCTGCTTATTATCTCCTCAAGTGTTTTTACATAAAAAACATATCTTTCTTTATTAATTATATTTTCTTCTACTGCATTTTTTACCAAGCAGCCAGGCTCCTTGTAATGAAGGCAGCCAGTAAATTTACAGCTATGTAGATATTCCTCAAACTCAGGAAAACAGTTTTGAAGCTCTTCCTTGGACATAAAATCTAATTCCAGTGATGAGAAGCCTGGAGTATCAACTATAAAGCCGTCCTCATATTCAACTAACTCGCTGTGACGAGTTGTATGCTTCCCTCTTCCAAGTTTTTCGCTTATATCTCCAATTTTCATAACGTTGCTTCCAATAAGCTTGTTAAGCAGAGTTGATTTCCCTACTCCAGAAGGGCCGCAAAAAACTGTTATATTATCTTTAAGCTTATCCCTTAATATATCTATGCCAACACCTTCCTTGGCTTTTAGAAATATAACTTCATAGCCCGTTTCCTTAAGCATTTTAATTACATCAGCATACTGTTCAAGGTCAACTAAATCTATCTTGTTTATACAGATAACTATTTTTAAGTTGTTATACTGACATAGTAATAAAAACCTGTTTATTAGATCTAAATTCAGTTCCGGACTGCTAAGGGTGATAATAACAAAGGCCTGAGTAACATTGGCTACAGTTGGCCTTAAGAGTTCACTGGTCCGAGCATGAATTTTTTCTATAACTCCTTTGCCATTATTAACTGCAATATCTACTTTATCACCTACCATAGGGGTAAGTTCATTATATCTGAACTTACCCCTAGCTTTACATTCAAAAATATTATTATCAACCTTTACATAATAAAAGCCGCCGATACCCTTAACTACAGTTCCTTCCATATATCCTCCTAAGATTCAAAGAAGTTAATTTGCTAAATATAATTTTTCTGCTTATGGCTGAGTTGGTGGTTCAGCCTTTAAAATAATTTTTGTATCTTTTACAGCTAGGCCTGATGAAGGAGACTGAGATGTAACAATTCCTTCTGGATCTCCCACAGGTTCAATATTTGTAAATCCTAATTCTTTTAATTTGCTTACAGCATCCTTCAACTTAGTAGTTTTGCCAGTGACAAAATCAGGTATGCTAACTTTTTCTGGAGCTTTGTAAACATAATATGTTACATCCACACTGCTGCCTTCTTTTACGTTTTGAGTATCTGGGTTTGGTTTTTGATTTGCTATTTTACCATTCAAGCTCTCATCAGAAGTTTCTATGGAATTTTTATTTCCCAACTTTAGGTTACTGCTTGCTAATAATCCTTCTGCTTCTGTCAAGCTTCGTCCTATCAATCTTGGAACTGTTGTATATTTTTGTGCTGGACCCTTGCTAATAACTATATCAATTTTAGAATTCTTATCTGCCTGGGTTCCAGCTTCAGGTGTTTGTTTTGCAACTAAGTCCTTTGCTACTGTATCGCTATTTTCAAAGGTTTTAGCACCGACTTGGAATCCACTATTTTCTATCATTTTAATTGCTGAAGCTAAATCTAACTCTTTAAGTTCTGGGATTTTAAATGTTTCAGCACCAGAGCTAATATAGACTCTTACTTCTGTATCTATTGCAACTGAGGTTCCTTCATCAGGTGAAAAGGATATAACTGTTCCAGCAGGTTTATCGCTTTTCTCTGTTTTAACTACTTGGAACTTTAAATGTCTGTCTGTAACAGCCTTTTCTGCATCCTTTTCATTCATTCCCATGATATTTGGTACAGTAGTATTTTTTGCAGTAACAGCAGGATTATTTGGATTTGTTTTTTTGCTTTTAAAATACCATCCTGAAATGAATCCGGAAATTATTACGAGCAATGCTAATGGAATTAAGATTAGTAAAATTTTCTTCCTGCTTTTCTTAGTTATTTCTTCTTCCTCAAAATCCTCATCTGCATCTACTATAGGGCTCATGATTTTAGTATGCTCGTCAGAAGCGGTTCCTATTTCAACTTTATAATTTGCATTGTTTTTAATTCTTTGCAAATCTAGCAGCATATCTTTAATGTTTTGATATCTGCTTATTGCATTCTTCTCCATTGCTTTGATTATAAGATTGTTTAACCCTTCAGGCAAATTACTATTAATTTGTCTAGGGGGAATAACTTGCTCCTGCAAATGCTTTAAGGCTACAGAAACAGGACTTTCTGCATCATAGGGTACCCTTCCTGTTACCATTTCATAAAGTACTATTCCTAAAGAATAAATATCTGTCCTGGCATCCACAAAATTTCCTTTAGCTTGCTCTGGAGAAAAGTAATGTGCAGATCCCATTACTTTATTAGTATTTGTAATGGTTACAGAATTAGCAGCTTTAGCAATCCCAAAATCTGTTACTTTAACAGTACCCTCATCTGTTACTAGAATATTTTGCGGTTTAATATCCCTATGTATTATTCCATTCTTATGAGCGCATTCTAAAGCTTTTCCAATTTGAATAGCAATATCCAGTGATCTGTTAAAATCTAGCCTTCCATTTTGTATTATAACTTCTTTAAGTGTCTTCCCATGTACATATTCCATAACAATATAGTTCACATTTTCCTGGGAACCCACATCATAAATATTTACAATATTACTGTGAGATATGCTTCCAGCAGCTGCAGCCTCTGCCTTAAACTTATCCACAAACTCTTTATCACGTGCATATTCATCTTTAAGTATTTTTACGGCAACAAATCTATTTAACAGATGGCATTTTGCTTTATATACTACTGACATACCACCCTCGCCAATTTTTTCTAATATTTCATATCTATTACCTAGCAAAGTCCCAACCATCGTTACACTCTCCTTCAAAAATTAAAACTGTTATATTGTCTCGTCCTCCTCTTTTCTTGCTTATATCCACTAGTTCCTCACATGCTTTAGAGTTAGAACTACTCATAATAGTCTCGTACATTTCCAAGTCAGTTAAACAATTTGACAGTCCATCTGTACATAATACCACTTTATTTATTGCTTTTAAATCAACGGAATAAGTATCAATTTCTACTTTTGGAGTTGTACCTAATGCTCGAGTAATAACATTTTTATTAGGATGCACTGCAGCTTCATCTACAGTTATTGAGCCGTTATCAACCAATTCCTGTACTAAGGAGTGATCCTTGGTAATTTGGTG
>CAZMQY010000068.1:0-14060 GCA_964568335.1 uncultured Clostridium sp.
GAGCAGAGGACTGAAAATCCTCGTGTCCCTGGTTCGATTCCTGGTCTAGCCACCATGATGTGCGGAAATGACTCAACGGTAGAGTGTCACCTTGCCAAGGTGAAGGTTGCGAGTTCGAATCTCGTTTTCCGCTCCATATGGCGCTATAGCCAAGTGGTAAGGCAGAGGTCTGCAAAACCTCTATTCTCCAGTTCAAATCTGGATGGCGCCTCCAATAGTTAAAACCTGTACAATAGTACAGGTTTTTTCGTTATACGGTGTCATAAAATAATATTTGAAGGAATTGTAGTATCAATATCATTTTATAACATGCCTATATTTATAATGCGAATATGCTTCCTCTATCAATAAGAGGACCATCTCTTAAAAATACAGGCTCCACATTATGCTTTTTTAGAAAAGCTAGAACATCTCTTCCATAGGTATAGTGCTTTAAATCACCATAAAAGGCCAATAGATTATCCTCCAAAAGTCCGCAGCAGCCTCCAATAAAGCCATAATTTAATCCAGGAAGCAAGATATCACCAGGGGGTAATAAAAGCACATCAATACCTTCTTCAAAGGAACTTTTAGCAATTCCTTTATCACTAGTCATTAATCCGTTTTGAGAAACTACTGCTGTGGAACATTTGGTGTAGCCTTGCTTTACATTTTTAAGCTTTTTGTTTTTCATATGATTAAGAAGGACTATATCAGTATAGTTTATATTATGTATAAACAAATTATTTAAGTTAACTGCATTTAGCATTATGTTATAAGGATATGAACTCTGGAGTGATTTTTGAGAAACTACTATACTAAAATTTAAATTCTTTAAATTTAGTATAAAATCTAAATCCATATCTGCATGAACCATAACAGTACTATTGTCAATAATATGAACAAGCATATCTGGATGACCGCATACAGCTTCATATAGTATTTTACTAGGTGGAATTGCTGTGACCTTAAACCCAAGCTTTTCTAGATTATACTTTTCTAAATCTTCAATTCTGTAATCAACTAAGACAGCTTTCATTGCAGCACTCCCTAAAAATTTTATAGCTTCAGCATACAATGAAAATATAATAAAATCAACCTTTTAAAAAGTACTATAACTTTTGAGTTAATTATTTTTAATTTAGATTGCGAAGCAATCTCAGATTTGTCGATAATTGCTTTTTTTATTTTGCATATACATTTTCTTTAAACACATACTATTTTCAGAAGGGAGTGTGAGATATGCTGCTTTTAACTGTTGTATATGATAACAGCAAGGAAGACGTAATAATCGGCATTAATGAGATGAGAAAGTATTTTCATGACAGGAATATAATAGTTGGCTTTTCAGAGAGTATTGACAACAACACGCACTTCTTAAAAATTTTTTGTGATGACAATGCTTTAAACGCTAAGCTTATTAATATATTTAACTTATATATGGCTAATATACTATATAATGTGGTTGTGGATGAATTTCATAAAAAAGAAATGCAAAGTTTCCTTATGGATACTTATTTTTTTCTCAAATATGATGAGATTAAGGATATTAAGAACTTAAGTGTAGAGGCTTTAAAAAGTGAAGGTGCTATATTGAATGAGTACATGGTTTACTTTAGAAATAGAAAAAATTCCATGATACAAAAAATAATACAATGCATAGAAGAAAATAGAGAAATTAACATAAAAGGCTTTATAACTTTTAGAATGAAGGAACTTAGAGAGGACTTGGAAAGTATAATAGACAAGGTAGTTGAAAGTTACATGGTTGATAAGGAGTATAATGAGTTTATAAAGCTTCTAAAATACTTTGTTGAGATTCAGGACAGTAAAATTGAAAAGGTGAACATAATTATAAAAAGTGATGGAAACTATGTAATACAAGATGAAAATGGAAAAGATATAATGAAGGACCTATTCAGTGATTTGTCTGATGCCAAGTTCAGTGGAGCTGTTAATATGGATGACTTGCTAATAAGCGGACTTATTACTAACGCTCCAAGCAAGCTTGATATTCACGGTGAAGAGAACTGCATGAATCGTGAAATTATAGATACAATAAAAAGTGTATTTGGTGAGAGAGTGTATTTCTGTGGTGGCTGTGAAATGTGTGAAAAGGTTAGAGAAGGAATAAAATTTTAATTACTAAGGTTTTAAAATAAAACTGTTGACAAAATATAAAATTAATTGTAAAATACTTAATGTTAAGAAGAAACAGCCGTTTCTCACCTTGCAGCGTGGCTAGCATGGTTATGATAAGTCGAGTATTTTATATTAGACTATTAGAGGACGGCATATGCCGTTCTTTTTTATTATATTCTTTTAAATTATTCAAAAACCTTTTAATACTTTTAGGAGGTGAAAATTATCAGCAAAGATTTTCTTTTGAATGAGGAAATAAGGGAAAAAGAGGTTAGAGTTATCGGAAGCGATAATGAACAACTAGGCATACTTCCAACAAAAGAAGCTTTAAAGATGGCTGTGGAAAAGGAACTTGATTTAGTTCTTATAGCACCTACAGCAAATCCACCTGTGTGCAAGATAATGGATTATGGCAAGTTCTTGTATGAGCAGGCTAAAAAGGATAAAGAAGCTAAGAAAAAGCAGAAAATTGTTGATGTTAAAGAAGTAAGGTTGAGCCCTAATATTGAAGAACATGACATTACTATTAAAGCCAATAATGCTAGAAGATTTTTATTGGATGGAGATAAGGTAAAGGTTACTGTTAGATTCAGGGGTAGGGAGGCCGATTATTCCCATATTGGTTTTGAAATACTGAAGTCTTTCTCTGACAGATTAGAGGAGGCTTGTATAATTGAAAAGCCGGCTAAACTTGAAGGAAAAAATATGATAATGATACTTGCTCCCAAAAGAGCATAACTGAGAGGAGGAACTATATTATGCCAAAAATGAAGACACATAGAGGTGCAGCTAAGAGATTTAAGAAGACAGGATCAGGTAAGTTTAAGAGAGCTAAAGCTTTCAAGAGCCACATACTTACTAAGAAGAGCTCAAAGAGAAAGAGAAATCTTAGAAAAACTGGTTATGTATCAGTAGCTCAAGAAAAAGCAATGAAGAAGTTATTACCATATCTATAATATAGAGGTTGAAGAAGGAGGTATTTTAAATGGCAAGAGTTAAAAGAGCAATGAACGCTCGTAAATATCATAAGAAAATATTAAAGCTAGCGAAGGGCTATTACGGTGGAAAAAGCAAGTTATTTAAAACTGCTAACGAAACTGTTATAAGAGCATTAAGAAATGCTTACGTTGGAAGAAAGCTTAAGAAGAGAGACTTCAGAAGCCTTTGGATAGCTAGAATAAACGCAGCTACAAGAATGAACGGGTTATCCTATTCAAGATTCATGAATGGAATAAAACTTGCAGGAATAGATATCAACAGAAAGATGCTTTCTGAAATAGCTATAAACGACCCTAAGGCATTTGCTGATTTGGTTGAAGTTGCTAAGAAAAGCTTGAACGCTTAATATAAAAATGCAGTTTATATGCTGCATTTTTATTTTTCAATAAGTGTTGTTAAATTTTATAAACAGAGTATAATATATTATAAGTTAGTTGTTTAACAAAGTACATATTGCTATAAGGATTTAGCCGGATACTATAATTTCAAGATTTATATTGAAATGATGTATTCGGCTTCAGTATGTTATGAAGTGAATTTAAAGTAATATAAATATGCATACTAAAGATAATTATATTTATGTTAAAAAGTATATGAGGTGCTTTTATGCAGATATCAATTTATAAAGACATAAAAATTAGACCGGTACAAATATTAGTTATAGGCTTTGCGATGATAATTTTAATTGGAGCTTGTATATTGACACTGCCAATAGCCTCTAGTCAAGGTATAAGCACTCCATTCATTGATGCGCTATTTACTGCTACTACTTCTGTATGTGTTACAGGATTAGTAACTGTAGATACAGGTACTCATTGGAGCTATTTTGGCAGAACAGTTATAATGATATTAATACAGGTAGGCGGCTTAGGTTTTATGACCTTTGCTACACTTATTTCACTCATTATAGGTAAGAAAATTACCCTTCAAGAAAGACTTGTTATGGCTGAGGCAATGAATACTTTTTCTCTGCAGGGTCTTGTAAAATTAGCCAAGTATATGCTGTTATTTACTTTTTCTGTTGAAGGAATAGGAGCATTGCTGTTATCTATGGTTTTTATACCTGAGTTTGGTATAGGAAAGGGTATATACTACAGTATATTTCATGCAGTTTCAGCCTTCTGTAATGCCGGTATTGATTTAATTGGGCATTTTAGAAGCATAACTCCATATGCAGAGAACCCAATAATAGTTCTGACTATTGGAGGTCTAATAGTAGCTGGGGGATTAGGTTTTACTGTTTGGTACGAAATATTTGACTATCGAAAGAAAAGAAAGCTTTCATTGCATGCAAAGCTTGTTTTAACTGTTACTGCTATATTAATTACAGGCGGAGCAATTTTAATGTTTTTATTTGAATTTAATAATCCGGCAACAATGCAGCCTATGAGCGCTAAAGGCAAGTTTTTATCTTCTTTATTTGCCTCAATAACACCTCGAACTGCCGGTTTAAATAGTATATCTACTTCTGATATGACTCCAGCTGGAAGGTTTTTAACTATAATACTTATGTTCATAGGTGGTTCTCCAGGTTCTACGGCAGGGGGAATTAAGACAACTACCGCAGGAATTTTAGTTATGACTGTAATATCTGTTATCCGAGGCAGAGAGGATACTGAGATATATGAAAGAAGGATAAGCAGGGATATTATATATAAAGGTCTTACAATCTCTGTTATAGGATTGGCAGTAGTAGTAATTGTAAGTATGATTTTATCCATAACAGAAGTAGGAGCATCACTGGAGTATATAATATACGAGGTTACATCTGCCTTTGGTACCGTTGGCTTAACTTTAGGCTTAACTACTAAGCTAACTACAATTGGTAAAGCTGTAATAGTATTTACAATGTTCTGTGGCAGAGTAGGTCCACTTACAATAGCATTGGCATTATCAAGAAACCACAGCGGCAACACAATAAAATACCCCGAAGATAAGATTCTAGTAGGGTAAAAGCCCTAAATGGGCTTTTACGGGCAGCTTACGAATGGAATGAGTGAGCTAAGCTGCCCCGGGTCGAAGGCAAAGCCCTAAATGGGCTTTTACGGGCAGCTTGTGAATGGAATGAGTAAGCATAAGCTGCTTTGAAAAATTAAAGGAGTGCATTTTTTATGAGAAAAAAACAATTTGTAGTAATAGGACTTGGAAGCTTCGGTTCTTCCGTTGCAAAAACTCTTTATTCCCTGGGAAACGAAGTGCTTGTAGTTGATTCTGATGAAGCTATAGTAAGAGATATTGCTGATAGTGTTACCCATGCTGCACAAGTTGATACTTCAGACGAAAAAAGCTTAAGAGATTTAGGAATAAGCAATTTTGATGTTGCAGTTATAGGCATTGGTTCAGATGTTCAGGCTAGTATTATGGCAACGCTAATTGTTAAAGAACTTGGAGTAAAGTATATAATAAGCAAGGCCCATGATGAAAAACATGCCCGACTCTTATATAAAATTGGTGCAGACAGAGTAGTATTTGTGGAAAGAGATATGGGGGTAAGAGTAGCACATAATATATTTGCTTCAAATATATTAGACTATATAGAACTATCTCCTGATTATAATATTGCAGAAATCATAAGTCCCGAAAAATGGTATGGTAAGACTCTTAGAGAAATAGATGTACGTGCAAATTACGGACTAAGTGTTATAGCAATAAAAAGAGATGGCGATGTTAATATAGCACCATTGGCTGACGACATAATTAGACCTAATGACACTATAATAGCAATTGGAGCAACTAAGGAACTGAGTAAATTTGAAAATATTTTTGGAAGATAAGGTGAAGCATCTTGGAAGTAATTCAAAGTAAGGATAATATGCTTATTAAAGAAACCAAGAAGCTTAAGGAAAAGAGATTTAGAGTAGAAAAGTCTCAATTTTTAGTTGAAGGTTTTAGATTTGTTGAAGAGGCTTTAACCTCAGATTTTCAGGTGCCCTATGTATTCTTAAGCGAAGAGTCCTTAGATAGATGGCAAAGTTTTAAGCTGGGTGATAAGCTTCAAAGTATTTCAAAACTTTATATTGTTAAAGAGCCAATAATTAAGCTGCTGTCTGCTACAGAAACTCCACAGGGAGTAATTGCTGTAGTAAATCAAAAAAATACGCACCTTAAGTATACAGAAGGCTTTTATATACTTACAGACAAACTTCAAGATCCAGGCAACATGGGTACCATTATAAGAAGTGCTCATGCCTCAGGAGCAGCAGGGGTAATAGTTACTAAGGGCACGGTGGATATATATAATGAAAAAACCTTAAGATCAACAATGGGTTCAATATTTAATATACCTGTTATAGAGGATAAAGATTTAAGTTTTATAGATAATTTAAGAGATAATGGCTTTAAGCTTATTGTGAGTTCTTTAGAGGATTCTAAAAATTTTTATGATATAAATCTAACTGGAAATATTATAATTGCAATTGGAAATGAAGGAAGCGGAATCAGCGAAGAAATTTATAAGCTTGCTGATTTAAAGGTAAAAATTCCTATGCCAGGAAATGCAGAATCTTTAAATGCTGGAGCGGCAGCTTCCATCATGATGTTTGAAGCTGTAAGACAGAAGTTGACATTATTAAACAAGTAAATTATAATATACTATAAAATATATAGAGAGCTATAGTTTGTCTATAAACTCTCAAATAGCTGTGATGAAGAAAGTAAATATAATAGTTCTTCCAGGGAGAATGGGTCGTGGACTGAAAGCCCTTTTAAGCTGCTTTTATATTGAAGTTCGCTTCGGAGCTCTGACAGTGAAACATAGTAGCTGTTAGTGGGTAAAACCATTAAATTTATCTAAGAGGACATTTTATGTCAATTAGGGTGGTAACGCGGAATAAATCCGTCCCTTCATTTGGGACGGATTTTTTATTTTTCCTACTATAAATTGAAAGGAGATAATAACATGAAGGAAAAATTAGAGGCTATAAAAGAAAGTGCTCTAAAGGAGCTGAAAGAGGCAGCAGGAAAGATTGAACTTGAAAATATTAGAGTTAAATATCTTGGAAAAAAAGGAGAGCTTACTCAAATACTTAGAGGCATGGGTTCGGTATCCCCTGAAGAAAGACCTGTCATTGGAAAACTTGTTAATGAAGTAAAAGAGGCTCTAGAAAATATTATAGAGGAAGCTTCAGAGAGTGTTAAAAATAAAGAAAAGGAAATAAAACTAAAAAAAGAGATTATTGATATTTCTATGCCTGGAAAGAAGAAGGTACTGGGAAAAAGACATCCTCTTTCATTAACTCTTGAAAGTGTTCAGGATATATTTTTATCTATGGGCTTTTCAATAGTAGAAGGTCCGGAAGTAGAACTAGATTACTATAACTTCGAGGCTCTTAATATTCCTAAAAACCATCCAGCAAGAGGAGAGCAGGATACCTTCTATATTAACGATAATATAGTGCTTAGAACTCAAACCTCCCCTCTGCAGATTAGAACTATGGAAAAACAGAAGCCTCCTATAAAGATTATTGCTCCAGGCAAGGTTTATCGTTCTGATGCTGTGGATGCTTCACACTCGCCGATATTCTATCAAATGGAAGGGCTGGTTGTTGATAAGGGAATAACCTTTGCAGACTTAAAGGGAACTCTTGATTTATTCGCTAAGAAAATGTTTGGAGAAGATGTTAAGACTAAATTCAGACCACACCATTTCCCATTTACAGAACCTTCAGCAGAAATGGATGCTACATGTTTTTTATGTGAAGGTGAAGGCTGTAAGCTTTGCAAAGGCAGTGGCTGGATTGAGCTTTTAGGCTGTGGAATGGTTCATCCTCAAGTTTTAAGAAACTGCGGTATTGATCCAGAGGTTTACAGCGGCTTTGCCTTTGGATTCGGAATAGATAGAATGGTTATGTTAAATTATGGAATAGAAGATATAAGGCTTCTATATGAAAGCGATGTAAGATTTTTAAAGCAATTTTAAGTTGTCCCTAGTGGAATATAAGTTCTTAATGGACTTTAAAAATCAGTATGTGAGTGAAAGGAGAAAATAAAAATGAAGGTACCATTTAAATGGCTTAAGGATTATGTAAATATAGATATATCACCAAAGGAATTAGCAGACAGACTTACGCTTTCAGGCTCCAAGGTGGAAGAGGTTATTACCTCAGGAGATGAAATTCAAAATGTTGTAACAGGAAAAATACTGAAAATAGAAACTCATCCAGATGCAGAAAAGCTTGTAGTTTGTCAGCTTGATATAGCTAAAGGTGAAGATCTTCAAATAGTTACAGGTGCAAACAATATGAAGGAAGGGGATATTGTACCTGTGGCACTTCACGGTTCATCACTTCCCAATGGCTTGAAGATTAAAAAAGGAAAGCTAAGAGGAATACCTTCAAATGGTATGATGTGCTCCGAAGAGGAGCTTGGAATTGCTGGAGATGAGCCCGTTCATGGACTTATGATTCTTCCACAGGATACACCTCTAGGAAAGGATATAAAAGCGGTTTTGGGTCTAGATAATGCAGTTATAGATTTTGAAATAACATCAAACAGACCAGACTGTTTCAGTGTGGTAGGAATAGCTAGGGAGACTGCCGCAACTCTAGGTGTGGGTTATACAGTACCTGATACAAGCTATAAGGCAGCATGCAGTGAAAATATAGCAGATAACCTGAAGGTAGAAATTAGAGATTCTATTCTTTGCAGAAGATACATGGCTAGAGGAGTTAAAAATATAAAAATAGAACCATCGCCAGTTTGGATGCAGGAAAGATTAATGCAGGCAGGAGTCAGGCCAATAAACAATATAGTTGATATTACTAATTTTGTTATGATAGAGCTTGGACAGCCAATGCATGCTTTTGATAGAAGAGAAATCTCATCTAATACAATAGTTGTTGAAAGAGCAAATGATGGAGAAAAATTTACAACCTTGGATGGAGTAGAAAGAACTCTAAATAGCGACGTATTAAATATCAAAAATGGAGAAACAACCATAGGACTTGCAGGAATTATGGGTGGCTTAGACTCAGAAGTTAAAGAGGATACAAAGGAAATAGTATTTGAGGCTGCTAATTTTGATGGAACTAATATAAGAGTTTCCTCAAAAGCTATAGGAATAAGAACAGAAGCTTCTTCCAAATTTGAAAAGGACTTAGACACAAATCTTGTTAAGCTTGCTATGGACAGAGCCTGCAGCTTAATTGTAGCGTTAAATGCCGGAGAGGTTATGGAGGGAACTATTGATATCTACCCTGAACCTGTTCAGTCAAAAACAATGGAGGTAAGCGCAGCTTGGATAAATAAGTTCCTTGGAACAGAGCTATCTATAGAAAATATGAAGGAATACTTAGACAGACTAGATCTTTTCAACAGTATAAATGGGGATACTTTAGTGATTAAGGTGCCAACCTTCAGAAGTGATGTGAACATTAAGGAAGATATAGCTGAGGAAATCGCTAGAATATTTGGATATAACAATATACCAACTACAGTTATGAATAGCATTTCCTTAAACGGAGGAAAAAATAAAAAGCAAAAGCTTGAGGATAAAATTATTGAAGTATTAACTGGATGCGGTTTAAACCAAGCTATAAGCTACTCCTTCATAAGCCCTAAGGTATTTGATAAAATTCTCGTACCAGAGGAATCCGATTTAAGAAAGGCTGTAGCAATAAAGAATCCTCTCGGAGAAGATTTCAGTATAATGAGAACTACTTCAATACCATCTATGATGGAAGCGCTTGCTAGAAACTATTCAAGAAACAATATGGAAGCAGCATTATTCGAAATTGGAAAGATATATATAGCAAATGAAAATCCAATTAAGCTCCCAGAGGAAAAAAATATTATTACCATAGGAATGTACGGCAAGGTTGATTACTATGACTTAAAGGGTATTGTAGAAAATATTATAAATGCTTTAGACATAACTACTGCTGTATTCCAAAGAGAAAGCAGCAATGAAACTTTCCATCCAGGAAAAACAGCAGCTGTATATTCAAAGAAAGATTATATAGGAATTTTAGGTGAGATTCATCCTGATGTTAACGATAATTATGGAATAGATGAAAGCTGCTATGTGGCGGTTTTGGACTTGGATGTTCTTATTAAGCTTTCAAATATGGATAGAAAGTATAAGCCTCTTCCAAAGTATCCAGCAGTTACAAGGGATATGGCTGTATTAGTTGACGACAGCATACTTGTTCAGCAGATTGAAGATATAATAAGAAGACAAGGATCTAGCATGATAGAAAATATAGCTCTATTTGACGTTTATAAAGGTAGTCAAGTACCGGAGGGCAAGAAGAGCGTTGCTTATTCCTTAACCTACAGATTAGAGCATAAGACTTTAACTGATGCGGAAGTAAGCAAGGTTCATGAGAAAATACTACGTTCCTTAGAGCATCAGCTAGGTGCCCAATTAAGATAATTTTAAAAACTTCCAGAATTTTAATATAAATTCTGGAAGTTTTTGTATTAATTAATCCGTTTATATAAATAAAAAGCTTAAAAGATATTTTCTACTTGACAAAAATATGTTAATATATAGGTAAATTATATGAGAATCATAGGAAGAGTATAAGAGGGTGAACCCATGAATGTGATAAATGTTAATATTAACGGAATGGAATATAATTTAAGAGGCCAGGAAAGTGAAGAATATTTACATAAGGTAGCTAGACATGTAGACAAAAAGCTTCAGGGAATAATGAAAGGCAATCCTAAGCTAAGTATATCCTCTGCTGCTGTTCTTACTGCTATAAATGCTGTAGACGATATGTTCAAATGCGATGCTGCTTACGAGGAGCTTCAGCAGGATATGGACAAACTTTCAGAAGTAGAAACAGCTTTAAATAGGGAGATAGAGTCCCTTAAAAAGCAGCTGAAATATTTAGAGGATTATAACTCAGAGCTGATGCAGAAAATAAAAAATTCTAGTTTTGTTGATGTAGATAAGCTAAATAGTCAGCTTCAGCTTATGGAGGAAAATGCTAAAAAATATTTAGAGGAAAATCGTACTTTAAAGGCAAGCAATAAAGAGCTTAGGTTCCAGGTTCAAAGCTATAAGTATAAGACTTTAGATCTTCAGAATAAGCTTGTAGAGAATGGAATAAGGCTTGCAAAAGCAAAGAAGATGAGCAATGCTCTGTTAGCTTCAGATTTATAAATTAATTATTAACCACAGCTATATTTTAAGAATAGCTGTGGTTTTTATTTTGATTTTTACCATTTCGTTATATTGTATTAGATAAGAGCATAGTAATATTTTAAAGGATGAATTTAGCGCATAAATTTTAGGAGGATGCAAGTATGAAGGTTTTGCTTTGCATAAGAGGAGACTATATAAAAAGCTTTGCAGGAGATTCCAAAATTGTACTGATGACTGCAAAGTATTTAAGGCAATTAGGCGTTGAAGCTGATATTAATGATGGGTATATCACAGATTACTCGAATTATGATATTATACATCTTTTTAATATTACTAGGATGGGAGAAACATATAAATATTACAGACAGGCTCATAGACAAAAAAAGAATATAGTTACTACTCCTATATACGCAAATTTAAAAAAATACTATAACTACAAAAATGAACTGGATAATATAAAGCTTTTGGACAGGAGCAGCCTTTACAGAGAAGAAATACTGAAGGGCTCTAAAATGATTTTTCCTAACAGTGAATCGGAAGGTCAAATGCTAATTGAGGATTTTAATATAAAGACATCCTATTGCGTTATACCTCATGGGGTTGAAATTGAACACGATGAAACTCCTCTTTATAATTTAAAGGCAAGATATAATTTAAATAAATATGCACTTTGTGTTGCAAGAATTACTCCACAAAAAAATCAGTTGGAGCTGGCTAAAGCTTGTAATAAGATTGGAGTTAATCTTGTGCTGATAGGAAACATAAATGACAGAGCTTATTATGATGAATGTATGAAATATAAAAATGTTGTTTATCTTGGATTTATAGATAGTTATCACATTTATAATGCGTATAGATTTTCTAAGCTTCATGTGCTTCCAAGCTTTATGGAAATACCGGGGTTATCTTCTCTAGAAGCTGCTGCCAGCGGCTGCACTATAGCATGTACCAGCGAGGGAAGTGCTGGGGAATATTTTAAGGATTATGCCTTGTATCTAAATCCTTATGATGAAGAGAGTATATTAAAAGCTGTAGAAAAAGGTCTTAGACAGAGAAAAAGCAGCCAGCTGAAAAATTATGTTCTAGAAAACTACAGCTGGGATAAATGCATAAAAAAGTTATATAGTTGTTATGAAAGATTATTATAAGCTTTATTAAGAATTGAGGGTGGCTTCAATTCTTATTTTATTACAGATAATCTTTGAAGAATAAGATTTAGAAAATAATGTTTTTAAAATGGATAAACTATTGTATAATAAGGTTTAGGACATTTTTGGGAGAGATGAATATGAGAAAAATTGAATTACTTGCTCCAGCAGGCAGCCTTGAAAGTCTCTATGCTGCTGTGCAGAGCGGAGCAGATGCTGTATATCTTGGAGGTAGCAAGTTTTCCGCAAGAGCTTATGCCTCAAATTTTGATGAAGAAAATATGATAAATGCCGTGAACTATTGTCATCTTTATGGTGTTAAGGTTTATATAACTATAAATACCCTTATAAAAGAAAATGAAATTAAAGAAGCTTTAGAATATGCAAGATTCTTATACAGTATAGGTGTTGACGCTCTTATAATGCAAGATACAGGCCTAGCTTATCTTATAAGGGAAAACTTTCCTGACTTTGAGCTGCATGCTTCTACTCAGATGACTGTGCATAATGGAGAGGGAGCCCTGCTGCTTAAGGAGGCAGGTTTTAAGAGAATTGTGCTGTCTCGAGAGCTTTCAATCCAGGAAATAAAGCACATATCTAAGGACTTAGGTGTGGAAACTGAAATCTTTATTCATGGAGCCCTCTGCATTTGCTATTCTGGCCAATGCTTAATGAGCAGCATGATAGGAGGCAGAAGTGGAAACAGAGGACGTTGTGCTCAGCCTTGCAGGCTTCCATATAGCTTAATAGACAGGCAAAGCGGCAGAGAAAGCTCTGCATATATTATGAGTCCTAAGGATATATGTACCTTGGAAGATATAGAAAGTATAATTGAAAGCGGCACTTCTTCCTTAAAAATTGAAGGAAGAATGAAAAGGCCGGAATATGTTGCAGGAGTAGTAGATGTATATAGAAGAGCTGTAGACAGCATATACGATGGAAAACAATTTGATTTTAACAAGGAGAATAATAAACTCTTAAAGCTCTTTAACAGAGAAGGTTTTTCCAAGGCCTATATGCTAGGAAATAAAGGCAGAGATATGATGGCTTATAACTTTCCTAAAAATACTGGGGTTCACCTTGGTAAGGTGTTAAAGAACTCTGCAGTAGAGTTAGTAGAGGCCGTAGCTGTAGGTGATGGAATTAGGAACGGGGAAGAAGGGTTTATTGTTTCCAAGATAATAAAAGAAGGCAAGGAAGCTCTTGAGGCGCACAGTGGAGAAATAGTTAAGCTTATGCCTGTAAAATACGCTGCTGGAGATGAGCTGTTTAAAACCTCCGACATAAAGCTATTAAAGGAGCTGGAAGCTTTTTATAAAAATAATTACGAGAGAAAAGTTGAACTGCCTTTGAACATAAGCTTTAAAGTGAATGAACCTTTTATAATTAAAACTAATTATGAGGGGAGAGAATTTTCAACAAGTGGAGAAGTAGTGCAGGTCGCTTTGAAAAAACCACTTGAGTTTTCAAAAATAGAAGAAAATCTTAAAAAGAGCGGAGAGACCTCTTTTAAATTTGATAGTATAAAAATAGAACATTTTGAAGAAGGTTTTCTGCCTGTTTCAGCTATAAATGCTGCTAGAAGAGAGCTTGTAGAAAAAATTCAGAAAAATATTATTGATAGCTCAAAAAGATATGCCCCAAAAAAATTAATATATCCAAAATATTTAAAAGGGCATAAAAAGCTGCCAAATACTTTA
>CAZMQY010000069.1:0-13921 GCA_964568335.1 uncultured Clostridium sp.
TTTATATGAGAAGATTATTTACATCAGAATCAGTTACAGAAGGACATCCAGATAAAATTTGTGACCAAATTTCAGACTCAGTATTAGATGCAATCTTAGCACAAGATCCAAATGCTAGAGTAGCTTGCGAGACGGCTGTTACAACTGGAATGGTTTTAGTTATGGGAGAAATATCAACTAACTGCTATGTGGATATTCCAAAGCTTGTTAGAAAGACTGTAGAGGATATTGGTTACACAAGGGCTAAATATGGTTTTGACTGTGATACTTGTTCAGTTCTTACATCCATAGATGAACAGTCTACTGATATAGCAATGGGAGTTGATGAAGCTCTTGAAGCTAAGAAGGGTGAAATGGACAATATAGAAGCTATAGGTGCTGGAGACCAAGGCATGATGTTTGGGTATGCAACAAATGAAACTCCAGAATATATGCCTCTTGCTATAGCTATGGCTCATAGGCTAGCAAGAAGACTTTCTGAGGTTAGAAAGAATGGAACAGTATCTTATTTAAGACCAGATGGAAAAACTCAAGTTACTGTAGAATATGAGGATGACAAACCTCTTAGAATAGATACAATTGTTATATCTACTCAGCATAATCCAGAGGTAACTCGTGAAGAGATCGAAAGAGATATGATTGAGCATGTTATAAGACAAGTAGTTCCATCAAACCTTCTTGATGAAAGTACAAAGTATTTGATAAACCCTACAGGAAGATTTGTTATTGGTGGTCCAAATGGTGACTCAGGACTTACTGGCAGAAAGATAATAGTTGATACCTATGGTGGATATGGAAGACATGGCGGTGGAGCTTTCTCAGGAAAGGATCCAACAAAGGTTGACAGATCAGCAGCTTATGCTGCAAGATGGGTTGCTAAAAATCTTGTTGCTGCTGGGGTAGCTGATAAACTTGAAATAGAGCTTGCTTATGCTATAGGAGTTGCAAAACCAGTATCAATAGAGGTTGAAACCTTTGGAACTGGAAAAATAGCTGAAGATAAAATAATAGAAATAATCAGCAAGGTGTTTGATTTAAGACCAGCTGCTATTATTAGAGATTTGGAATTAAGAAGACCAATTTATAGACAAACAGCTGCCTATGGTCATTTTGGTAGAACTGATATTGATCTTCCATGGGAAAGAACTAATAAGTTAGAAGAAATAAAGAAGTTTCTTTAATATTCTGTAAGACTGTTGACGTGGTCAACGGTCTTATATTCTTTTTTAAGGTAATTTGTTTAATTAAGGTTGCTGTTACAGATTAGCTTAATACATGAATATTTTACTATATATAAGGTGAAGCTAATAATAATATTGATTATTGCATTTATGGAAGAAGAAAAGAGGTTTAATATGATGATAGCATGTAGTAAAAAGTTAGTTAAATTTTTTCATTTTATAGTAGTTTGCTTTAAAAGATTGTTGATAATAACCTTTGCTTTAGCTATAGGAACAGCTATGCTGTCAGCGTATACGCTAATAGATTTTGTAAACTCAGTAGCTGAAAGTTATAAGGGAAACCCTGGTGCATGGTCAGCTATTTTAATAATTTTACTAATTGTGCCAACAATATCTTACGTCCTGGAAAAAGGTTTAAGTTCATATCTTGAACATAAGTAAAAAACAAGCTCTAGCAACAGCTAGAGCTTGTTTTTTACTTAAAAATCTCTCCGCCTATTATAACTTTTTTAATATTTATATCCTCATCAAATAGTACTAAATCAGCGTCATAACCTTCTTTAATAAGTCCTTTTTTATCTGCTATACCGCAGTGCTTAGCACCGTTAAAGGTGGCCATCTTCACTATATCATAAAGTGCATAATTGTTATTTTTATATACATTTCTTATGGCCTTGTCTAAGGTTAGAATTGAACCTGCTAAGTTGCCTTCCTTTAGTCTTGCGGCACCTTCCTTGACAAATACATCCTGGCCGCCTAAGGAATATTTTCCTTCAGGCATCCCACAGGCCATCATTGCATCAGTTACTAAGAGAACCTTATCAAAGCCCTTTTGCTTATAGGCTATTCTTAGCGAAGGATAGGTTATATGAATGCCATCTGAAATAGTTTCTGTTGTTATGTCTGTATCAAAGATAGCACCAACAATACCTGGTTCCCTATGAGTAAGTGGAGTCATAGCATTATAAAGATGAGTTGAGTGGCCAATACCATGCTTTATTCCTTCTACAGCTTCCTTATAAGTAGCCTTAGAGTGCCCAATGGAAACAACTACACCTAAGCCATTAACGTACTCAATAAGCTCCTTAGCACCTTCTACCTCAGGAGCAAGAGTAATACTCTTAATAGCAGAGATATTTTCTCCAACAATATAATTAAAAGAATCTATAGATGGTTTTTCCACGTACTTAGGATTTTGAGCACCTATCATGTACGGGCTTATATAAGGGCCTTCCAGATGAACTCCGACAACCTGAGCGCCTTCAGTTCCTTCCTTCATGCATGCCGTAGCAGCTTCAACAGCCTTTTTTATATCATCAAGAGCGCAGGTCATGGTTGTTGGCAAAAAGGAGGTTGTACCGTAGCTAGCAATAATTTTTGAAATAGTATTAATGGACTCTACAGTGCCATCCATTGTATCACAACCGCCAGCTCCATGAATATGAACATCTATAAAACCAGGAGACAAGTAACAGCCTTCTCCATCGAGTATTGTCTCATCAGAAAAACTACCAGGATTTATCTTTTCTATTTTACCGTTTTTAATTAAAACTTCACCTTTTTCAATTCTATCTTGAAAAATAATTTTGCAATTCTGTATTATCATGAAAATCCCCTCCATATCTATTCCGTATCTATATTGTAATTTTCCAGCGGATTATAGTCAATAATATTATATAGTTTAGCACATATTTAATTAGACCATACTACAAAGGTCAAAGTCTATATACTTAATTAACTTGAGAATTTATTTGTAATGGAGTATTCTATTGTTATAATTACTTTGATAACTTAAGTATAGGAGAGATTATATGCCAGAGATACAGGGCGTAGTTGAAGATATAGTATTTCAAAACGAAGAAAATGGATACGCTATAGCGCATATAGCCGATAATAATGAGAGAACTACAATTGTTGGAATTATACCTTTTTTAGCTGAGGGTCAGAATTTAAAGCTTAAAGGTCAATGGGTGGTTCACCCTCAGTTTGGAAGGCAACTTAAGGTAGAAAGCTGCCAAGAAATACTACCAAATACAGCAGATGGTATAGAAAAGTATCTTGCATCTGGTGTGATTTCAGGTATTGGTCCTGTTACAGCAAGAAAGATTGTTGAAAGGTTTGGAGAAAAAACCTTAGACATATTGGATAATGATATTAATAGGCTTCAAGAGATAGAAGGAATTGGAGATAAAAAAATAGAAGTTATTAAGGAATCTTATTCTTCACAGATAGAAGTTAAAAATGTAATGATTTTTCTTCAGACTTATGGAGTTAGCCCTAATCAATGTGTAAAAATATATAAAAGATTTGGAGCAACTTCTATTGAGGTAGTAAAGCAAAATCCATATATTTTAACAGAACAAATTTCAGGAATAGGCTTTAAAACAGCTGACAAAATAGCTAGAAGCCTTGGAGTAGAATCGAATTCACATTTTAGAATAAGTAGTGGCATAAGCTTCATAATTAATGAGTTTTGTGCCTTAGGAAACACTTATATGCCCTTAGAGCTTTTATTAAAGGAAGGCAGAAGCATTCTCGGTGTTAAGGATGAAGAGATTGAAAATGTTTTATACGATAATACTCTTGAGGGAAAGCTTAAAGTAGAGGTTATCGATAATAAAAAGTGTGTGTTTAATCTTCCTTTTTATTATTGTGAGCTTGGAGTAACCAAAATGATAATAACCTTTGCCTTTAGCGATTATCAGCCTGTAAATACAGATGTAAGGTTTGAGATTCAGCAATTTGAAAGAGAAAATAATATTCAATTTGCGCCTTCGCAGATAGAAGCGATTATTGGTGCTGTAGAAAATGGAATTGAAGTTATAACTGGCGGTCCTGGCACAGGAAAAACTACAATAATAAACTGTATAACGGGAATATTTGAAAAAGCAGGAATGAGAGTATTTATGGCTGCCCCTACTGGAAGAGCTGCAAAGAGGATGAGCGAGGCTACAGGGAGGGAAGCAAAAACAATTCATAGACTTTTAGAACTTGGTTTTAGCGAGGATGAGTCAGAGGAGTTTATTAAGGATGAATCCTCACCTCTAGAATGTGATGTAGTCATAATAGATGAAGCCTCAATGATTGACATAATGCTTATGAATAGCTTGCTTAAGGCCGTTGCTATGGGCACTAGAGTCATTATAGTAGGAGATGTAGATCAGCTGCCCTCCGTTGGTCCAGGCAACGTGCTTAGTGATATAATCGAAAGCAAGTGCGTTAAAGTTGTTAGGCTTAAGCATATATTTAGGCAGGCTAAGGAAAGCATGATAATTGTAAATGCACATAAAATAAATAATGGGGAAATGCCCTTACTAAACGAAAAAAATAAGGATTTTTATTTTATTAGAAGTGAAGATCCAAATGAAATCTTAAATACCGTTATAGAACTTATTGATAGAAGGTTGCCTAAATTTAACTCTGGCTGGAATAAGGCACAGCAAATACAAATACTTTCACCTATGAGAAAGGGTAATTTAGGAGTTGTAAACTTAAATAAAAGGCTTCAAGAGGTATTAAATCCAAGACAGTCTGGCAAGAGCGAAAAGGAGTATAGAGAACTAATATTTAGAGTTGGCGATAAGGTAATGCAAATTAAAAATAATTACTCTATTAAGTGGACTAGAATTGCCGGAGATGGTGAAAGCCAAGGTACAGGCGTATTTAATGGTGATGTAGGATATATAGAGCGAATTGATGAGGAAAATAATCATATAACAGTGGTTTTTGACGAGGAAAGAAGAGTGATTTATGAGAGCACTTTCCTGGATGAATTGGATTTAGCCTATGCCATGACGATACATAAGAGTCAAGGAAGTGAATTTCCGGTGGTTATAATGCCTGCCTTTATGGGGCCTCCTCTACTAATGAATAAAAATCTGTTGTATACGGGTATTACTAGAGCAAAGCAGATGGTTGTATTAGTTGGGGCAATTAAGGCTGTTCAGTTTATGATAAGCAATAATAGAAGCTTTGAAAGATATACAGCACTGCGGTTCAGAATATCGGAAATAATAGATAGCGATGTGTTTAATGAGGAATTGAAAGCAAATATACAAGAATAGTGAATGAGGTATTGGAGATATGATAACATATAAAACCTCTAATTTTGTAAGTTACAAGGATAAGGTGAGTGAAAGCATACTAAACTGGAGCTTTGGAAGAGAGAAGGCTCTAAACGTTATTGCAGCACCCTATAGCTCGCCTGTAATTTTTCTAAAGCTTATATTTCATTATATAGGTCTTAGTAAAAAAGTTTTATATATTACTGGGGAATCAGAGGACAATATTCAAATATTAAGCCAAATAAAAAAGTATACTGATTTTAGAGATTACAGCTATGTTAGAAATAGCCTTGCACCCATAAATAATATGCTTTCAGTTTGCAATTATAAAAATGCAGTAAGGCTTAACGAACGGTATGACTTGGTTATTTATGATGATATAAGCAGTTTTCCTGAATATAATAATTTTGAGGTTATGGACTTGGTGATAAAGTGCGCCAAGGATGATGGAAAGATTGTTATTTATGCTTTAGAAGGTATATTTAAAAATCAGAGGGATATAATTATACCCATAAGAGATAATAAAAGACCACTTATTGAACCAAGATATGTTTTAACGAGAATAGATTTAAACAAAGATATGCCGTATACGATTTATGATTACTTGAACTTTTCTGTAGACAACGGCAGAAAGGTAGTTATATATCTTTCTGGATGTAATGGAGTCTATAGTGTTTATTCTTATCTTCTTAACTTTAAAAGCAGCCTAAGCAAAAATATTATGTATTATATTCATGGTGAAAGTGATGAAAAGGTATTATATAACTTTAGTAAAATTAAAAGAGCTATTCTAGTGACTAATGATTGTAAAGATAGATTTGTAAGTCTCGAGGATACGGATGTGGTAGTTTATTGTGCTGATAATATGTATTTTAACTATAAAAAATTAGTTTATCTTTGTGGAAAGGCAGGGCGAAGTGACAAGCTGAGAGCCTCAGAGGTTGTATTTTTAGCTAATTCAGAAAGCGATGATATGGATAAGGCAAAAAATATAATTAGATACTTCAATAAGGAAGCATGGGAAATGGGATTATTAAGCTTATAGCAGATAGTATTTTAAGTGTAATTTACAGCAGAAATGAAGGGTGTATCCTTTGCAGTGACTACAGTTTAGAAGAAGAATTAGTTTGTAAAAGCTGCTTTAAAAGAATAGAATTTTATAATAAAAGCTTTAAAATAAAGAAAGAGGATATTGAGCTTGAATGCTTTAGTGCTTCTTATTACTCTGGAGCGATTATGGAGCTTATTAGAAATCTTAAGTATAAAGGTGATTTTAATAGTGGTGAGGTATTGGCAAGTCTGCTTATAAAGCTGTTAAGTGTATGTGCTATAGATTATGATTTAATAACCTATGTTCCTATGACAAGAGGTGCATTTAAAAAAAGAGGATTTAATCAAGGAAGGTTTTTAGCTTCTTATGTGAGTAAAGCTTGTGACAGGCCTGCAAGGGAACTAGTTAAAAAAATCAAAGATACAAAGGATCAAATTGGGTTAGATGCAATAAACAGGTGGGAAAACCTAAATGATTGTTTTAAAATTACGGATAAAAAATTAATACAAAACAAGAATATTTTGCTAGTAGATGATGTGGTAACCACTGGAGCAACCGCATTTTGCTGCGCAAAGGCACTTTTAAATAATGGTGCGGCAAATAAAGTTACAGTCTTGACTGCTGCAAAAAGTAAGTTATAATAAATATATATTAAGTTAGGTTTGTGGTTGAAAGTCGATGCCAGTCGCAGGCGAAACGATCCACGTAAGTTAAACAAAGCTTTAATGAGCATGGTGCGGCTTAGAAATAAGTCCTGCCGCGAAAGCGAGAGTGTGAGTAGTGAGAGGTTAAGTCCGGGTAGCAAAAGCTCCAGCAGGCGAGTGTGGGGTCAAAGACCAGGTCAGCTAGCTTAATATTTAAAAATCTTAAGTGGAAGTACTCTTCTATTTAAGATTTTTTATTTTTTTGAAAAATTCTACTAATAGCTGTCAGGGATATAAATTTTAAAAGTACATATAATTATAAAGAATATAAAAACTTTAAAGCTCCTTGAAAAAATATCAAATAAATAATGTTAAATAATAATTGTAAAAAAATATTTAATATTTTGTTAATTTAAGCTTTTTAGAGTTGTCATCTATTTAAAAACATTATAAAATTATATTAACACATTAAACCAATGAAAGCATAAGTTTTACCTTACTTTAATAAACTATAAAACCAGTATATTAATACCTAGTATAGGTAGAGAGGGGCTGTGTTGTATGAAGTGTAATATATTAGGGAAAAACATTGAGGTAACAGAAGGACTAAGAAATGCCATAGAAAAAAAGCTCTCAAGACTAGATAAGTTCTTTGAAAATGAACAAGAAGCTTTTGTTACAGTGAGTGTAGAAAAAGCTAGACAAATTATTGAAGTAACCATAAGATTCCATAGTGTCTTACTTAGAAGTGAAGAAGCAAATTCTGATATGTACGCTGCTATAGATATAGTAAGTGATAAGCTTGAAAGGCAAATGGTAAAACATAAATCAAGGCTTCAGAGGAACTATCATGTAAATGTACCATTAAAATATAAAGAAATTCCTGCATACAAATTTTCAGATGATGAGGTTCAGGAGCCTCAGATAGTTAAAACAAAGAGATTTGCAGTTAAACCAATGTCAGCAGAAGAAGCGGTACTTCAAATGGATTTATTAGGACATGATTTCTTTGTTTACTCCAATGATAAAAGTGGAGATGTAAATGTAGTTTATAAAAGGAAAGATGGCAATTATGGTTTAATCGAACCTGAGTTTTAGAATTATAAAGGCATAGGCTTAAAGAGCTTATGCCTTTCGCTTTGTAAGAAACTAGTAAATATTTTATTAATATTGTATAAATAAGGTTATAAAAGTTGAATGACATTTCATTAGGTGGTATAATCTATAAAGTATAAGTATATTGAAAATAATAAAAATTAGTTTTTCAATAGTTTTAAAGTTTGATTTCAATTTAAATAAGATAGCGAGGATGAAGGAACATGGGTATACTTGATAAGGTGTTTGGAAGCTACAGTGATAGACAAGTAAAGAAGATACTTCCAATAGTCGATAAGATAGAAGCGCTTGATTCTCAAATGCAGGGTCTTAGCGATGAGGAGCTTAAGGGAAAAACTCAAGAATTTAAGGATAGGCTTGCTAAGGGAGAGACTCTAGACGATATTCTTCCAGAAGCTTTTGCGGTGTGTAGAGAAGCTGCATCAAGAGTATTGGGAACAAAGCATTATAGAGTACAGCTTATAGGCGGTATTGTTCTTCATCAGGGAAGAATTGCAGAAATGAGAACTGGTGAAGGTAAAACTCAAACGGCTATCCTTCCAGCTTATTTAAATGCTTTAGCAGGTAAGGGTGTGCATGTTGTTACAGTTAATGATTACCTTGCAAATAGAGATAGAGAGTGGATGGGACAGGTTTATGAATTTTTAGGTTTAACCGTTGGAGTTATTCTTCATAACCTAAATAATGACCAAAGAAGAGAAGCTTATGGATCTGATATAACCTATGGAACAAATAACGAGTTTGGATTTGATTATTTAAGAGATAACATGGTTATTTATAAGGAAGAAAAGGTTCAAAGAGAATTAAACTTTGCCGTAGTGGACGAAGTTGACTCCATCCTTATTGATGAAGCCAGAACTCCACTTATAATTTCAGGAGAAGGAGACAAATCCACTGAATTATATAGAATTGCTGATATGTTTGTTAAAACTCTTCTTAAGGAAAAGGATTATACAGTGGATGAAAAGGCTGGAGCTGTTATGCTTACAGATAACGGCGTTGAAAAGGCTGAAAAGTTTTTTGGTCTTGAGAATTATACAGATGCAGCTCATATGGAAATACAGCATCACGTAGTTCAAGCACTTAAGGCCAATTATCATATGAAGCTTGACAAGGACTACATTGTTAAAGATGGGGAAATTGTTATTGTAGACGAATTTACAGGAAGACTTATGGAGGGAAGAAGATACAGTGACGGTCTTCACCAAGCAATCGAAGCTAAGGAAGGAGTAAGAGTTCAAAAGGAATCAAAAACCCTTGCAACAATAACCTTCCAAAATTACTTCAGAATGTATACAAAGTTGTCTGGTATGACTGGTACAGCTCTTACTGAAGAATTAGAATTTAGAGAAATATATGGTCTTGATGTTGTTGTTATACCAACAAACAAGCCAATGATAAGAATAGATCACCCTGATTTGGTTTATAAAACGGAAAAGGGAAAATTCATGGCGGTAGTTGAAGAAATCGCTGAAACCCATAAGAAAGGTCAGCCAGTGCTTGTTGGTACAGTAAGTATTGAAAAGTCAGAGCTTGTATCTGCACTGCTCAAAAAGAAAGGCGTTCCTCATCAAGTTTTAAATGCCAAGTATCATGATTTGGAAGCAGAAATAGTATCTCACGCAGGGGAAAGAGGAATGGTTACCATTGCTACTAATATGGCTGGTCGTGGTACTGACATAAAGCTTGGAGAGGGAGTTACAGATTTAGGCGGTTTAAAGATTATCGGTACAGAAAGACACGAATCAAGACGTATTGATAATCAGCTTAGAGGACGTTCCGGCCGTCAGGGAGACCATGGTGAATCACGTTTTTATGTATCACTTGAGGACGATTTAATGAGAATATTCGGTTCTGAAAGACTTCAAGGCATAGTTGAAAGACTTGGGCTTCAAGAAGATGAAGCCATAGAAAGCAAAATGGTTTCTTCTGCTATAGAAAACGCACAAAAGAAGGTAGAAGGAAATAACTTTGATATTAGAAAAACTTTGCTTGGCTATGATGATGTTATGAACACTCAAAGAGAAATTATTTATAAGCAGCGTTCACAGGTGCTTGAAGGTGAAAACTTAAAGCAGCAGGCTTTAGATATGATTCAAGAGGTTATACACACTGCTGTTGACTCACATATTTCAGGTGTAGAGGAAGAATTTGAAAGCGACTTGGAAAAGCTGGTTGCTTATTTGGAAGAGATTTATCTTCCAAAGGATGCAATTAACATGGATGAACTTAAGGAAATATCCAATAATCAAATTAAAGAAGCAATGCTTAATATAGCTATGCATATCTATAATGCTAAGGAAGAAGATTTTACCTCAGAGCAGATGAGAGAAATAGAGAGAGTAATACTTCTAAGAGTAGTAGATGGCAAGTGGATGGATCATATAGACAATATGGACCACTTAAAGCAAGGTATTGGACTTAGAGCCTACAAGCAGCAAGACCCAGTTCAAGCTTATCAGTTTGAAGGCAGCGAAATGTTTGACGAGATGATTTTTAACATTAAGGTTGATACTGTTAAGTATCTATTCCATGTTCAGATTGAAAGAGCGCCTGAAAGAGAAAAAGTTGCTGTAGAAACTTCTACAAATGTAGATGATTCCCTTCCGAAGAAACCAGTTACAAATGATAAAAAGATTGGAAGAAATGATGCGTGCCCATGTGGTTCTGGAAAGAAATATAAAAACTGCTGCGGCAGATTAGCTTAGAATGAAGAATTAATATATGAAGAATGGAGAATGATTTTAAAAAAATTCTTCATTCTTCATTCTTAATTCTTCATTATTAATTGGAGGTACAAAAAATGTTTATGCAATATGAAGAAGCTGTAGGTTCTTTAGGAAATTTAAAAAGCCTTTTAGATGAAATTAGGGGGTCTCTTTGACGTAGAGGCTCTTAGAAAGAAAATAGAAGAGCTGGAGAATAAGATGCAGGAGCCTAACTTTTGGAGCGATTTGAAGTTGGCTCAGAGCATTACTCAAGAGGCTAAGTATTTAAAAGACAAATATGATAGATACAAGAAATTAGAATCGAGCTTAGAGGATATTGAAATATTGATAGAGCTGTCAGCTGAGGAAGAAAATGAAGCTGGCAAGATGGAAATTGTAAGAGAAGTTGAAGAAATAAGCTTAGAGATAGAACGGTTTAGGGTTGAAACCATGCTTTCTGGAGAATACGATAGGGGCAATGCCATAGTTACCCTTCATGCAGGAGCTGGAGGTACGGATGCTCAGGATTGGACTGAAATGCTTTTAAGAATGTATACAAGATGGTGTGCAGACAAAGGTTTTAAAGTAGAAACTCTTGATTATGAACCAGGGGATGAAGCTGGAATAAAGGGAGTTACCATAAGGACTATTGGAGAATTTGCTTATGGCTACCTAAAGGCTGAGAAGGGAATTCACAGACTTGTAAGAATATCACCCTTCAATGCTAATGGCAAAAGGCAAACCTCATTTGCTTCTGTAGAAATATTGCCGGAGCTTACTGAGGAGCAAGATATTGAAATAAGACCAGAGGATTTAAAGATAGATACCTATCGTTCAGGAGGAGCTGGCGGACAGCACGTTAACAAAACCGAGTCTGCCATAAGAATAACTCATCTACCTACAGGAATAATTGTTCAATGTCAAAATGAGAGAAGCCAGCATAATAATCGTGAATCTGCCATGAAAATGCTAAAAGCTAAGCTAATACAGCTCAAGGAACAGGCTCATAAAGAAAAGATTGAAGACTTAACTGGCGAGCTAAGAGACATAGGTTGGGGAAGTCAAATCCGCTCCTATGTATTTCAGCCTTATACCATGGTTAAGGATCACAGAACAGGGGCAGAAGCAGGAAATATTCAATCTGTTATGGATGGAGAAATTGATTTATTTATTAATGAATATTTGAAGCAGAGCAGTAATGGAAAACTAGATATATAAATATAAGTGCAGCAGCTAGAAAAAGTTAATAGCTGCTGCTTTTATTATTAATTTTTTATATTTTGTATACTATGAACTATAGATAACAAAATACTGGCTAGGAGTGAATACATAAAAATTTTCCTGTAATAGAGAAGCATTGGATTGTTCCCAAAGCCCTCCTTAATTACTTCCTTTGAAGCTACATTAAAAGCTCTGTCGATTGCTGCAGTGCTTATATGCTTAACCGTATCATCGGGTGTATGTATTTTAGACATGTCGCTATCACAGAAGGTTACTGCATCTATATTATGCTTTCTAAAGGCCTCGTGGTCGCTGGAATCCTCAAAAATATAGTTATAGCTTACTTTAGATTTATTAAAGGTAGAGGTAATTGAACGCACGAAGTTTGTATTATTATTATCTGATTTAGCTGCCATTATACTAAGGGGCACCGTATTACTTCCTATCATGTCGAAATTATACACCTTAGCGCCTTGAAGCTTTTGAAGATACTTTTCTACAAAATGATTAGAGCCCAAGCAGCCAAATTCCTCTGCATTAAAAGCTATAAATATAATATCTCTATTTGGTATGCCTAAGGACTTTATGTATTTGCTAAATTCAAGCACAAAGGAAATACCAGAAGCATTATCTAAGGCACCGCTGTAAACCTTGCCTGATAAATCAGCACCTAAATGGTCAAAGTGTCCTGATATAACTACTGGCGGAGCTTTGCTATCGCTTCCTTCAATGTATCCAACCACATTGCTTAATGTAGTTTTTCTAACGGTGAAGGGAATATAGCAGACAATCTTTTGGTTTTGTGAAATGTATTTTTTTATATCTGCAAGGGTATCCTTTGTCAGCATTATGTACATGCTTTGATAGCGTCCGTCATTACCCATGAAAGAGCTCCTAAAGCCGAGTTTGTTGTCTTCAGGTACGAAGAATAAAAAACTATCGGCGCCTTTACTAACGTTCAAGGAAGTCTCTGTTTCATACAAGGAGTCTTTTTTGCTGAATACTACATAATTGTTTTTAAAGTTAAGCATCTCTTCCTTATAATCTGTTCCATAGTTATATTCCTTAAGTATGGCGCCATTTTTATCAATTATTCTAAGAAAAGGGTCATCCTTTAGTCTCTGAGGATAATTGGTTTCAAATTGATCGTAGTAATCTCCATTGTATGGAAGCAGTCCAATATTTTTAAATTGATATTTCATAAAGGCTGTTACTTCAAGGTTCTCATCTGTTCCTGAGAGCCGTCCCTTGAAGTAATCAGAGCTTAAATATTCTATTTTATTTTTAACTTCTGTATGGTTAAAATCATATATGCTCATACTTAAATTTAAGCAATTGGTAAATAATAATAAGGAAATAATAAGCAAAAAGGCTGTAAATTGTTTTTTCAAAATAATACTCCTACATTATTGATATATCTAAATAATATGAGATTTTATGGATTTATATAACTTTTTAGTACTAGGATGGGCAGTTGTTTTTCTAAAAGGCTTTTATTTTGCTTCATAATTTTGTAAAATAGGTAAGGGACATAAACTAATGAGGAAAGGTTGGATGCTTGATGGGAAGTATGTCAGAAAGACTGTCTCAGGAATTTGCTGTTAGAGTAAATCAGGTAGAAAGCGTTATTGAGCTTTTAGACGGAGGAAACACTGTACCCTTTATTGCAAGATATAGAAAGGAAGCCACTGGGGGACTTGACGATGTAACTCTTAGAAAGCTTGCTGAAAGGCTTACATATTTAAGAAACCTAGACGAAAGAAAAGCTGATGTTATAAGGCTTATTGAGGAACAGGGAAAGCTTAACGAGGAACTAAGATTTTCTATAGAAAAAGCTGAAACCTTGACTGAGGTTGAAGATATATACAGACCCTATAAGCCAAAGAAGAGAACCAGGGCAACTATTGCTGAGGAAAAGGGGCTCAAGTCGCTAGCT
>CAZMQY010000070.1:0-13797 GCA_964568335.1 uncultured Clostridium sp.
TTTTTTCATCCACTAGCATTCCATTGGTGACCATTCCCCAAGGAAAGCCCATATTGCTGACCTCCGAAAGTATTTCAAACAAATCCTTTCTTACAAGAGGCTCTCCACCAGTTACTGCAACCATGATATCCTTCGCCTGATAGTTTTCAGCAATATTTCTAAAAACCTGAAGCACCTTCTCCTTTGGTAGTTCCTCAAGACTTTTATCCTTATCACAATCTGAACCGCAGTGGCGGCATTTAAGATTGCATCTTAAGGTTGTCTCCCAGAAAAAATAGGTTAAATCATGAACCTTTGCATTAAATTTCATCCCCTGGCTCCACGCCCAATTTTGAAGCTGCTTTTTCATGTCAAATCACATTTCCTTCTGATTTATTATTGTACCCACTGACAGGGGGCGGACCATATTTATTTTCATTTGGTGACGGCGCCCCATATTTCGTTCTTCTGCAGCCAACAAAAGTTCCCGATGCAAGTACAACTGCCAATAACCAAGCTAAAAGCCTATAAACCTTTTTAACATTTTTAGCCATATTCTGCCTCCTTTTTTATTTCTTCGCTACAGCTTCTTTAGCATTATCCTCATAACCGCTATTCGGTGGCGGCCCATATTTTGGTGGTCCATATTTTTTCTCTCCACCACACCCAATAAGCGTACCTGCTGCAATAACCACGGAGAAAAACCAAGCCAAGAATCTGTACACTTTTTTAACCTGCTTAGCCATATAAAAGCCTCCTGCATTTATTATAGTATAATTATACTATAGCTGTATATTAGTGTAAAATAACTTATGGTTTATTTTAACATATAATGATAAACTTTTCATATTTTTGTAATTAGCATGTAAGTAAGCAAATAAAAAAAAGCAGAAGCGGTAACACACTTTCTGCTTTCTTATATCTTTCGATTTTGTATCCCTCATTACTTGTTATAGCATCAGCACTTTCAAAGCAAGCTATAATAAATATTATTCTTCTTCCCTAGATATAATCTCCTCAATACTATTTTTTATAAAAAGATTAGGACATATAATATCATCAATATTTTGCTGCTTCATAAGCTCAATATTATCTGGATAATTGGCTAAGGCTATAGTCTTCTCCACGTTATACATCTTTTTAGCAAGCTTGCATAAATACAAGTTCATATGGTCCTCATCAGTTAGCGCCACCAAAAGCTTTGCAAACTGAATTCTATTTTCCTTAAGGCAATTCCCTGTTATATTTGTTTGTTTATCAATATCAATAAAGATAACCCCATAACCCTTTTCCTTTAAATTCTCCATAACTAAAAGGCTTTTTTTAGCATCTCCCACTACTACCGCAAGCATTATTCTATCTCCCTCATAATATACTCTTTTACCAGTAAGCTAGGACATATAATCTTATAATTACCCTCAGCTAATGCTACAAGCCTTTCATCTGTTAAAAGTACATAAGTATTATCATACTCTGATAACTGCTCTCCAAGCATTAAGTTCAGCTTATCGTCATCAGTTACTATATAAATACTTTCTACCTGCTGATTGCCTATTGAACTTTGCACTAGCTTAGCGTTGTCGGTATTAACTACTGTCCTGACAATTGTTTTATGATTACTTCTTTGCAAATTTTCTTTTTTATCCATAACAATAACTGATTTATTTTTCTCCCGTAGCGTTTCTATAATCATCTCTCCGTAACTGGTAGAGCCGATAATGATATTATACATACCCAAATCCCCCTTGGTCTGGAATAAAATTCTGCTAAAAATAATAAAAAACATAGATATCCCATGTTTCTATCTTTTGTTTATATACTTTTATTTAAACTCTTTCTATGCCCCTATTTTATCATGTATACAGGTATAAGCAACTTCCCCAATAAGACAAGTTTAATCTTATCATATCTAATACAGTCGGTTATTCCAGTAAAAATGCCCTTAATCTTTTATTTTCTATTCATTTGCTCCTATTTACGCATAGTATTGCATGTACTGAATTAAATAAAATCTGCTTACATTGACTTTTTCTTCTGTAAAATTTATACTGTTCCTAAATGAAAAAAATTCGGGTGATTAGCCATGTTAAAATCCTTAAAAGCAAAAATATCAACAGTATACTTGTGCCTTGTTTTTACTATTGCCATTGTTGGAATGGTATCTGTTTTCAACCTATATGGATTAAGTAAATCCATTGATGGTCTTATGGTTAATAACTATAAAAGTATTAACGCTGTAACCAACATGCTTGAAGCTGTTGAAGAACAAAACAATTCAATATTGGTTTATCTATATGCTGATAGACAAAGCGGAATAGATAACTTCTACAACTATAACGATACTTTCAGCAAATGGTATAACACAGAATACATCAATATAACTGAACAAGGTGAAAGGGAGCATGTAGCTAAAATTAATGAACTGTATAAAAGCTATATGAAGCAATTTTCTAACATTCAAGAAATAAGAAACTCCCAGGGCAGCGATAAGGCATTAGACTATTACGATAATGAAATTATTCCTGTATTTACAAGCTTAAAGCAGGAGCTTGTTCTTTTAGCTTCTCTTAATGAAAGGGTAATGTTTCACAGCAAGGACCTAGTTACCGCTAGTTCTTTTAATTCCATGTATCTTATAACTATTCTTTCTTCAGTAGCTGTTATAGGTGGCTATCTTATTTCCAGGCTTTCCATAAACAAAAACTTAAAGCCTATATATTCATTAACAGAAACAATGAAGGCTGTAAAGGAAGGAGATTTAGCCCAACAAGCACCTATAATTTCTCAGGATGAAATTGGGGAACTAACAAATGAATTCAATAATATGACGAAGCGTTTGCAAAGCTTTGAACAAAGTACCCTAGGAAAGCTTTTGGTAGAAAAGAACAAGTCAGTTGCCATAGTAAAAAGCATATTTGACCCTCTTATTGTTTTGGATGAAAACTACAAAATAATTCTGCTCAATGATGCCTGTGAAAAATTGTTTAGCATAAAGGAAAGTGAAGCTGTTCAAAAATACTTTCTAGAGGTTATTAGAAATGGTGACTTATATGACTTTATTTATACTGTCTCAAAGTCTTCTAACAAAAATATGAATCAAAAAATGATAAAGATAAAAAACTTAGATCAGAGCTATTACTTCAATGTAGTAGTAACAACAATTAAAGACAATGCTGCAAGCATTACTGGCATAGTTGTTCTTCTTCAAAACATTACTCAGCTTAAGCAAATTGAAAAAACTAAAAGTGACTTTATGTCTGCAGTATCTCACGAGTTTAAAACCCCTCTTACCTCTATCATGATTGGTGCCAGTTTGCTTGAAGATATGCAAATTGGGGAACTGAACTCTAAACAACAGAATGTAATTAGAACTATAAAAGAAGAGGGTGAAAAGCTAAATCTTCTTGTAACTAATCTGCTTCAAATCTCTAGGCTGGAAGCTAAAAAGGTTCCTTTTAATATTGAACCTGCTAATATAGCTAGTGTAATAGAAGAAGCCTTGGAAACTTTTCAAGAACAGGCCAACATTAAAACTATATCTTTAAACTATGAATCATATGATAATTTACCAAAAGTAAATATAGATTCTGAAAAAGTTACTTGGGCAGTTAACAATCTTATATCAAATGCTTTAAAATTTACTAAGCCTGGTGGAGACATAACTATTAAAACCTTCCTTCAAGAGGATAAAATGTGCGTTTCTGTTACAGATACAGGTATAGGAATAGCGGAAGAGTATAGAGAAAGCATATTTGACAGGTTTGTTCAAGTTAAAGATGAAGATAATGAACATGAAGGCACTGGTCTTGGGCTTGCAATAGCCAAGGAAATTGTTGAGGCTCATGGTGGAGAAATTTGGTGTGAAAGCAGCCCAAGTAAAGGCAGCACTTTTATTTTTACTCTTCCAATTGTGGAATAGAAATGAGGTGAAGATATGAAAAAAGCTCTCATAGTAGATGATACAAAAAATATTAGAATGCTTCTTACTACCTGTCTTGAAACAATGAATTATGAGGTTTTAAGCGCAGTAAACGGTGAAGAAGCCTTAAAGCTTTTTCAATCAAACAATTTTGATATAGCACTTATAGATATAAAAATGCCTGAAATTAGTGGTACGGAGGTTTTAAGAAGAATTCGAAGCTTAGGTATCCAGGTACCCGTTGTAATAATGACAGCTTTCGGCACAGTCAAAAATGCAGTAGAATGTACTAAGCTCGGCGCTGTTGCTTATATTCAAAAGCCTTTTACCGCAGATAAGATTAGAGCTGTTTTAAATGAAATAAGCAGCTTAAGCAGCTGTAACGATGAAGCTGAAAGGTACTTGAGTGAATGTAGAGAACATTTGAAGCTCAATCGTACTACTGAAGCTTATAGCCTTCTAAAAAAAGTATTAGCCATAAATCCAAGCTGTAGTGAATGCTATAGTCTCATTGGAAAGGTTCATGAGCTTGAAGGAAGGCTGGACGAAGCAAAACGCTTTTATAATATTGCCAGTCAATTTGATAAATAATAAAAAATAATATCTTGTTGACAAGCTTAAGTTAATAATATATAATGAACAATGTTCATATGAATAATACGGGGTGTTGAAAGTGTCAAGAATAATTGAAAATCCTAAAGAACTTATATTGAGTAATGCTAAAGAAATTCTTTATAATGAGGGCTACTCAAAATTAAGCATGAGAGCTTTATCAAAGGCCTGTGACATAGCTCTCGGTACAATATATAATTATTATCCTACAAAGAAAGACCTGGTCATTGAAATGATGACCGAGTACTGGCAAGACTATCTTTATTCAGTAGAAGGCATAGCTGCCTCAGGTGATAGCATTTATATTAAGTTAAATATGATTTTTAATGAATTAAGTGTTTTTATTAAAAGCTTTAAGCAGATTTGGCTTACCCCTGAGCTCTATGACAGCCCCGAATATGTTAAGGGCGGTTTAGAAAAAGAATATATTTTCATGGAAAAGCTAATAATAATAATTGAAAATATACTAAAAAAAGAACAAGCTGATAATAGCCTTCAAATAAAGCTAGGCACCTATGAAACAGCAAATTTTATACTAATGAATTTTGTAACAATGATACAGATGCCGCTTTTTAAGTATTCAACCTTTGAACTGTTTCTTAAAGAGCTTCTTAAATAAATCATATCTAATAGATATGATTTTAAAACAATAGAAAATGAACACTGTTCACAATGGTAATTTTATATACAGCAATTCAAAATTTTGTTTTAATTAAGGAGGATTTTTTATGTTAATGTATGCAGTAATTTCTATTAATTTAGCCCTAATATTTTATACAATTGGAGTATGGAGTGAAAAAAAGCAAGGCTCCCTAAAAAAATGGCACTTGATAGTGTTTTGGATAGGCCTGGTATTTGACACTTTAGGAACAACACTTATGGGCAAGCTAGCTGGTGAAGGCTTCAAGTTTAATTTTCACGGTATTACAGGTCTTCTAGCAATTGTTCTAATGCTTTTCCATGCACTTTGGGCAACTGTTGTATTAGTTAAGAATGATGATAAAGCTAAAGCCAACTTCCATAAATTTAGTATTGTTGTATGGGTTATTTGGTTAGTACCTTTTATTTCAGGTGCAGTCTTTGGTATGGCAAGATAATAAAAATTAAAGCAGAAGGTTGTATTTATTGCACATCTTCTGCTTTTTTTATTAGATGATTATTCATTTTATCCTTGATCCATGCTCTTTAATTAAAGCAATCAATTTATCAGCATCGATAGAGTACTTTTCACTTTCCTTGTTTGTATAATCCTCAGTGCTAATTTTCTTTTCCTGACTATACTCTAAGAGCACTACTGAATTTATGTCACCAGCGGAAAGCTGAGCTGCTGAAGATTCGATTATGTTTTTATCTTCATGTGAATGATAGTTTAAGGTTAATACACCTTGAACTCCACTGTGATTGTCCTGCATAGCAAATTCCCCTTTCACCAAGATATATCCTTAGTGTTCCACTATTGCAGGGAAATATAATGCAGCTTGTAGGTTAGTTTTTCAGCCTATATATTTAGTGTTCCATTCAGCACAGTTATTGCTTTACCTAAAAGCATCACTCTATTATTCTTCACCTTGCATTTTATATATCCCGTTCGTGCTGAAGCTTGAAAGCCTAAAACCTCATTCTTATTTAGTTTTTCTATCCAATAAGGTGCCAAATAACAATGTGCAGAACCAGTTACGGGATCTTCGTTGATTCCAAAGGCTGGTGCAAAGAACCTGGATGTAAAGTCATAACTTTTGCCTCTTGCCTTGCTTGTTACTATTATTTCTTTCTTGCTTGCCTTTTTCAGCATATTAAAATCAGGATTTAGAAGAAATATTTCCTCTTCGTTTTCAAGCTCCAACAGATAGACTATGTCATCTTCATAAATATTTATGGGAGATAAAGAAAAGGCCTTAAGCAAGAATTCATCCCCCTCTGATCTCCTTAGCTTTCCTTTTGGTAAATCTAATTCTATCCACTCTTCCTTCTTCTTTGCAATTAAAGTTCCACTTAAGGTATTAAAAAATATTTCTTCACTGCCTACCAGTTTATTCTCCCATAATATATGAGCACTGGCTAAGGT
This sequence comes from uncultured Clostridium sp., assembly GCA_964568335.1. Taxonomy (GTDB): domain Bacteria; phylum Bacillota; class Clostridia; order Clostridiales; family Clostridiaceae; genus Clostridium_AT. Next base: position 6,576 of record CAZMQY010000070.1, read on the forward strand.
TGCGTGTCCGCATAGTGACACTTCAGCTGCAGGAGTAAACCACCTTAAATTAAATTCATTGTCTGAAACCTTTTTTAAAAATGCTGTTTCAGATAAATTCATTTCCATAGCAATATTTTGCAATACTGAATCCTCATAATCTTTTTCCAAGATACAAACCGCTGCTGGATTTCCTTTAAACTGAACCTCCGTAAATGAATCAACTTGGTAAATCTTCATTTATTAATCCCCCTCATTCTTCATACAATCTCCTATAATCTTAAAGCCTTTCTTTATTTCCTCAAAACTCACCCTAGAAAAGCCAAGCCTTAGGCTATTTTTTCCTCCTCCATTTACATAAAATATATCTCCGGGCATGAAAATGACTCCTCGCTTCATGGAAGCTTCTAGCAATATTCTTGCATCTCCCTCCTCCATTTCTACAAAAATATGAAGTCCACCCTCTCCGTATACCTTGCAATTCTTAAAATGTTCTTTTGCACAGGCTGCAGCAAGCTTATATTTATCTCTATAATACCTGCGAGCTTTTTTCATATATGTTTCAAAATCTCCGCTTCTTAAATATTCATACAAAAAAGCCTGATCTAGTACGGAACTATGAATATTTCTGCTTCTTTTAATGCTTTCCAAAATACTGATTAACTCTTTATCAGCTACAATCCACCCTACTCTTATGCCTGGGAAAAGAACCTTGGAAAAGCTTCCTATATAAATAACACTGTTATCCTCTCCTGCTAAAGCTGCAATAGGAGATACATGAGATGATGAATATAGCAGCTCCTCATTAAAGCCATCTTCTATGATAGGTACCTTGAAGCTTTTGCAAAGCTCATATACTTCCTTCCTCTTACTTGCAGACATAACCGTACCTGTTGGATTATGATAAGAAGGTGTTAAATAAAGCAGCTTTACCCTATTTTCAGCTAATCTTTCTCTTAACTGATCAGTACTTATAGAACCTTGCTCTATGTCAACTCCAAGGATATCTAAGTTGTGAAGCTTCATCTGTTTTATTGCGGTGTTGTGTGTAGGATTTTCGCACATAATGGTGTCTCCCATATTAGTCAATGCGGATAACACAATATCAAAGCCCTCAGTAAATCCATTTGTTATTAGAATTTCTTTTTCCTTTAAGCTGATCCCTTTATTTTCCATATAGCCTTTTAAGTATTTTATGAGAGGAAGGTAGCCTCTTGCATAGCCATAGTTAAAAAGCTTCTCCCCATCTAAGGATAAGCTATTAAGAAAGTTGCGCCTAATTTGCTCCAAATTAAAGAGTTTTTCATCAGGGGCTATGCTTTTGAATGAAATCATTCCTTTCTCTGTAACCGGCTCACTTTTAATAATATCTAAATATACCGCCATGTTTCCATAAGGATTAATTTGCTTTTTCCAATCAATAGACCATTTTTCACCTGTTTTATTCCAGCTATGTCGCACAAAAGCCCCTTTCCCTTTTATCATCTTAAGGTAGCCTTCGTCTTCTAAGACTTCATAAGCATGCATGCAGGAGTTTCGGCTGATACCTAAAATTTGAGCAAGCTCCCTTGTAGAGGGCAGCTTGCCTCCTTCTGCAAGCATACCCTCTTCTATCATTCTAACAATCTCCATTTTGATTTGAAGGTATAAAGGTTTATCACCACTGAAATTAATTTCTGAAAACAAGATAATCTACCTCTTTATCGCTTAATTTTTAGGGATAAAGCTATGATTTTATCCAAAAGCTCTTGAAAGCTCATGTTGTAAGCCCTAGCACTCTTAGGCAGCAAACTATTTTTAGTCATTCCAGGCAAAGTGTTAATTTCAAGAACAAAGGGTTCATCCTCTTTTATTATTATATCTATTCTAGCATAAACCTGGCATTTAAATAAGCTCCAGCATTTACGGCATAGTCTATCAACTTTAGTCTTTAGCTCCTCATCAAGTTCTATGATTGTTTCTTCAGAGCCTTTATCTTCATATTTGGATTTATAATCGAAAAATTCTGAGCCGGGCTTAATCAAAATAACAGGCAGCAGCTCTCCTGCCAGCATACTGCAGGTGATTTCTGTACCATTAATGTACTTTTCAACCATCACCTCTTCATCATAGTCAAAGGCATTAAGAATTGCATCCATTACCTCTTTGTCGCTTTTCACAATAAAGGTACCTAGGCTTGAGCCTCCACTTACAGGTTTCACAACTACTGGATAGCCTATTTTTTCTATCAGTTTATAGTCAACCTCCTGATGCTTTTTTATTGTAGTCCAGCTTGGAGTATTTATACCCTCAGTGTTCATAAGCCTCTTAGAAATATCCTTATCCATACATAGACTGCTGGCGGCCATTCCAGAACCTGAATAGGGCACATTAAGGCTTTCTAAAACTGCCTGGGCCCCTCCATCCTCTCCAAATTTTCCGTGGAGGGCTAACAATGCAAAATCTATTTTTTCCTTTTGCACCTTTTCAATTAGCTCTTTTCTGCTGTTTATCTCTATCTTAATAATCTCATATTTATCCTTATTCAAGTTTTCTATCATTTCTTTTCCCGTTAGTAAGGAAATTTCTCTCTCAGAAGAAGCACCACCCATTATAACTCCTACTCTCATCCTAAATCCTCCTTTCAATGGGATATACTCACTGGTTTCCACTGGCAAACTGCTGGTTAAAGTCCTTGTGTTTTATATCCTTATAATTTTATTTTACCTTCCTTATATAATAAAAAAAGAACCACTCTCCTGCTATTTTTACATGAGAGTGGTATCAAATATTCCTCTAGTTTTCAATCCATCCGCACCATTCATAGCTTTCATGGAAATCAACTTCTAATATTCCACAGTAAGGAATGTGCTTGTGAAATTGAAATTGTCTCATAAGCACTCCATGTGTCACTACAATTATTTTATTGTAGTCTAGATATTTCTTCATGGAGTTAAATGCCCTTTCCGCTACAGTGCTTAGCTTTTCCCAATTCTTTTCATCAGCTTCATAAGCTCCTTTACAAGCAGAGCATTCCCGCGCAGCTTGCATTACTATTTCATCAGAATCGTAGTTAAAGGTTAAGTCAGGCAGCCATTCATGTAAACTTAACTCAATGCTTATGTCTAAGTTTCTCTCTTTAGAAATAATTGCTGCCGTCTGAAGGGCTCTAGTATACGGTGAAGCTACTATCAATTCGGCTCCATCCAATCTACTATCCTTTGCAGCTATCTTTGCTTGCTCTATTCCAGCAGCAGTTAGCTGTCCTAAATCTCTTCCATGCCCTTTAAAACCTCGTTCTGTCACATAACTATAGTCAGGCTCTCCATGACGTATCAATACTAGCTTAGTCATTAAAATCTCCCCCTGTTAAATAATATTATCATCCTTATGTCTTAGCTACATATTGGCTGCAATAATAGGTAGTACTACAGCAAGGCCTATTAAAAATGCGCCTCCCACCTTATTTGAAAAAATAGCCCATTCCGTAGGCTCGCCGCCGGAAACACTGAGGCAATGTTGAAACCTCCAAACCTTCTCAGGATAAATCAAGCTTCCAATGCCAAGAAAAATAAGAGGTATAGTTAATATCAATACTGAAAAGATACCTGTATCCTTAATAAAGGCATAGACCTTGTTAACATTGTTAACAAGCTGAACATCAAAAGGTAATGAAGAATATTTATCATCGCTGCTTCCAACTTCAACTGTAATAAACTGCCTTGTATAATGACTTCCATCAGATAAGGTAATAACTTCACCACTTTTTATCAAATCAGAGCTATCCACCAGTATCACTTTATCCTTATATTCAATTTTATATTTAGCACCAATGGAAGAGTGTGTGTAGCTTTGCACTGAGCTGTCTATGCTAATAATAGCATTATCCCCTTTGTTATCTTTAAATAATATAGAGTTTTCCTTTTGAGAAATGTATTTAAACTTTAGACCATCAATTGAAAATCTAATTTTAGCCTGATAGATAACAGCTGCCATTATAATATTTAGAACTATAAGGATTAAGGATAGAATAATATAAATCTTTTTCCTGCCGTACTTATCATATAAATGTTCCAATATATATCGCTCCTTGCTTATTTTTATCCATATAATATACATGGCTTCACATCTATTTATGATATATCTGATATAATAATGTTATTTAATTCCGTACAACCCGCATGGTTGCTACATGTTCTTATATTCTTATGTTCTTATATTCTTATACTTTTATATTTTTATATTTAAATGTTGTTGTATTTATAGGATAGAACCCTAATTCGACGGCCTAGTTTTAGCGATATATACAGATTATATTAACAGTCCCACACTATATCATTTCTTCATAGCTCTTGCGAGCTGTGCCAGCTTATTAATAGTTTTCCAGTTGCGTACAGTTGCTGATACCTCCAGCTTGTGCAGATTATTTGCCAGCTTGGAATTTCTAATACTGTTGCTGAATAAAAGAAAAACCTCTCGTCCTTTTATATGGTACTTATCATTTTCACTGCTATAAGCCTTTAGGCTTTCCAGATTTTCCTGCTGAGGGACATTAGCCATCAATGAAACGTATAAACTCTCTCCCTCTGACGAAGCCTCTGCTTCTAATATCTTTTCCTGGGAAAAGGGACAATTGCTAATAATGCTTTCTAATTCATCAGCTGTTCTCAATATAACTGAGACATGGAAGCCAAATGAATTCTCAATGGCCTGCTCAATTTTCTTACGCAGCGGTTCTTCCAATTCATTTGACTTAAACAAAACATTACCACTCTGAATATATGTCTGAACCTCGCAAAGCTGAGCCTCCTCAAACACTTGCTTCAAATCGGCCATTTTAATTCTGTTCTTTCCACCTACATTAATGCCTCGCAGCAATGCTATATAAATATTCGTAACAGGCATTCCCATTTAATTTCTCAGCCTCCTTTTATAAGTAATCAAAATTTATTAAATTCAACTTTATAATCTTCCAGTACTTACACGCAATTTCTGCTAAGGACCTAATTTTCTGATACTTTCTTCAAAGGTATCTTACTGAGCAAATCCTCTATTGTCTTTGTTGCACTAGAAATAAAGTTGTCCATTTCTTCCTCAGTTAAGTATATAAAGTTATCTTTCGTTTCATTATTTTCTCCTAGATAAAACTCAGTTATATACTTTGCTTGTCTTTCAAATGCGCCTTGTGGGAAATAATCCAGATAATCTGGTACTTTATCTATATTTTTAAATAGTGTATTAAATATGCACTCTGGATACTTTTCCAGGTATAAATAATCAAGCCCATACCAGTCTTTTTTTATCACCCAAATAAAATTCTTATCCTTCTCTAAGCCTTCCTTATATAAAGCTTCTTTCTTCTTTTCATCAAATAGTTTTGACCATTCAATATCAGTTAATAGATGTACATAATATCCTGCTTTAAAAGAAAATGACTCCTTATTTTCTTCTTGCTCCCTATTATTCAGGTACTTGTCCCAAAAACCTCTAGCATTAATTTTCTTATTTTCATCCTGCCAATGTGTAATTTTCTTTGGCGGATTAAAGCTGCTCCAATCTTCATTTGGCACCCCGGAATCAGGTCCAATATTCCCTGCTGCAAATGCTTTTGGTTCAAAATCATATCCTTTATTTAAAATATTTTCTGCAATTCTTAGATGCGCAATCCATGTTGCCATTCAATTCACCTCATTTAAAAATTTACTAGTTCCCATCTAAACTACAACTATCAATTATCTGACAGGAATCTCCTATCCTCTTCTTGTATTTATTATTAATTTTATCAATTATCCCATATTTAGGCAACAAAAAGACTAGTATTTCTACTAGCCTGATGACATAAATTAAGCTTTGATATTATTCTCCGTAATAATCAATCCAATCTACAGCTTCTCTTTTGTTCTCTCTTAAAATACTATTGCAGTGACCAATATGATACTGTATGTGCCTAATTTGCCCAAATATTATATCTAAATTTTTAAGCTTATCATAAACAATAGAATTAATACCAAGCCATTCATCATCTTTATCGGCGAAGTAAGCTTCAGATATTTCCTTCACAGCATCCTTATATTTAGTCAAATCTTCTTTAGTCAAATGATTTTCTGGATCATGGTCTAATTCAGGATATACGTGTTTATCTGCAAAGGGTTCAACAAATTTTTCATTATTCATTCTTAGCCAAAAGTTTATTCCAGTAAAAGCATGTAATAACTGCTGCCAAAAAACAAATCCCCCTTTTTTCTCATTCCATAAATCATCCGGGCACTTTTCTATCATTTTCTCAAGCATGGAAAATGATAAATCAAATTGCGTTTTTGCTATTTTTAAAAACATCGTATTTTTCATCCTTTTCTCCTTTCAGTGGTCACACTGGGTAACTTAAGAGTGCTCATTCCCATTCGCAAGCTACCCCTCCAAGTCCATTTAGGACTTCGACCTCACAAAATATATCTTTGCAGTTCCACACCTTGCAGACTTCCAGAAGCTTAAACTTATTTCTATAACATGCTGTAAACATATACTGCTTCCTGCTGCTTTTAGTAGCTTATATTATTTTCTATTTGTGTCACAAATTCAACATATGAAAGAGCAAGACTGTCTAAATTATTTATTCCATTGATTGAGGTATCATTAGAAATATTTTTATAAAATGTATTGTAAGACTCCCTAATTTGCTTTAAGTTTTCCTGTTCTTTTTGAGTTAATGAGTCCTTTCCACTTAGACTTAGAATATAGTTTACACATTTATTTGGCGTTCCGCTTCTATAGAATATTTTCCTAGTCTCATCATTTATATTTTTCTCATTCATGATGATAATGGAATTAAATAATTGCTGTGTAAAATTAAGTTCTTTTGCAAGAGCTTCTATATTTTCTTTTGATGGTTTTTCTTCTACCAGACTGAAGTTATAATTAAGACTTGGCTTTGTATAAAATCCATTGATTAGTACTCCTTCAGCGCTCTTAACGATTTTATTTAAATTATCAATTTGCTTTTGTTTGACAGCTCCAAATATACTAACAACCATTAAGGCTACCACTAGCAAAGGTATAAATATTTTTTTCAACTAAATTCCCCCTATTAATCCTATAATATATTTATTTGAAACTAGAAATACTCAAAACCTTAACTTATGTTCTGAATGTACTGCAGCGTACTCTAATCACGGATTTGACTTAAGCTATTTTTTCTTGGCGATCATTTCTATTTCAACCTGAGCGCCTAAAGGCAATGATGCTACGCCAATAGTTGTACGAGCAG
>CAZMQY010000071.1:0-13465 GCA_964568335.1 uncultured Clostridium sp.
AATACAACATTGTTATCAGCAGAGCTTACCTTGGCAAAAGAGGCTGATGAAGGTAAATCTCCTTCATGATTTGATGCTGCAAAAGCTGTAATTGGATAGTTATACTCATAGCTTTTTACTTCAACATCTGCCTCTTTCCAGTCTCCGCTGTGAGGATAGAAGGAGTACTTTATATCTCTTTCTCCTATATCACTTGCTCCACCTCTGTTATCAGTTGGAGATCTTAGTAAGGATAGGCGTAAAACTCCATTTGGACAATCCCAACCATCCTTTGTGTCGCTTAAAACAGATACTCCATAGCCATCCTTTGACATATCTGCAAACTTATACCCTACTACTTCAAACTGACCCTTTGTATTTACTGCAGGTCTGCTTATTGTAGCATAAGCAATATCATAAGTAACATTTTCTGGATGTATGCTCATTGGGAATGCTGCTTTCAGCATTTTTTGCTTTTCATGCCAATCAATCTTTAATTGCACATCTATTCTGTTAGTGTCGTTGTAGAGAGTTATATACTCATCAATTGTAGAAAGTCCAGACGGAGAAACCTTTGAAACTTTAAAGGTTGCCTTTGTAGGGCCATTCTCAACTAACTTTACAGGTGCACTTACAGTATTAACTTCAGCAGGGGTTGCTGTCATGTCATCATAATCTATATTCCAAGCTTCCCATTCCCTTGGAGTATCTACCAAGAATTGAAGTCTGTTAAACTGCTTACCAGCCTCAACAACTTCTTTATTATTTTTCTTGTCATAGATGCTTGATATATTTCCTGTAACAGGATCTATAGTTACCTTAAAGAATTGGTTTTCAAAGCTTGTATTGCTTTCATCTACCTTTATAGTTGTGGAAGACTCAGCAGCCTTTTTTTCTACTGCTCTGTAAACAGAATAGCCCATAGCAGGAACAGAGGCTTCAAAAGCTACTACAGCCTTGTTTCCATTTCTGCTTATAAGCTGACTTGGTATTTCCTTGCCGCTAGCATCAAGTATAGTTAGAGCACTATTAGAAGAAGATAACGTAATATCTGTCTGTACTGCATCTGTTCTTTCCCAGGCTAGTGAATTGTAAAGCACTATTGGCTGTCCTTCTCCTTGAGTATTTATTCTACTTGCTATGCCGTTTAAAGCAGTATTCTTTACGCTATTAAGCTGATTCAAAGCAATTTCAGCATCATTAAAGGCATCGTTGTATACTGGTGCTATAGATGAGCCAGGCAGTACATCATGGAACTGATTTAAAAGCGTCTTCTGCCAGGCCTCATTAATTTTTTCCTGTGGATAGCCCATTGCGCCTAAAAGTGCAGCAACAGAACTAAACTTTTCAGCCTGCTGAGCTGCTTCTTCCGAGTAACGGTTATACTTTTTCATAGGGTCTGAAGTTGTGCTAACTCCTCTATGATTTTCAAAATACAATTCGTTATCTACATTAGGCATAGTTATATTTTTATCTTTTACCTGTTGGTCTAAATCTTTGAGAACATTGATAGTAGTGTTCATTTTAACTGCTGCATAGGCAGAGTTATTATCAATGCTTTTAATATTATTCAAATCAGTTTGGGTTGGCCCTCCACCATGGTCGCCAGCACCATATAGCACAAGACTTGAATTAAGTCCCACGCTTGTAGGATATTTCAATGTATTTGACACACTGGTTGCATTTACAGAACCAAATACATAATCATTAGTTGGCTTGTAACTTGTAACTGTACTGCCATCAGGTGCAGTCCAATTAAAATACTCATAGGGCCATTTATTTGTATCGTTCCAGTTAAGCTTTGTGGTTACAAAGTAGTCCATGCCGCTCTTTTTAAAGAACTGAGGCATATTGTAGCCAAAACCAAATACATCCGGTACATATGCTACTTTAGTTATGCTTCCATAGGTGTCTCTAAAGTAGTTCTGTGCAAGCAAGGATTGTCTTACCATGGATTCACCATCTGTATTATTTAGGTCAGGCTCAACAACCTGTCCTCCAACAATTTCCCATTGTCCATTCTTAACCTTTTCAGCAATTCTGGCTGCCATATCAGGATAGTATTCCTGTGCCCATTGGTAAAGCTGTGATGAAGATGCAGTAAACCTATAATCAGGATTTGCATCCATTAAACCAAGTGCCCTGTTAAAGGTATCAGGGATTACAGTGCTTATAGTCTCAGCATATCTCCAGTTCCAAGCGGCATCAATATGGGCATTACCAATCATGTTTACCGTTGAACTTTTATCATAAGCTTGAACTGTTCCAGAAGGTAGTGCTGTCAGCAGCATAGATGCTGTCATCCCTACCCCTAAAAATTTTCTTAAAACTTTTCTCATACTCTCCCCCCATTTTAAAATTACTTATTTTGTTTCTTTCCTTATAGGAATAATATGATAATTTAACAACACCTCCCGTTAAGTATAATTTCAAGGCTTAAACACTGATGATACTTAGCATAAAATGTTTAATTTATTTTAAGCTTTTCTTATAAGTATCCCATTTATTTAAGTTGCTCTGGCTTGCCAACAGCTTTTCTCTTAATAAGGAATCATTGTATGGCACAGAGCACACACTCGCCCTTAGGGCATAACTCTTTAGTAATTTATATATTGTGGGTGATGTATCTTCAACAATTTTTTCAGTAACTTCATCTGCAAATTTGACATCTCCCTTGTTTGCTTCCTGTGACAGTTTCTCAAGCTCAGCATTATCTGCTAAATCATATTTATATAATTGATTTTCAATGGAAAACCAGGTATACAATTCAAATTCATAGTTATTTAATCGCTTTATTACATCTTCATCATTTTCATTCTTACTGACATAAGTATTCCAAAGGGGTATAATTTCACTTCCTCTTAAGTATTTTGAAATAAAACTATCTGAATTCTTACCTAGCAGCCTGCTAGTAATCTTTTCTACAGTTGCAGTACTATCACTGCTGTTTTCAAATATATAATTAAGAATGTTATTTTTTTTTCCGCTACTTTTATTAATTAGCTGCTCCATATAACTTACTGTTAGAGGCATCTGAGTATAGTGAAGAAATTCTATTCTTGCAGGCGATTGCTGAAGCTGAACTTCAGCAAGAGGAGCAAGGGATAAACTTTGAGGATCTTTTAATCTCATATAGGCATATCGCTCAAATAGATACTGAAACTCTTTATCAGGAGATATGTTTAGGCTGCTTTTAATATTATCAGGCAAACTATCCAGCGACAAATTTTCATAATAGGTTGCAAGGCCTTCATAGAACTCTAAAAGTGGTGCCTTAAGAAACCTTTCTGATTGTATCTTGGATTCGAAAAATGAGTGGAATATTCTGTGGGATAAAAGCTGCCAATCCCTTTTATTTGATGGATTAAAAGTACTTGCCAGATTTTGTGTGCATACACCACCTATAATGTAATTTTGAGTTTCATTATTTTTTCTAAGCATCACCATGGAATAATTGTCTAAATCATAGCTAAACAATTTGGAGTAATAATTATAAAGACTCTCTATCCCTTTTTCTGCATTTGAATCATAATATTGTTTAGCTTCTGAGTCCAGGTATACGGTATATCCCTTGCCATTTGAATCTATATGCTTCTCCTTTTCAAATTTACCAAAGGTAAAGGTGGCTTGTCTAAGTTCATAGAGGTCCTTCCAACTAGGATTTTCTATTTCAGTTACAGCCTTAGCACCGCTTTTTGCAAAAGGAATAATTGCTTCCCAGGTATCAGGTGCTGAGCACTGAACAGTAATTTTCTTAATAATATCTTCTTTTGGATTATCGTAATTAAGAGCTCTTAGTGGTAAAGCCAGAACTGATTCTCCGGCAAAGGTAAGCAAATCTTGAAAGATTTGTCCATTATCACCGTGCTTTCCTGAACCACCAATTGTAACATTATAAGAGTAGTTTAAATATTCAGCTCCTTCGCTAAGTTTATCTATTACAATAATTCCATTTTCACTTTTAAAATTAACATCTTTGTTAAGGTTATCTGTACATTTCTCATTGCTGATTTTCATGTTGCCCTTAACAAGCACAAAAGTTTTGTCCGTTCCAGACTTCAACGGCTTTATTTTTATTGTCACATTTAATTTTTTATCATCTACAGAATAGGGCTTTACTACATATTCCAATTCGATTTTTCTGGGATAGCTGTAAAAGGCATATATTGCAACGCAGCCTAGTAAACATAATAAAAATATGCTGAGTTTAATTTTATTGCTTTTCTTGAGCTTTAATAAATATGATTGCTTTTTTTTAACTTTTCCCATGTTATCCCCCATATAAATTAGAATTTTGATAGTACTTCAAATGTCCTTAACCTTTTATACGGACATGATTTCCTAAATTATATAGGGCAAGAATCAGCTATAACTTTACTTCTTGCCCTATATCTTTTTAGCTTATTTAATTGATTATGAATTAACTATTTTTAATGCCTCTTCAACAATAGCCTTAGCATTTTTTATAGCCTTTTGCGCTTCAGCTCTATATATAGGCTTATCCTTAAAGCGCTTTTCCTCTTTAACAGCTACATCTGCTGCAAAAATAACTAAATCGGCACTATCTGCTTCCTTTTGCGATATTTTATTTTCTATTCCTATAGAACCTTGGGTTTCTACTTTAATTTGATGTCCTAGCTTCTTAGCTGCTTTCTCAAGCGCTTCAGCTGCCATATAAGTATGAGCAATACCTGTTGGACACGCAGTCACCGCAACTATTTTCATTTTATCCCTCTTCCCGATTAAACTTTATATAATGCGTTTTATTTGAAAGATCAACTAATTACATACCTAGTCCTTCATTTTCTTGAATTTCTTGGGAAACTGGCTTTTTCAATGCATTTACCATAACCGCTGTAACGCCAATTCCTACTAGAACAGCAATGATAAACATAACCTTGTTATCTATAACTGGAAGTACTATTGGTCCTCCATGTGGAGCGTGGTCTGCAACTTTACCTATAGCAGCAACTGCAGCACCAACTGCAGAACCTACCATTATAGATGGTATTACTCTAAGTGGATCTGCCGCAGCAAAAGGTATAGCTCCTTCGGTAATTCCTATAAGACCCATAGCTAAAGCACCTTTTCCGGCTTCTTGCTCAGTTTCTGTATACTTTTTAGGAGCTAATAAAGTTGCAACTCCCATTCCTAGTGGAGGAATGCATATTGCTGCTGCAACTGGCCCCATTACAGTTGACAAACCTTCAGCAATCATTGCTGAACCAAACATAAAGGCAACCTTGTTTACTGGTCCTCCCATGTCAAAGGCAATCATAGCGCCCATAATTAATGCTAGGAATATAGAGCTTCCCTGACTCATATTCTTTAATCCATTAGTCATGCTTGTCATTAATGAGCTTATAGGATTTCCTAAAACATATATCATAAGTCCGCCAACTATTAATGAAGTTAATAATGGAATAACAAATATCGGCATTATAGGTCTTAAATTTTTATGAACCTTCCATCCTTTTATCCATCTAGCGATATATCCGGCTAACAAACCAGCTATAATACCACCTAAAAATCCGGCTTTTATGTTATTAGCCAAAACACCGCCAACCATACCTGGTGCTATGCCTGGTCTGTCAGCTATAGCATAAGCTATGAAACCAGCTAGTATAGGTACCATTAAAGAAAATGATGCAGCACCGATATCCATCATGTTCTTTAATATTGGTGCTGTAACAACGGCACCTTTTCCTTCCTGAACCCCACTAAGAGCTATGGAAAAAGCAATAAGTACGCCACCTATAACTACTATAGGTATCATGTAAGAAACTCCTGTCATTAGATACTCACGCAGCCTTTTAATTTCGTCTTTCATTAAAAAAACCCCCTATAAATAAATAATATTTATTGCAAGTCCTTAAAATTTTTTTTAAGAACCCTCAATCATTTTAATTAGGTCACCTCAATGTCACTTAAAGCATTAAATATTTCCTGCTCTGTGCCTGCCTCCCTCAGCACCTTGACAAAATCTTCGTCCATAAGCTTTCTTGATAGCTGCGCAAGTATCCTTAGATGTAAATTTTCCGTATTCTTTTCAGGTACTCCCAGCAAAAATATTAAATCCACCTTTTCATCATCAATAGAATTCCAATCTATTCTCTTATTTAATTTGGCAAAAGCTATTATAGCCTCCTTTACCGTTTCAGATCTGCCATGTGGTATAGCAATACCATTGCCAACTCCAGTACTGAATTCCTGCTCTCTAGCGAAAACACAATTTAAAAACTTTTCTTCCGAAACTATCTTACCTTCCTCTTTAATCATAGCTATTAACTTCTTTATTGCTTCAGTTTTATCCTGTACCTCCAAATTTATTGATATTAGTTTTTTATTGACTAACATATATAAGCTCCTCCATAATGCTAGAAATCTCCTCACTATTTTTTGTATTCTTTAAACGACTTCTATTTTTTTCACATTCAATGAAATTATATAAATCTCTTACCCATTTTTTTGATTTGTTTATATCCTCCGCACTTATGCAAAGCATAAGTACAATATCTACTTTTTCTTTTCCCCAAATTACAGGGTGTTCTAATATGCTTATAGCCAAACATGAGTATTTAACAAACTTTGGTTCACCATGCGGTATTGATATCCCCCATCCTATTGCAGTAGGATATATATTTTCTCTCTCTATCACACTGTCAGCAAACTCGCTTTCAATGCAGCCCTTCTCCACTATACATGCACAAATTTCTCTTATTAAAGTTTCCTTGCTGTATTGTCCATTTCTTATCTTAATAAAGTTTTTATTAATGAATGTCTGTTCACAGTTATAATCATTATCTCCTTTAGTTAATTTTTCTATAAATAATTCTATCCTTCTAATATCGTTTTGGTTTAGCAGCGGGCTTATCATTAGTACAGGCTTGCTGGATTCCACAGGAACAGTAGATATGATTATATCTACATCATCTATTTTTCTATGTTTTAACTCGATGGTAGAAATTACATCCACTATATCTATTTGCCTAAAGCTTCTTTCAATCTTTGCCGAAATAATCTGCGATGTTCCAATGCCGCTGGCACACACTATGAGTGCTTTGAGTGGGTTTTTATTTCGTTCTACAGCTGCCGCCAAGTGAAGGCATATATAACCGATCTCTTCTTCCGGCATAGTTACGCCAAGATATCTCTCAAATATTGTATTTGTCATCCAGGCTGCACCAAATATTTCAATGTAATTTTCTTTAATTTCCTTAAGAATTGTATTTCGTAATGTTAACCCGTATTTTAATCTATTTATAGTAGGTCTTAGGTGGAGAATCAATCCATTTAACAGCTGCTTATCATTACTTAAGTTTATTTGAAGGGCTCTTTGAGCTATATTAATTATCTCTTTTGCCATGATAACTGCCAGTTCACTTTCACAATGACTTTCAAAATCAATTTTAAGATCGCTGCTTTTGCCTTCCAAAAGCTTAGTGCCGAGAATGTGAAGCAGTATGTAGCCTATTTCTGATTCCGGCAATTTTACCTTAAATAAATTCTCAATATCTCCTGCAATTTGTTTCGCTATCTCATATTCCTCATTTTCCTTAAGACTATTAAGCATATCATCTGAAAGTCTTATATCTTTTTCTTCCTTAAGCCTTTTAATTGCTATTGCAATATGCATAATCAGACTAACAAAGGCATCATCTGAAAATTTGAATTTTAGCTTTGCTTCTGCAGCTGTAACTATTTTTTCTAAAAGTCTGTAATCAATATCTATTAATTCCTTCAATTTTGAAATGGATCTATAATCAATTTTTCCTTCATATTCATCATAAAGAAGTTCCTTTAGTTCATCATATCCTTTGTTGCTTGCTAATAAGCATGCAATAGACTTTCTCCAATCCTCTTCATTACCAGTAATCTCTATACCATAGTTGGTTTTCTTTAGGAGCTTTAAATTAAATTTCGAAAGCCAATCCTGTACTTTTTCTAAATCCTTTTGTAGTGTTGTCCTACTTACATATAGACTTTCGGAAAGTTCCTTTATTTTCACTGAATTCTTACTCATAAATAGAACTTTTAAAATATAATTTACTCTATCCTCAGGAGAATATGGTTCAATGTATTTTATACCATTTTTAATTTTATTTATAAGCTCCAGCTTTTTTTCTTCTAGCCCATAAACGGTAATTCCTACACCTGGTTTTTTAATCAGCCTTAGTCCTGCTTCAATAACTAATTCCTCAATCTTGGATAGATCATTTCGGATAGTTTTATTAGATACCTTCAACTCTTCAGCTATAAAATCTACTGATACATAATTATTACTTTTTAAAATAAGTTCAAGTATCCTTAAAACTCTATCCATAATCAACCATCCTTCCTTTAATTACCAGCTACAATTATATTGTATCGTTTTCATTGCCTCGTTTCAATATGGCAAGCAGTTCCACTTACTTCCTCATTGATGTGGTAAAAACATACTAATATATAAAAGTATTAACTTATAAAATAGGTATACAACATTATAATTTGTCTAGAATGTAAATAGGGACTAATTAAGATTAGATGTGTTTGTGGCAACAGGCATTCTATCTTTTTCACTTTTAAATAAAAAAGATTAATTTAAAGACCAAAACGGTCCTTAAATTAATCTTTTTTATTTTTTACTCTATTTGGTTTTGCCTTTGGTCTTATAACAACATCCTTCTTATTACTCTTCTTTCCAAATCCAGATGCTGATGTGCTGGTGGATGTATTTGCTCTCCTGTTCCAGCCGCTTAAATCTACAAACCATAGGAATAATATAATAAATACACTTGATGGTCCATAAACCCACAACACATTGTTTTCAATATTTAGCTTAAGAAGTCCAACTAAGATATTAGGAAGAAGAAGTACCACTATTGCAACAGCAAAAACAACCCACTTGTTGATTTTTATCCTTTGCAGTACATAACGCTTTAAAAGGTTATATATTACAAGAACTAATGCTGCAAATAGTATCATTTGAACAAATAGTTTAACCCATGCCATGAAACACACTCCTTTTTTATGTACAAGTATTCTTTGTCTATATATTATTATGATATATTTTTATAAATATATCAATATGCAATATTCCTAAAAAAATTTGTTAAAAATTTGTTATAATACTTGTTATAAAATTGTCAAAGTCTCATTTTACTGATATAATATAAAATATATAATAAGCTAATATACGCGCATTTTCAAAATATTAATAAGCAGTCTAATCAGCGCAATAACTATATTAGGCTGTTCAATAGTCTGGGAGGGAATATGATGGATGGGGTATGCTGCCAACAATTGGATGAATTAGATCTTCAAATACTAAGTATATTATTTAACGACTCAAGAACTCCTTTCTTGGAAATTGCTCGACAATGCCATGTTAGTGGAGGAACAATTCATGTAAGAATGAAAAAGATGGAGGATATGGGATTAATAAAAGGTACCAAGCTTATGGTGGATAATTCCAAGCTGGGTTATGATGTATGCTGCTTTGTGGGAATACGTTTGGATAAATCTTCTTCTTATTCTAACGTACTAGAAAAGTTGGAAGCTATAAATGAAATAATTGAACTTCATTATACTACAGGTGATTATTCAATTCTCGTTAAGCTATTATGCAAAAATATATCTCATCTTCAAGATCTTTTAATGAACAAAATTCATAGTATAGCAGGAATTCAAAGCACTAGTATTTTTATGTCTTTATTAAAGCCAATAGATAGAAATATTAAATTATAATATCATTATGTTGCACATTTTAGCAGAATTCATAATATTTAAATTATCGTAAATACTATGAATGTATACTAAAAAAGAAGGAGATGCAACATATGAGAATACTAGACACTATATCATTATTATTAGTCATAATAGGTGCTGTAAACTGGGGGCTGATAGGATTTTTTGATTACAACTTAGTTTCAGCATTATTTGGAGAGATGACGGCTTTCACAAGGGTTATTTATGCTTTAGTTGGTATAGCTGGACTCTACGCTCTCTCATTCCTAGGCAGAGATCGAAATTACGATAGAGACGTTGATAATGTCAGATAATCATTAAACAAAAAAGCAAGCAGTTCGCTTGCTTTTTTGTTTAAAAATCAATATTGAATTTTTCCTTTTGAAGTTTATCCTTTGTATTATATCGATCTACTATCGTGCTTATATAGGACATTTCATCTTTTTCGTTATAATAAACCTTCTTTTCTAATGACCTTGCCTTATTTCTGTATACCTGTGCGTAGGTTATAATAATTTGCTTCTTTAAAGTGTACAGCTCTTTTGTGACTTCATCGCCCCTTTTCCACTTAAAGGAATCATATGTTCTATCTAACCTATTTGCAGCTTGCTCTAAGTGTATTATCATTTGCCTTTTGCTAAGTTTATTTTCATAATATTGCTTCTTATATTTTTCAACCTCATCAGTAGTTTTCTTAAGCTCCGCATTAACCTTGCTTTCGTACTTCTTATAGGCCTTATAATAGCCTTTATTGCTATTTGGGAAAAACCATATTATGCAAAACAATAATATTACACTTAAGCATGCGATTATAATCCACCCTATAATACCATTTACAGATCTTTTCAATGAAGCCCACTCCCAAAAATACTCCTATTTTATAATTATAAAAATATTCTTTAAAAATAGAACTAACTTATAGAGATTTTATTATTTCAAAAAGTCTTATAGCAGCTTTTTTAGGCCCTTCCTTTTCCTTGCCTTCCAGTCCAAGGCAAGTCTTAATCTGTCCAACCTTTACTCCTGTATTAAAGAAATTCTCAAAATACTCCCTTATAAGAACATCTGTCTGCTCCATCTTTTGAAGCGGTCCAAAAGGATTTGCAAAATAGGATTCTACCAATCCTTTTTCAGATGTAGTTCCCTTTGCCATTCTAGCACCTGCTCTGAATACAGGAACTGCTTCTTGAGCATTTTCAAAGTATTCAATTTCAGATTCCTCTTCTGCTACTTCTTCGTAATTATTAGCATAGAGGAATAAGTCCACAGGATAACCTTTTATAATTTCCTTATAGGTAGCTACAGGCATAACAAGTCTTGCATTAATCTTATCAGGATTCATAAATATACTTCTGTCTATTTCCTTAAAGGCATAGCCTTGGTCAAGGTCATCAAGTCTTACAAAGGCTCCTATTTCTGTTCCATATCCTAATGGCTTTCCTTTTTCGTTAAGCTTAATTACTCCCATATCGTCAAAAACTATAGTCATATCGCTGATGTAGTCTTCACTTAGTCCTCTAAAGGCCTCAAGGCTTTCGGACTTTCCTGCACCGCTGTCACCCATTATAACAACATTTGCAGACTTTCCATTTTTCATAACTATATTAACCATAGCACCGTGAACAGGCAAATAACCTCTTTTTATCATTAAAAGATTATGAAGAGTTAATGTCATCTTTTTCATGTAGCCAAAATAGTCTATAGCATCTCCATAGCTTACATAGCCTAGCATTATTCCATTTTTCTCATCATCATAAAATACGGTTTTAACCTTGCTGCTAACATCTCTGACTCCAAAAACGTAAACAATATCCGGCCTACGGTCTATATACTCTTCTTCTCTTGCCATTTCAAAAAGATTGCAAAGAGTAACTCCATGTGACATAAAGTCTCTGTGGAAGTATATATATGCAATTAGACTGCCTACCTTTGCAGGATAGCAGAAAAAGTGATCCTTGTTTATAGTACAATCCTTTAAGGGATTTTCAAAGACTTCGGTAAACACTCCACTTCTTGTATTCTTTTTAGGATAGGATATAAAGGGAGGATCAAGCAAAATGGAAGTTATAAAAGGTATACTTTTAAGCACTAAATATTCCTCTGGCAAGTCCCATTTGCTATTGCTTACTATAAATCCTGCATTTCCTCCAGCCGGCAGCTGTCTGTAAACAGATGGCTTGCTTCCTATAACATGCTCCTCTATTCTCCTATAGGTATTTAAAACAAGCTTTGAAAAGTTTGTATTTGCATCAATAAAGCTTACGCTTTCATAGCCCTCTCCACCGCTTATCTTGCTGCTTTGAACTATTGTATATCTCTCAAGCTTTCTCCAGAAGCCGTATAAATCTTCTATCAAATCAATGAAGCTTTCTTTGTTACTTAAAATTTTTTCATATCGGCTGTTTAAACTTATTACTTCAAAGGTCTTTTCAATGGTTAAAAGCTTAAATAACCCTATAAGCTCTTTAGAGTATTCTTCAGTTTCTCTTACTCCTAGGCTTTCCTCCAAAAATCTAAATCTATTTGTTCTTCTTCCTTTGATTCTTTCCAAGTAGGAATCCACTACTCTCTTAAAGCCGCTGCTATCTATAAGCTTCTCCATGGTATCACAGTATTTAACTGTGAAATTTATCATAACCTTATCATTGCTTAGGGAAAACTCTTTCCTCATTTTTTACTCCTTTCAGTCGAACACTAGGTAACCTTGCTTACTCACTACCATTCGCAGGTTACACGTTGAAGTCCATTTAGGACTTCAACCTCCTAGTTTACATAAAAATAATACTTAAGTCTGCAATATTTCATAAACATGCATCTCAAGTATTACTTTAACATAATTAATGCAATTATCCTATAGCATTAATTCACTTTTACAATAATTTAAAATATATACCTACTTAACTACTGACTGCAAAACTTCAATTTTTCTTTCTTTACAGTTTAGCTTAGCTTTTGCTCCAATAGGAAGTACTAGCTTTGGATTTTCATGCCCACACATAAAGTTCGTAAGCACTGGCTTATTTAAATTCATTATTCTATCTTCTAAAACTTGGCTCAAGGTAAATTTATCTTCCTTTGCTTTATCTTCCTCATCCCCCTCACAGTCAGTAAACTGTCCAAGTAGGATTCCTGAGCATTCATCAAGCTTACCAGATAAATGAAGCTGCGTAAGCATCCTGTCTATCCTATATGGTGACTCTCCTACCTCTTCAATAAATAAAAGCTTATCTTTAATATCTATTTCATAGGGAGTTCCTAAAACACTGCATATTAAAGAAAGATTGCCTCCTACAACTCTCCCCTCAGCACTTTTATCTGTATTACTATACATAGGTATATGAATTGGGTTTTCTATGCTGTAGTTCTCAGTTCCATTCTTAATAGTACTCAGAAAGCTTGCCATAGTTTCTTCAATTTCTAAATTACTGCTTGCCATAGGCCCATGGAAAGTTATAAGCCCTTCTCTTTGATACATTGTGTTCAAAAGTACTGTTATATCGCTGTAGCCCATAAAAATTTTCGGATGACTTTTTATTTTCCTAAAATCCAGATAAGGCATAATTCTCATCGCCCCATAGCCACCTCTGACGCAAAGCACCATGTGCACTTCATCATCCATAAACATCTCCAAGATATCCTGTGCTCTGTCCTCATCTCTTCCAGCGAAATATCCCCATTTGTCATATATATGCTTTCCTTCTCTAACCTTAAAGCCTAACCCTTCAAGCTTATCTATGCCCTTTTTAATTTGTTCAGGGCT
>CAZMQY010000072.1:0-7519 GCA_964568335.1 uncultured Clostridium sp.
GTTTTTATACTTTTGAAAAATGTGAGCCTGGAGAATACAATTATCAAATAGACTTGCTTGATAGTTGGAATGGAGAAAAAGATGACTATGCAGCTTTCATGGAAGATACAGGAGTAAAAGTCATAGATCAATGGTGGAGATGGGTATATTTACAAAAAAAAGCATCAGATGGCCCCTTTGAAATGTATACAGATGTAGAATCAAAAATCACTCAATACAATAAAATTAAGAATTTTTTCAAAGTAGCTCTGGTTATAGAAATCATCTGTTTCTTTATGGAATTGATATCAACAATCAAAACTGGTTCCTACCTTTTAGGAATATTTACAGTATTGATTGCATTAATATCTTTAGCAATCTTAAAAATAATTTGGAAATGTAAGTGGAAAATTGAACAATATAACCATGGGAAAGATATGTAATGATCTAAGGAAAGAAAATTTATATAATACATCATTTTCAATCATCTTGTTAATAAAATAAAGAATCCTAGGAAATATTATAAAAATATCTACTAGGATTTTATTCTTTCATCTCACAAGAACAAATGTGGAAAATACTCAAAAAAGAATTATAGAACGGGACCATAAAAATAAAGGCTTAACTTTTTAGTTAGCCTTTTATTATATTGGTTTTACAACATTATCTTGTACCACCTAAGTCTAATTTTATTATATAATTTAAGTATACGTAATTTCATATAGCTACAGGAGGTAACGATCATGGATGATTATATTAATTTTATAGCCGAAGCTTGGAAAGAATTTATAGCTACAGGTAATATACATCCTAAAGTAAGAAGTGAAATAGCAGATTCTTGGAGAAGGTGCAAAAGCTATAGTGTAGATCCTATGAATGGCCGAGGTGTTAATAACTATAAGCATCCTGAAGTACTAACAAGTGAAAATGCTGAGCTTATCTCTGTGGCAAAACCTATAATGGAGAGCATATATAGCATAGTTGCTGGATCTGGTTTTTCTATAATCTTAACTGATAAAGATGGATATATCCTGGAGGTAATTGGTGATAAAGATATAATGGAAAGAGCTGATAAGTTAAACTTTGTTAAAGGAGAGCTATGGACAGAAGCCTGCGTTGGAACTAACGCTATAGGAACAGCCCTTTATTTAGATAAGCCTATACAGACTATTGGAGCAGAGCATTTTGGAATCAACCAGCATTCCTGGACATGTTCCGCTTCCCCTATTCATGATGAGGATGGTAATTTAATAGGCTGCCTTAATATGTCAGGTAACTCTTATAATGCCCATTCTCATACATTAGGTATTGTTACCTCAGCAGCTCAATCCATACAAAAGCAATTAGCTCTTATAATATCTTATAATCTTATGAATATAACCTTTGACTCTATTTCAGAAGGTATGATTGTATTAAATGATCAATTGAAAGTAAAAAGAATCAATGATAGAGCCATGGAAATTTTAAATATAAAGGCTGAAGAAGCAATAAAAATGGATATTATCCATACTTTGTCCAATTTTAATTTTAATGAAATTATCTGTAATGGACACAAAACCTTTAATAATGTAGAATGTGATTTTTATATAAAAGAAAATAGAATTAAGTGCATTATAAATGCTGTGCCAATGAAAGTTAATGAAAAGCTAATAGGTATTGTCATAACCTTTAGGGAGGCTCAATATGTTCATAAGCTAGTTAATAAAGTAGTTGGTTATAAAGCTTCTTATAATTTTGAAGATATAATAACTAAAAATGAAAAAATGAAAGCTATGATTAGCTTCGCTAAAAAGGCAGCTAAAAGTGATTGTAATATTTTGATTCAAGGAGAAAGTGGAACAGGAAAAGAACTCATAGCCCAATCCATCCATAATTATAGTAAGAGAGCCACCGGCCCCTTTGTAGCTGTAAACTGCGCATCTATTCCTAGAGAATTAGTAGAAAGTGAACTTTTTGGTTATGAAAAAGGCGCCTTTACCGGTGCGTCTAAAGATGGTCATCCAGGAAAATTTGAACTAGCAGACGGAGGAACTATATTCCTAGATGAAATAGGTGAATTGCCTTTAGATATACAGACAAAACTTCTCAGAGTATTAGATAATAATAAAGTCATAAGGGTTGGAAGCACCTATGAAAAACAACTAAATGTAAGGGTTATAGGCGCTACTAATAGGATTCTAAAAGAGGAAATTAAAAAGAAAAACTTTAGAGAAGATCTTTATTATAGATTAAATGTTATGAACATAAATACTATCCCTTTGAGAGATAGGAAAGAAGATATAGAGGTTCTAGTTCAACATTTTGTAAAGATTTTATCAATAAAAAATGGTCATTTGAATAAGGCTGTAAGAAAAGATTATATAAATGAGTTAATAGAATACCCTTGGCCAGGTAATGTAAGAGAACTTAGAAACGTAGTGGAAAGAGACTACTATTTAAGTGATGGAGACTTAGTGGCCGCTTACGCTATAGAGGATAATGCTATAGAGAACATTATTGTAGAAAATCCTACACATAAAATAGAAGAAAATATTCCCTTAATCTCTATGCAATCTCTAGAAAAACAAGGCATTGAACAGGCATTGATTAAGTGTAAAGGAAATATAGTTAAGGCATCTACAATTTTAAACATAAGCAGATCTACATTATATAGAAAAATTAAAAAGTATAATATCCAAGTTGATTAATGCAGCTTTAAAAAATGTACCAAAATGAGAATAAAATCTTTTTGTAGCATAATGACACATAATTATTGTGTCATTATGCTACATTTTTTTGTTTAGCAATAAAATTAATCCGACTGTCTTTGTATAAATTTTATCAATCGTTTATATATATTGTTATTTATTCTACATAATTCAGTCTATAATATCACAATTATCGATATATTTTGCGTTTTAATAAAAAGTTGGCAAGGTTATTGCTGTTATATATCTGTGAATAAATTAACAACAATAATATATATTTAGGAGGATTAATTATGAAAGCAGCATTATGGTATAAAATGAATGATGTAAGAGTTGAAGAAATTGATGAACCAATAGTAACAAAGGGTTCAGTAAAAATTAAAGTTAAATGGTGTGGAATCTGCGGTTCAGATTTACATGAATATTTAGGAGGACCAATATTCATACCGGTTGGACAACCTCATCCTTTAAGTGGAAATACAGCTCCTGTAGTTTTAGGTCATGAGTTCTCAGGAGAAGTTGTAGAGGTTGGTGAGGGAGTAACTAAGTTTAAGGCTGGAGATAGAGTAATAGTGGAACCTATTGTAGCTTGCGGCAAATGTCCTGCTTGTTTAGAAGGTAAATACAACCTTTGTTCTTCTTTAGGTTTCCATGGACTTTGCGGAAGCGGTGGTGGACTTGCTGAATACACTGTATTCCCTCAAGAATATATTCATAAAATTCCAGATACTATGTCCTATGAAAAAGCTGCTTTAGTAGAGCCTATGGCAGTGGCATTACACTCCATAAGAATTGCTGACTTTAAAACTGGAGATACTGCTTTAGTACTAGGTTCAGGTCCTATAGGCTTAGCTACTATCGAATGTTTAAAAGCTGCCGGTGCTAAACTTGTAATAGTTCTTCAAAGAAAATCCATAAGACAAGAGTATGCTAAGAGAGCTGGTGCCGATATAGTACTTGATCCAAATGAAGTAGATATTGCTACAGAAGTTAAAAAGCTTACAGACGGTGTTGGCATAGATGCAGCCTTTGAAACTACAGGAGCTAAAGTAGGCTTTGATGCAGGACTAAACAGCTTGAAATTTGAAGGTACCTTAGTAGTAACTAGTATATGGGAAAATGAAATAAGCTTTAATCCAAATCTTCTAGTATTTAGCGAAAAGAAAATTATAGGAACCTTAGCTTATAGACATGAGTTCCCAGCAACTATTGCTCAAATGAGCGACGGAAGAGTAAAGGCTGAAGGCTATATAACAAAGAAAATCCATTTAGATGATATAGTAGAAGAAGGCTTCGGGACATTAACAGGACCAGAAAAGAAAAAACATGTAAAAATCTTAGTAACTCCAGATAAATCTTTTTTATAAAAATCTAACTAAGCTATTGGTGTAATTATAAATTATGACAATAGCTTAGTTAGATTTATTGAATCAATGCTAAATTACGGAGGAATAAAAATGTACAGAATAGTAAAGAAATCCTTACTAGCACCAAATATTTATCTAATGGATATAGATGCTCCAAGAGTGGCTAAGTCTTGCTATCCTGGTCAATTTGTTATAGTTAAGATGGATGAAAAAGGAGAAAGAGTTCCTCTTACCATCTGTGACTATGACAGAGAAAAGGGGACAGTTACCATCGTATTCCAAACCCTAGGACAATCCACTAAGGTAATGGCTACCTATGAAGAAGGTGGAGCTTTTGAAGACTTTGTTGGACCACTTGGACAACCTTCTGAGATGGTTCATGAAAATTTAGAAAGCTTAAAGGCTAAGAAGATAATTTTCATAGCTGGAGGGGTAGGAACAGCTCCAGTATATCCACAAGTTAAATGGTTTCATGAAAAAGGCATTAAAGCAGATGTTATAATAGGAGCAAAAACTAAGGACATAGTTATACTAGAAGAAGAAATACAGGCTGTAGCTGGAAATGTATATATAGCTACAGATGACGGTTCCTCTGGCTTTAAAGGACTAGTAACAGATCAGTTAAAGGCCTTAGTACAAAACCAAGGAAATAAATATGATTTAGTAGTAGCTATAGGGCCAATGATAATGATGAAATTCGTAGCAATGCTTACTAAAGAATTAAATATTCCTACTATAGTAAGCTTAAATCCAATAATGGTGGATGGTACAGGAATGTGTGGTGCCTGCAGAGTAACTGTAGGTGGAGAAGTTAAGTTTGCCTGTGTTGATGGTCCAGAGTTTGATGGACATTTAGTAAACTTTGATGAGGCCATGAGAAGACAAACTATGTATAAATCAGAAGAAGGAAGAAAGATACTAAAGAAAGAAGAAGGCGACTCTCACCATCATGGTGGATGTGGCTGCGGCAGCCATTAATGATTAATAATCATTATTCTGCAAAAGGAATACAAGGGGGTCAAGGTAATGGATAGAATGAAGAGAACAGCAATAAAAGAGCAAGATCCAAAGGTAAGAGCTAAGAATTTTGAAGAAGTATGCTTAGGTTATTCCTTAGAGGAAGCAGTTCAGGAAGCATCAAGATGCTTAAACTGTAAAAATCCAAGGTGTGTGGGAGACTGTCCTGTTTCTATTAATATACCAGAATTTATACAGCAAGTTAAAAATGGCAACATAGAAGAATCTGCAAAGATTATTGCAAAGTCTAGCGCTCTGCCAGCAGTTTGTGGAAGAGTCTGTCCACAAGAAAACCAATGTGAAGGAAAGTGTGTCCTTGGCATAAAGGGTGAAGCAGTGGCCATAGGAAAGCTGGAGAGATTTGTAGCAGACTGGTCAAGAGAAAGCAATATAGACTTAAGCGAAGTAGAACCTAAGAAAAATAAAAAAGTTGCAGTAATAGGAAGCGGCCCAGCAGGACTTACCTGTGCAGGCGACTTAGCCAAAAAAGGCTATGATATAACTATATTTGAAGCATTACATGAGCCAGGCGGAGTTTTAGTATATGGTATCCCAGAGTTCAGACTTCCAAAGGATACTGTAGTTAAGCATGAAATAGAGAATGTTAAAAAGCTTGGAGTGAGAATTGAAACAAATGTTATAGTAGGAAGAACTGTAACCATAGATCAATTGATGGAGGAAGAAGGCTTTGAGGCATTATTCATAGGCTCTGGAGCGGGACTTCCAAACTTCATGGGCATCCCAGGAGAAAATGCTAATGGGGTAGCTTCGGCTAATGAATTCTTAACAAGAAACAACCTTATGAAGGCCTTCAAAGAGGACTACTCCACTCCTTTAAGAGTTGGAAAGAAGGTAGCCGTAGTAGGTGGAGGAAATGTTGCTATGGATGCTGCTAGAACTGCTTTAAGACTAGGGGCAGAGGTGCACATAGTTTACAGAAGATCTGAAGCAGAGCTTCCAGCAAGATTAGAAGAAGTGCATCATGCTAAGGAAGAAGGAGTTATTTTTGATCTTTTAACTAACCCTATTGAAATATTAACCGATGAAAAAGGCTGGGTTAGCGGAATGAAGTGCGTAAAAATGGAGCTTGGAGAGCCTGATGCTTCAGGAAGAAGAAAGCCAGTAAAGGTTCCAAACTCCGAATTTATTATGGACGTGGACACGGTAATCATGTCCCTAGGAACTTCACCAAATCCATTGATTTCATCTACCACAAAGGGCTTAGATATAAATAAGAGAAAATGCGTAATCGCTGAAGAAGAAACAGGATTAACCTCAAGAGAAAGAGTCTATGCTGGAGGAGATGCTGTTACAGGGGCCGCTACAGTTATTCTAGCTATGGGTGCTGGTAAAAAGGCTGCTAAGGCTATTGATGAGTTTTTAAGCAAATAAAAATTATGAAATAATATATATAATGTAGTAATGCGGACAACATGAAAGGCAGCAATAATACATTTCAGTATTATTGCTGCCTAAATTTTTTATTATATATTATAAGCTATTAAACAATCTTAGTCGTCCAATCCTCACAGTTCCATATATCAGTAACCACATCTCTATAAAACTCAGGCTCGTGGCAAACTAATAATATAGTTCCTTTGTACTCTTTCAACGCTCTTTTAAGCTCGTCCTTTGCATCAACATCCAAATGATTTGTTGGCTCGTCAAGGATTAATATATTTGTCTCATTATTTATTAGCTTTGCAAGTCTAACTTTTGCAGCTTCTCCCCCTGATAGCACCATTACCATGCTCTCAATATGCTTTGTAGTAAGTCCACACTTTGCAAGTGCAGCACGAACCTCATATTGAGTATATCCAGGGAACTCCTTCCAAAACTCTTCTATACAAGTGTTTGTGTTTCCTTCTTTGCTTTCTTGCTCAAAGTATCCAATGTGTTGATAGTCTCCAAGCTGAACTTCACCGCTTATTGGTTTAATTTGTCCCATTAAGCTCTTAAGCAATGTAGTTTTTCCTAATCCATTAGATCCCATTAATGCAATTTTTTGTCCTCTTTCCATATAGAGATTAAGAGGTTTTGTAAGTGGATGATCATATCCAATAACTAAATCTCTAGTTTCAAATATAACCTTTCCTGATGCTCTAGCTGTCTTAAAGTTAAAAGTCGGTTTTGGTTTCTCCTGAGAAAGCTCAATTCTTTCTATTTTATCAAGCTTCTTTTGTCTAGATTTAGCCATGTTGGCTGTGGCCACGTTAGCCTTATTTCTAGCAACAAAATCTTCTAGTCTTGCAATTTCAGCCTGTTGTCTCTCATAGGCCTGTTCTAATTGTTTCTTCTTAGCTTCATATATTCTTTCAAATTCTTCATAATTTCCAACATACCTAGTAAGCTTTTTATTTTCAACATGATATATAAGATTAATTACTGAATTTAAGAATGGTATATCATGAGATATTAGTATGAAGGCATTTTCATAAGAATTTAGGAATCTCTTAAGCCATTCAATAT
>CAZMQY010000072.1:7529-13450 GCA_964568335.1 uncultured Clostridium sp.
CGCAAGTAAAACCTTTGTTCTCTGTCCTCCGCTTAAATTAGCAACATCCTTATCTAATCCAACATCTAAAAGGCCTAATCCTCTGGCAGTTTCTTCAATTTTGGCATCAATAACATAGAACCCATTATGGTCAAGCATATCCTGGATTATTGCTGTTCTTTCCAGCATTTTATCGAGCTCTTCAGGGGTAACATCTCCCATTTTTCCATATAGCTCATTCATTTCAGCTTCTGCATCAAATAAATACTGAAAAGCCCCTTTTAAAATATCTCTTATAGTCTGTCCACTTTGGAGCACCGCATGCTGATCCATATAGCCTACTCTAACTCTGTTTGACCATTCTATCTGTCCTTCATCTGGTGCTAGTTTTCCTGTAATTATATTCATAAAGGTAGATTTACCTTCTCCATTTGCACCAATAAAGCCAACATGTTCCCCCTTTAAAAGTCTAAAGGATACATCTTCAAATATTGCTCTATCTCCAAAACCATGGCTTATATTTTTAACGGTTAATATACTCATTAATTTCTCTCCTTCTTATCCATAGTACGATTAATTATACCTAATATAGTTTAAAATATTTAGCTTACATATGTCAAAGGAAATTTAAGAAAACAGGGACGGTTCTCAAATTTCTACTACATTTTTTCTAAATGTGGTATACTACTAAAAGGATAAATATAGGAAGGAAGATTAATATATGGCATGTAAATTTTATTTATATAAAGGCAAAGGAAGAAAAGTAGAAAGCGGACATCCTTGGATTTTTACTGATGAGATAGAAGAGTTTGATGGAGAATATACTAATGGAGACATTGTTGAAGTTTATAATTTTAAGCACATGTTTATAGGAAAAGGATATATAAATGATGTCTCAAAGATTGCCATAAGAATATTAACCAGAGATATTGATGAAGAAATCGATGCGAACTTCTTTAGAAGAAGATTAAGAAATGCTTGGGAATATAGAAAAAAAGTCATTGATATTTCCTGCTGCAGGTTTGTCTTTGGTGAAGCTGATTTTCTTCCTGGACTTACAATTGATAAGTTTGGCGATTATTATGTAATTCAGTCTTTGGCTTTAGGTATTGATAAACACAAAGAGACAATTGTAAAAATACTTAAAGAGGAATATGATGCAAAAGGAATATATGAACGCAGCGACGTAGCTGTTCGTGAGCTTGAGGGCATGGAGCAGACAAAAGGCTTCCTCACAGAACCCTTTGATACTATGGTGCAAATTGAGGAAAATGGTGTTAAATACTATGTTGATATTGAAAACGGTCAAAAGACCGGCTTCTTCTTAGATCAAAAGGAAAACAGAGCTGCTATTCATAGAATTTGTAAAGATGCTGAAGTTTTAGACTGTTTTACACATACAGGTTCTTTTGCATTAAACGCCGGCATTGCAGGAGCAAAAAGTGTTCTAGGTATCGATATATCTCAGCACGCTGTAGACTTTGCAACTAAAAACGCAGAGCTTAACGGACTAGCTGATAGAGTTAAATTTGAATGCCATAATGCTTTTGACGTTCTTACAGAATGGTCTAAGGAAGGAAAAAAATTCGACGTGGTAATCCTAGACCCTCCTGCTTTTACAAAATCTCGCGAAAGTGTAAAAGGTGCAACAAGAGGCTATAAAGACATAAATCTAAGAGGTTTAAAGATGGTTAAGCCCGGTGGTTTTTTTGTAACCTGCTCCTGTTCACATTTTATGAAGGAAGATTTATTTAGAGAAACTATCCAAGCTGCTGCAAGAGATGCCAAACGAACATTAAGACAGGTAGAATTCAGAACCCAAGCTGCAGATCATCCAATACTATGGAATTCCGATGAGTCTTATTATTTAAAATTCATTATATTTCAAGTTATGTAGTTTTAAGAAAGTCTCCAAGCTCGCAAAAGAACTTGGAGACTTTTTTAGTACATAACTTTTGTTCTTATCATTCAGTGCAGAGCAATATAATATGTTAAAAATGCCCTTTGGAGCAATCATGCTTTAAGTATGAGCAAATTGGAGCTTAATGATAGTTTGTGATTATGCGTATGTTTATCTGCTCTTTGTTACATAATAAATTTGTAATATTATATATCGCAAAGGAAGGATAGCTTTATGGAAACTGGAGTAGTTAAATGGTTTGATCCAAATTTAGGCTTTGGTTTTATAGCCCAAGACGGTGGTGAGGATATATTTGTTCATCATTCAGCTGTTGCTATGGAGAAACAGCTTGAAGGCGGTCAGGAAGTCCAATTTGAAATAGTTGAAGGAAAAAAAGGTCCTCAAGCTAATAATGTTAAAATTTACTAAAACCAAGAGGATAGCATAATCTGCTATCCTCTTATCTTGCCTTCCTTATATTCAGGTACTAATTCTATAATACTTTTTCTGCAGCAGTATTCCAAATCATCCTTTAATCCAAGCTCTTCAATTCTCTTATAATGACTCGCATATTTTATAAAACTGAATAAATCCTCATTATTTTTATAAATGTAATGAGCAGTTTTAGCAATATCACTTAATTCCACCTCAGTATGTCCCTTTAAGCAATCTATAATATAACCGCTGCAAATAAAATCATCAATGGAAAACTCATCATAAGTGCCTGCGTTAACAATAACAACATCATTATTTAGTTCTGCAGCACTTCTAGCAACCGCTTCTCCATTTATTATAGCACCAATTAAAATATTTCTAGCTCCTTCACTGCCTTTAATTGCCCTTGTTCCATTAGTAGTTGTTAATACGATAGTCTTACCTGAAACCATTTCATGGGTATACTCAAGAGGTGAGTTAGAACAGTCAAAACCTTCAATTCGCAAAGCCTTTCGTTCTCCACCTAATATGTACTTTTCTCTTTGTTCCCTAACTAACTCCATAGCTTCTTCAATTGTTAACAAAGGAATAACCTCTTCACAACCATTTGCAATAGCTGTTGTAATTACAGAGGTGGCTCTGAGCATATCGATAACTACAACGGTCTTATCCTTAACCTTTTTTTCTTTTATATCTGCTGCTGAAATAATAATATCTACTTTCATTTCTATCTCCTATTATCCTGTTTTACTCTTTATTTTAATCTCTGCTCCTATATATATAATTATAGGCGAAATAACCTCAAAAATAGATGCATATATATGCCATACTTGAGGCACCACTTTATAGTTTCTATTATACTCTAATAAACAATAGTTTTATTTATTATTTAAATCATTATTGTAAATTTTTTTGTATCTCATTCTAGCACAAATAAATATTACCCCTGGCAATATTACTTCAAAGAAGAAACCATAGTAAGGAAATACCTCTCTATTCCACTGAGTTAATTCCATCATATCTTTAACAACTAAAAAACCTAAGTTAAGTATTATTAATGCTGTTGGAATAACCATATGTCTATAATCTATAAAACCAAATAACTTAGAAATCCCCTTTGCAGCGCCCAACAGACATATACTTACTTGCACAAAACCTGAAATTAAAAACACTATAGATACAGCGGCTTCTAATCTTTGAAGAATATTGCCGATATTTATTCTTGCAACGGCATTAAAGGAAGGATAATAGTTCATAGATATAATATAGGTTCCTAAAACCATAATATTTCTTAATGAAACTATTATTAATACAACTCCCGCTAGTAAAAGTCCTAATATATAAGCCTTAAAAGTAGCTTTTTTGTCTTTTAAACAAGAAAAAACCATGATAAAAACTACAGTTTCAGCTAGTGGTAAGGTTAAGGTCGCAAATGCTCCCTTCATTACTGGATTTATACCATTCTCAAGTACAGGCAGTAATTTGCTAAATCTTAGATCTTTAGCAGCTAAAATTACTGCCATAAAAACTATAAAAATAAGAAATCGAATCATTATTTCTCCCCATCTTCCCAGCACTTCAATACCTTCTTTTACTCCCCAAACACAGAGAATCATAAAAGCACTCATAAAGACAACCTTAGGGGTCTGGTCCAAGGCAACTGTGCTTATATACTCGCTAAAGCTATATACTGCTAAACCAGCAATGTGCAAAGCAAACCAAATAAACAGTAAACTAATAGCTTTTCCAATAAAATTTCCAAACACCAGATTTAAAATATCAAATATATCTTTTTCTGGGAACATGGAAAGAAGCCTTGCATACATCATAAATACTGGTATAGCCAAAATAATGCCCAGTATTAATGCAATCCACATATCCTTTTTTGCCTCTCCTCCTGTTCCTATTACCAAAGTGTAGCCGAATATGTATAGCATTACCAGTGTAACCCCTTGTTTAGTAGAAATTATCTCTTTGCTCATTTTATTGTCTCCTAAACCTGCCTTAATAGCGGTAATAACAGCTTTCTTGTAAATGCGGCTATGCTTTGAATATTGCTGCCAACTACAATATTTATACTAAGGATTAGAGGTATTGTCATAATGATGGTATATGCTATAATCTGCTTTTTTTCCTTTCTTCTCAGCATTAAAACTATTTCCAAAAGAGTTAGAACTAAATATATTAATATTACATACAAAATATTCATAAATTAACTCTCTCCTTTTATAGGTTTTGAAATCATTGCGCTTCCCTTAATCATTAAATCTACATTAATGTCTACAGGCAGGCTTACAAATTCTTCGTTCCAACTTGATTTTAGGTTTTTCCACAGCTTAGGATTTTCTATCTCCACTTTATTACCAAAATCAAATACATCGCTTTTATATTCGTTTTGCATTTTTTTTACTATATATTCTAGCTTATTCTTTAAGTTTTCCTCAGCAGATTCCCTAATTTTATTTTTCTCTTCTTCTTTTAAAAAAGTTATATTTCCACTAACTTCACCTATGTCTACAGTTGTAATTACATGAACCTTTATTCTAAGTTCATCGTTTTTATAATCTGCTTTTATCTTTGTTTTATTTTTAGATATTTCAAAGCTAATACTGCTATCTGTTCCTGCTATATTTTGTACTACGAATATTCCTCCCTTTAATTCTCCCATAACCCATAATGCATATTGTGTTTCATCTCCTGTTAAATATCCTGCAGCTTTATCATACCTAAGTACAGCGCTTCCAGCAATTTCTGGCATTATCTTACCGTCTTCATTTTTTACATCCACTAAAGGTATTAATATAGCTCTTTCCTTTGAAGCAAGATTATCAACTATATCCTTAAATTCTGTTCTAGGATATTTTGATATGCTTTGTTCATTTTCCAATATATATTCCAATTTGGTGGTTCTCAACTCATTTGGATTATACCCTATTTCCAATATTTCCCTTGCGGTTTCTTTTTTTGATACTAGCATAAGTATATCCGGTCTTGTTTCAGGATCTCTATAAAATATATCTATTATAGGAGATATATCCTCAGATATAACAGCCTTGCTTAAAATTCCAATTTTAGCATGAGCCCAATAGGTTTTCTTGCCTGCCCTTTCTATAAGATTTCTTATAGCTTCATACAATGTACTTCCTTTACTTTCATAGATATCGGAATTATATTTTGCTTGATTTTGACCTGCTTCGGGTCTTGCAATTTCTACAGTGAGTATATATTCACCGTTTTTATAATCCTTGTCGATTGCAAAGCCCATAACAATATTATATCTTTCAACATCTTTGTAATTCCAACAGGAGGTATTAAGAAATGCACTGCCTATTATTAAGGATATAAGCATAACTTTTCGGGAGATTTTCATGTAGATTCTTCCTTTCATTCAGAACACTGGTCAGTTTATGAGTACTCTCTTTCGCTCGCAAACTGACCTATAAAGTCCATTTAGAGTATTAACTTCTTTTTCTAGCCTGACGCCGTCTATTTTTGGTAAATAGTCTAGGCCTGTAATTCATAAGCCACAATGGTGCTCTAAATGCGGTATCCTTTATATCCTCAAGTTTTATGGCCCCGAGATCCAGCATATAGGGTATTCCAAAAG
>CAZMQY010000073.1:0-13321 GCA_964568335.1 uncultured Clostridium sp.
AAAGAATTTAGAAATAAGAGAATAAAGCCTGCGATAAACAATATAAAGAAGGATAGCTTTAGATTTAAGCCCGATGAGATAGGGACTAAGCTTAGAGAATTGTATCCTGTTATGAGATGCTTGGCAGAGCTTGTACTCAATTTTGATGAAAAATATA
Source organism: uncultured Clostridium sp. (assembly GCA_964568335.1). Taxonomy (GTDB): domain Bacteria; phylum Bacillota; class Clostridia; order Clostridiales; family Clostridiaceae; genus Clostridium_AT. Next base: position 158 of record CAZMQY010000073.1, read on the forward strand.
AGGCAAAGAAAAGAGAAAGAGGTCTTCTAGATTTTAGTGATTTGGAGCATTTGGCTTTAAGTATTTTGACCTCTGTAGATGAGGAGGGAAATGTAATCCCTTCTGAAACAGCTCTTGAATTTAGAGAATACTTTGATGAAGTGCTTGTAGATGAGTATCAGGACAGTAACAATGTTCAAGAGGTTATAGTAAACATGGTTTCAAGAAAGCTTGTTGAAAATCCCAATGTGTTCATGGTTGGGGATATAAAGCAGAGCATATACAGGTTCAGGCAAGCAGAACCGGGACTTTTCCTTGAAAAATATGAAAATTACTCAAGGGAGCAGGGATCAGAGAATAGAGTAATAACCCTATATAAAAACTTTAGAAGTCGTGAACAGGTTATAGATGGAGTTAACTATATATTTAAGACGGTGATGTCTAAAACCGTTGGAGAGCTTGAGTATACTGAGGAGGAAGCTTTGAACCTGGGGGCCGACTATAAAGTCTCTGAGGATATTGAGATTGTAAATGGTGGCCCAGTGGAGCTTCACCTTATTGAAAAGCTTGAGAGCAGCTCGGTTGAGATGGTTGAAAATGAGGAAGACAAAGCCTCAGGGGAAGAGGATACTGAAGAGGAGGACTTGGATAACATTCAGCTTGAAGCAAGAGTTGTAGCAAAAAGAATAAAAGAGCTTATAAGTGAAACCGAGGAAAAAAGATTTATGGTTTTCGATAAGAGAGATGAAAGCTACAGACCGGTTCAATTTAGAGATATAGTTATTCTTCTTCGTGCGACAAAGGATTATGCTCCAATATTTGTAGAAGAACTTGGAATAGAGGGTATCCCAGTCTACGCAGATACAGGCAGCGGGTATTTCGACACTATAGAGATTAGAACTATGATGTCGCTGCTTCAAATAATAGATAATCCACTGCAGGATATTCCACTTATTGCTGTGCTGCGTTCGCCAATATTCGCATTTATTCCAGAGGAGCTAATAGATATTAGACTTGCGGATAAGAAGCTGCCTTTTTATCAGGCTCTTAAAAAATTTACTGAAGAACCTTCAGAGGAAAAGGATGAAGCTTTGATTAGAAAGACTGCAGAATTTTTAGAAACACTTGAGATCTGGAGAAACAAGGCGCTTCATACACCTATTGATGAACTAATATGGTATCTATACACTGATACAGGCTACTACGGCTATGCTGGTGCTATGGCTGGGGGAATTCAAAGGCAGGCTAACCTTAGAATTTTATTTGAAAGAGCAAGACAGTTTGAGCAAACAAGCTATAGAGGGCTGTTTAATTTTGTGAACTTTATAAATAGATTAAGAACAAGCAGCGGAGATATGGGCAGTGCCAAAATATTAGGGGAAAATGAAGATGTAGTTAGAATCATGAGCATTCATAAGAGCAAGGGACTTGAGTTTCCTGTAGTTATACTAGCAGGAAGTGGTAAGAATTTTAACTTAATGGACGTAAATAGAAATATTCTTTTCCATCAGGACCTTGGAATAGGCCCGGATTACGTGGATCCTGACAGGAGAATTTCCTATCCAACTATAGTTAAGCTTGCTTTAAGAAGAAAGATAAAGCGTGAAACCCTATCTGAAGAGATGAGAATTCTTTATGTTGCCTTCACTAGAGCAAAGGAAAAGCTTATTATTACGGGAACTGTTAAGAAGCTTAAGGATACCTGCGCAAAATGGTGGAGCAATATTGAAAAGGACAGTGATAAAGTACCAGAGTACAGTATATTAAAGGGGAAGTCTTATCTTGACTGGATAGGTCCAGCTGTAGCTAAGCATGTGGATGGGAAGGAAATAAGATTGTTAGCTGGAGTAGAGGACTATGAAGCAGGGGAGCTTATAAAGGATAATTCACATTGGATAACTAAAATGTGGAGTAAACAAGATATACTCGGGGATAACAATAACCAGGCAGTTGAGGATACAGAAGAGAAGAAACTTTCCTGCAATTATCTTGAAAGTCTTGTATTAGATAAGCCAACAAGCGAGTACAAGGAAGAAATTCATAGAAGGCTCAACTGGAAGTATAAATTTATGGAATCAGCAAAAATACCTGCCAAGTTCTCCGTAACTGAGCTTAAGAGACTAGCTAATGAAACTATTGATGATTCCTTAACCTCAAACATGCTCACCCCAAAGCTTTCTAAAAAGCCTAAGTTTTTAGAAGAGCAGAAAGGCTTGTCTGGAGCAGAACGAGGAACCATAGTGCATTTTGTTATGCAGCATTTGGATTTAAGAATGGCAGCAGACTATAATGCAATTAGCGATCAAGTAAGGAAAATGGTAAAGAAGGAACTTCTTACTGAAGAACAGGCCCTGTCAGTTAGCATAAAGAGCATAGTAAGATTCTTTAATTCTACCATAGGCAGCAGAATGCTAAGAGTCAAGGATTTTGACAGAGATTTAAGAAGAGAGATACCTTTTTATATGAGGCTTAAGAGTACTGAAGTTTACGAGGATCTTCCAAAGGAGCTTTATGAAGATGAGATGACTCTGCTTCAAGGTGTAATAGACTGTTATTTCAGAGAAAAGGATGGCATAGTCCTCTTAGATTATAAAACGGATTATGCCACAGAAGAAAATATGGGGGAGATAAAAGAAAGATATGAAAAACAGATTTATTATTATGCAGAAGCCTTAAGAAGGATTACTGGGGAAACTGTTAAAGAAAAATATATTTATCTCTTCAGCAATGGTGCTATAATTAGGTATGATTAAAAATTTATGAAGGGAGAATTTTATGGATTTTAAAAAGATAAATGAGTTTCAATCTGGTGAAAGGGTAGATGGTTTTTTCTTAATTAAGTCTGTAGAGCTTAAGACCTCTTCGAACGGTAAGAAGTATTTGGATTTTACTCTAGGAGATAAAACAGGAGAGATAAATTCAAAGCTTTGGGAGCTTTCTGAAGGTGATGAGGATAAATACTATGGCAATATGCTGATTAAGGTCCGAGGCGCAGTGTCTACATGGATGAATAGCCTACAGCTTAAAATAGAAAAGCTTAGAGAAACTGTAGCTTCAGATGGAGTTAAAATAGATGATTTTGTTCCAGTGGCACCTTTAGAGCCTGACTTTATGTATGCAGAAATATTTAAATATATAAGCAATATGAAGAATGAGGATATAAAAAATATAGTAAGCATAATACTAAAGGAAAAGCAGGATAAGCTTATGCATTATCCTGCTGCAAAGAAAAATCATCATGCTGTTAAGGCTGGACTTTTATATCATGTATTGACCATGCTTAGAGCAGGGGAGAAGCTTTGCGAAATATATACCTTTATAAACAAGGACTTGCTTTATGCTGGAATTATGCTGCATGATATAGCTAAGCTTGAAGAAATGGAAGCAAGCGAGCTTGGTATAGTAAGCGATTATACGGTAGAAGGTCAGCTTCTGGGGCATATTACCCAGGGAATAAAAAAGGTTGAAGTAGTAGCTGAAAATGTAGGGGCAAGTAAAGAAGTGGTTATGCTGCTGCAGCATATGATTTTATCCCACCATTATGAGCCAGAATTTGGAAGCCCGGTAAGACCTATGTTTCCAGAGGCAGAGCTTTTACACCATCTTGACATAATAGATGCCAGGATGTATGATATGAAAAGGGTTACAAGTGAAGTGGAAAAGGGAAGCTTTTCCGAGAAGGTTTATTCACTTGAGAACAGAAAAATATATAAACCAGCAATGGAACTATAGAGGAGGACATAAATGATGAGTAAAGTAGTAGAAAGATTTATTAAGTATGTAAAATTTGACACAAAGGCTGATGACGCTTCTGAAACAGTGCCTAGCACCCAAGGTCAACTAGTTTTAGCTAAGGAATTAGGAAAAGAGCTGGAGCAGTTAGGGCTTTCAGATGTATCAGTTGATGAAAATGGGTATGTAATGGCTACACTTCCATCAAATATAGACAAGAAAGTTCCAACTATAGGCTTTATAGCTCATATGGATACTAGTCCAGATATGTCAGGGGCTAATGTTAAGCCGCGCTTTGTTGAGAACTATGATGGCAAAGATATAAAGCTTAATGATGAAGTAACACTTTCTCCAGCAGAAATGCCAGAGCTAAAGGACTACATAGGAGAAACACTTATTACTACAGATGGAACAACACTTCTTGGTGCTGATGATAAGGCTGGTATTGCTGAGATAATTACTGCGGTAGAATACTTAATTGAGCATCCTGAAGTTCCTCATGGAACAATTAAGATAGGATTTACACCAGACGAGGAAATAGGAAGAGGACCAAACCATTTTGATGTTCAAAAGTTTGGTGCAGATTTGGCTTATACTATGGATGGTGGAGCAGTTGGTGAACTAGAGTATGAAAATTTTAATGCCGCAGGAGCCAAGGTAACTATCTACGGAAGAAATGTTCATCCAGGCTATGCAAAGAATAAAATGGTTAACTCTATGCTTATTGCAAATGAATTTATAGCTTCTCTTCCAGAGAATGAAACACCACAGGCTACAGAAGGCTATGAAGGCTTCTACCACTTAAATTCTATAAATGGTGATGTAGAAAGTACAGTGCTTAGCTATATAATAAGAGACTTTGACAAGGAAAGCTTTGAAAAGAGAAAGCAGCATATGACAGAACTTGCTGAAAAGCTTAATAAGAAGTATCCTAACAGAGTTGTAATAGAAATAAAAGATCAATATAAGAACATGAGAGAAATGATAGAGCCAGTTATGCATGTTGTAGATAATGCAGTAAAGGCTATGGAGCTTGCTGGAGTTAAACCTCTTGTTAGACCAATTAGGGGAGGAACAGACGGAGCAAGATTATCCTTCATGGGGCTGCCAACACCAAATATATTTGCTGGAGGTTTGAACTTCCACGGCAAATATGAATATGTTCCAGTTTCTTCAATGGAAAAGGCAGTTGATGTAATATTAAAGCTTGCTCAGTTATATGCTAATATGTAAAAATTAAAGGGACCGCTTTCTATGCGGTCCTTTTATACTTTTTTATTTAGCCTCAGGCTTGAAATTATATGCTATTTGGAACCAGCCTTGAGGGAACTTGCATGCTGGACACGCTTTAGGTGCTTCCAGTCCTTCAAATATAAAGCCACAATTAATACATTTCCAGTACTGATTTGCTTCTTTTTTGTATAATGTACCATCTTTAAGAGCATTCATAAGGTCAAGATACCTCTTCTCATGAGTGGTTTCGACTTGGATTATTTTTCTTAGAGCAAATTCAACCTCTGGAAAGCCTTCCTGCTTAGCTATATCTGCAAATTGTGGATATAGACTGCCCCACTCTTCCTTTTCACCTTCTGCTGCATACTGAAGGTTTTGTTCAGTGTTTCCAAAGCCTATTGGATAATCAGCATCTACTTTTATATGAGCTTTTCCAAGGCCTTGAATTAAAAAATCAAAAAATACTTTAGCGTGAGCTCTTTCTTCATTAGCGGTTTCATAAAATACATTCGAAATATGCATGTGTCCTTCTTGTTCTGCAACCTTTCCGTAGAAGGTATATCTGTTTCTTGCCTGTGATTCTCCTGCAAAGGCTTTAGCTAAGTTCTCAGCAGTTTTGGTTCCTTGTAAACTTTTCATTTTATGTACCTCCATGTTTAAATACTAAATTACACCAGTATATTCTTCCCTAATATATGTAAAATATGTATATATGCTAAAATGGAAAACAGCAGGGCTTAAACTCCCTGCTGTAATGTTATTGAATATTCCATAGTCATTATAATATTTTCAAAAACAACCTCAGCAGAATATGTCCCGTCTATCATTGACAGCAGGCCCTTATGCTTATAGTAGGTTATAAGAGGATTTGTTTGCAATTTATAAACAGCCAGTCTTTTAGTTAGAGCAGAAAAGGTATCATCTTCTCTCTGAATTAATTCTCCAAGGCAATGCTCGCATTTATGCCTAAGCTTGGAAGGTTTAAATTTCACATGGAAGCTTGAGCCGCAGCTGGAGCAAATTCTTCTTCCTGCATTTCTCTCAATAATAACTTCATTTGGTACAGTAATGAATAAAACTCTATCGATGCATAATCCATCATATTTTAATATGCTTTCTAAAGCTTCGGCCTGTGAAACTGTTCTAGGAAAGCCATCAAGCAAGAAACCTTTCTTGCAGTCCTCTTTTCTTAAACGTTCCTGAATCATTTTTATTGTAATATTGTCAGGCACTAATTCGCCTTTATCCATATATTCCTTTGCAAGCTTTCCGAGAGTAGTTCCCTCCGATATATTTCTTCTAAACATATCCCCAGTAGAAATATGTGGTATATTATATTTTTCGCTTATAAGCTTTGATTGTGTACCTTTGCCTGCCCCTGGGGGACCTAATAAAACCAAATTCATAATAATACCTCCAAATAATACGCACATTTAATTATATATGTTATACAATATACAATATATCATATCATATATTATTAATAAAGAGGCAAAATGTTGATTAATAAAGTGAATTATATTTCTAAAACTAGCTTCTAAATTTAAAAAATACGGGAATGCTAAAATAGGAACCTTTTAATAATATTTTATTGCTATGAAAGTCAAAAAACCAATCCCTATGACTTAGAGGAGGATTAATTATGAAAAAAAACAGATTAATTTATATATATACCATTATTTTTTATGTTTGTTTTTATTTTGCATCTACTAATTCTGTAAAGGCAGATCCCTATGGAGAAGAAAAAGTAATATATATGACCTTTGATGATGGTCCTAGCTATATAATAACTAACAAAATCCTAGACATTTTAGAGGAACAAGGTGTTAAAGCCACTTTCTTTGTCGTTGGAAATAAGATAGAGGGCAGAGAGGATATTTTGAAAAGAGTTAATAAAGATGGTCATTCCATAGGTCTTCATACATACACTCATAAATATAAGGAAATATATTCAAGCCATGAGAGATTTATAAAAGAGATGGTGGACACAGGTGAAGAGGTTAAGAGAGTTGTAGGATTTGTGCCTAAAGCTATTAGATTTCCTGGAGGCAGCAAGCCTTATTTAAATGCTAGCTTGCTAAAAAAATTACATGAGAAAGAATTCCGAATATACGATTGGAATGCAAGTCTATCTGATGGGTTAAATTATAACATATCCAGTGAGAGGCTAGTAAAGGAGGCTCATAAGGTAGTAGGTGGTTACAATTCAAAGGTTTTTTTATTGCTTCACTGCGATCAAACTAATAATACAACAGCTAAGGCGCTTCCTATGATAATTGATTACTATAAAAATTTAGGATATCAATTTAAAGCTATAACAGATGATACTCCCGAATTTTATTTTAGATTAAAAAAATAGAATCCTAGAGTTTAATTACCCTAGGATTTTTAATATTATTTTATTTAAACATATTATTCATATGCTCTTCTCTATTTTGTTGTTTTTCTTTTGTTTTTTCAAGAGTTTCCTTATCCATTCGATCGCTGTTAGCTTCAAGATAGCTATTGGTAAATTCATAGTTTCTTTGAAGGTTTGTCTCCTCGTCTACATTTACATGCTTTCCGTGAGCTATAACATTTTTAAGGTTCTCAATTTCCTGTTCTCTTTGATTTTGTATTTCCTCTGAATGGGCTATAGCTTCTGGAGCTGCAATATCAGAATGCTGCTCAAGATGTCTTTCTGTTCTAGTATGCTTATCTACCAAACTTATAAGCTGTTCTATTCTTTTTTCATTTTGTGCTCCAGAATCTTTGTTCTTATCAAAGTTATTTTTGTTGTGGTCATTTGATTTTTTGCTCATAATGCACCCTCCTATAAAACAAATATTCTATATTATTTTAAGCGAAAGCAACAGTTAAATACTATAATTAAACTTCTAGTGTTGTATTATCTATCCATTTCCAATTAGGTCTAATAGCTTTTATATCTTTCACAAGCTGAAATAGAGCCTGATCCTTTTTTTTAGCTTCTAGCATAATATCAAAATCTTTATTCAAAGGCTTACAAAGTTCAACAAAGTTTACAAAGTCATGGGAATTAATAAAATCAGCGTGTTTCCTGTCTTTATCAGTTTCTCTAGGTGTGGAAAAGTGAAATTTAGCAGGCAAAGGCTGATTGTTCCATGTTGCAAATATATCAGATATGAGACTTTCTACAGTTTCACCACTGTTATTGCACATATGATGGTGCACATCAAAAACAATTGGGTTATTAATCTTATTACAGATTGATAATACTTCACAAGCTGTAAAGGTCTTATCATCATTTTCAAGTATAAGCCTTGAAGCTATTTCATTAGGCAATTTTTTGAAATTATTTAAGAATCGACTTATGGCTTCCTCTTTCCCCCCCTGAGCACTGCCAATATGAAGAACCATTTTTCCATTAGGATATTCTATGTCTTGAAAGAGATGTACATGGCTCCACAGATTTCTTTCAGAACTTTGTACAACTTCTTCTCTAATGCTGTTTAAAACGTTAAATTCATCAGGATGTGTATCGATTCTCATATTATTATCTCTTATAAATTTACCAAGTCTGGAAAAGTCGGTCTTAAAAATTTTTCTATAATTCCAGTTTACTACCTCAGGATGCGTAGCTAAGGGAACAAGTGCGGAGGTTATTCTATAAAAATGGACTTGATGTTCCACATTATATTGGAGTATTTTATATAAATCATCTAAGTTAGATAGAGTAACTTGCTTTAGTTTATTAAGCTTTTGATCATCACTAATTAATTTTTTATAGTTAGTATAAGTTACTGAGCTTGATGAGGTAACCTTGGGAAGATTAAGTGCTATTGCAACGTAGCCAAGTCTTATACGCATTTTATGTCCTCCTTGTGTTGTAACAAATCTGTTTGTTTTAGTATGTGTAGAATAGAAGTTTTAAGTACAAAAAAGGCAAGGAGCTTTTAGGCTCCTTGCCTGGAATTAAATCTTCGTCTATAATCGCACTTTCTGCATAATTCCTCAACTACCTTGCGATTTGAAAAACCATCATAAATAGCTTTAGCTCTTTCACCGTCAATAATGTCTGAAAATTTATTTTGTTTAATATTTCCTAAATTGATTACACCTTCACCATCTAGACAACAAGGAACTACTGTACCGTCAACAAGAATGGCAATTTGATCTCTAAGACCATAGCAAAAGCCGCAGTCATAACTTTCATCAAGCTTCTTGTCAGGCCACTGGAAGCGCTCTGCTGCATTTAAATATATATTTTTAGACAGCTTTATTCCTCGATTATCTAAAAGAATATCCTCAATTTTGAAATCAAGACCTAAGGCTTTTTCGATAATAGCCAATATGTGTCTATTCTTTTCTATGCTTTTTATATCTTCCTCTAAATTCCACAGCCTGTATGAAACTATAATATTAGTATTACTTGCTGCTTCAAGGGTGAAATGCATAATATTATTAAGATAATCATTAAGAGAAAAACTCAAATCATTGGCATCAAAGCTGTGTAGTGAAAAGTTAATTTGTCTTAGAGCCTTTTTGCTTATTATTTTGTCTTTAACCTTGTTTATTAAGGTGCCGTTGGTAGTCAGATTAACTTTTAAATCATGAGCTGCAGCCGCATCTAAAAATTTATCTAATTCTGGATGTAAGAGAGGTTCACCTTTTACATGAAGATATATATAATCTGTATATTCCTTAACTTGAGACAGAATATCCTCAAAACTTCTTATGTTCATAAGTTCTGCACTTCTTTTAGTAACAGGACAGAACTCGCATTTTAAATTGCATACATTAGTTATTTCAATATAGACTTTTTTAAATCTGTTCATTTATATTTTTATCCTCGCTAATCGAACAATTTTAATCATCTAAAATTATAACAGAGTATTTTTAAAAAGTGAAAGGAATACTATTACAGCTGAGTTAAATATATATAAATTGGTGAATATTATGAATGTATCATTGTTAAACAGAAAAATTATAGTTAAAAGCATGTCATTTTTAATGCTAGTAATATATATTGGCTTTTTGTATATTGACGCTGCTAATTATAATATAGGTATAGTATATTCTTTACATCTAAAGTACTCTGCAATAATACTTTGTTTCATTATTAGTCTATCAATAGGTTCTGAAAGAATAGATAAAGCAGATAAATGCTTAGTACAGGTAGCACGATTTTTTACTGTTATAGCAGATTATTTTTTAGTCATAAAAGATAGTTACAAGTATGGAATTCTTTGCTTTTGCTTTGTACAAATCATTTACATAGCAAGGCATTACCGCATGGCAAATATGAATATATACAAAGTATTTTTAACAGCTTCTTTAGGTATTGTTTATATAATATCATTTTTGTATAAAATAAATCCAGCAACTTTTGAAATGGAATATATGACTGAAGGTGCAGTTTATGGGGGCATTCTTTTTACTAGCTTGTACCTTGCGTTAAAGACCAGAAAATGTTTAATAATCACAGGAATGACTTTGTTTTTCCTGTGCGATATAAATGTGGGACTTTATAATTTTACTAATGAGTTTATTTTTGGCTTTCTAATATGGTTATTTTATCTGCCGTCACAGCTCTTACTTACCTTAAGTGGCTATAAAATCGAATATATAAAGCAGATTTTTAAAGGATAAAATTTTTCACTTCTTTTCATACTAATACTGTAATTAAAGTTGAAAGAGGTGTACTTTATATGAAGAGTGTACATTACAATGTTTCAGGACTTGTTAATTCTGAGAGTAAAACAAAGGTGCTTAATGCGTTAGATAAAATTGAAGGAGTTCAAAAGGCTAATGTTGATTTAGCCAGAGGAACTATAGAGGTAGCCTTCAATGCACCGGCCGATGCAGAAAAAGTTAAACAATGCATCGAAAATACAGGATACTTTATAGAATAAAATGTTTTAATAAAAAATCAGCACTAGATAGCCATAGTTTATAACTTTCTAGTGCTTTTCTTATTGCCTCTTAGCTTTAAGTATAGAGTATAAGGCTTCCTTTCTATCCTGCTTTAGAGGAAAGCTGTTTCTATAACTTACAACCTCTTCAATATTTATATTGGCTATAATAAGCTGTTCTTTATCAGAAGCTTCAGCAATAATTCTTCCTGTAGGGTCAATAATCATTGAATCACCTGAATATTCAAGACCATTGATAACACCAACTGCATTTACTCCAGCTACATAACACTGATTCTCAACAGCTCTTGCCTTTAGTAGAGTAATCCAGTTGTCACGCCTTAGCTTTGGCCAATTAGCAGCAACAATTATTAAATTAGCTTTCTTAGAGGCTATCTGGAAAATTTCAGGAAACCTTAAGTCATAACAAATAAACGGAGCTACATTGAGTCCTTTGATTTCAGTATATACAATTTCCTCCCCGCCTTCATAAAATTTATCTTCTAAGCTGAAGGAAAAAGGATGGATTTTTGTATAGCTGCAGGCTATCTTGCCCTCAGGAGAAACAATTGTAAATTTATTTAATCCCTTATTATTAGCTTTATCTACATGACCTAAGCCAATGAAAAAACCAAATTCAATGGCGTGTTTTTTTAGCCAATTGATAGCTTCGTTATTTTCTTCTCCGATTAATTCCACATTCATTGAGAAACCAGTAAGGCTCATCTCAGGAAAGAGGATTAAATCTACGGACTTTTCTTTAGCTTGCTTTAAAAAGGATATGCATTTTTTAAAATTAACAGGTTTATCTTCAAAGGACATATTCATTTGTGCCAAACCAATTTTCATAACAAAATCACTCCTTGTAAGTAATTGCAGCAGTATCTAATACTATTTTACCTGTATAACTGGAAAAAATATATCACTTCCATAATTAATAAGAAGGATTTATTATATAGATAGCGAACATATAGTCTTATGGAAGTTTTTTAGGAGAGTGATAGTTAATGAAGATAATTCATACAGGTGATTGGCATATAGGTAAGATAGTAAATGAATTTAGCATGATAGAAGATCAGCGATTTATTCTTGGACAACTTATTGATGTTATAAAAGACGAAAAGCCTCATGCATTAGTAATATCAGGCGACTTATATGATAGAAGTATTCCTCCTGTAGAGGCAGTAGAACTTTTAGATGAGGTTTTTAGCAAAATACTTTTAGAGCTTAAAATACCTATATTAGCTATTGCAGGCAATCACGACAGTGCGGAAAGACTATCCTTTGGAAGCAGGATTTTTACGAACAACGGCTTACATATAGCAGGTATGGTTGATTGTGAGGTTAAAAAGGTTGCACTTGAGGATGAGCATGGGGAAGTATGTTTTTACTTGCTTCCTTATGGTGACCCGCGAGAAATAAAACATATACTTCAGGATGATGAAATTTGTAATCATGATATTGCTATGAAGAAAGTTACAGGCAAAATAAAGGCTTCTAGATATGAAGGGGAAAGAAGCGTTTTAATAGCTCATGGTTATGTAACTTTTATGAAGGAAGTTTCAGCAGATGGTGAAGGGGAAGGAATTAGATCAGGACTGCAGGTGTCGGATTCAGAAAGACCACTTAGCATAGGCGGAACTGATTTAATAAACGGAGAATATTTTGAAGACTTTACCTATACTGCACTTGGACATCTTCATGGGCCGCAAAAGGTAGGCAGTAATAGAATAAGATACGCAGGATCCTTACTCAAATATTCCTTTTCAGAAGTAAAGCATAAAAAAGCTGTTACTATTGTTGAGATAGACAAAGAGGGTGAGGTTTCAGTAAATCAAAGAGAACTTATACCTAGAAGAGATATGAGAATTATAAAAGGACCTATTGCCCAGCTTACTTTACCTGAGGTTTATACTAAAGAAAATGTGGAGGATTATATATATGCAATACTAACGGATGAGGAAGAACTTATAGATCCAATTTCTAAATTGAGAGCGGTTTATCCTAACATAATGGGACTGCACAGGGAAGAAAAAAATTTAAGAGAAGATAGCAGAACTTCAGCTTCTAATGGGTATAAAGATAAATCAAAGCTACAGCTTTTTGAGGAGTTTTATAAATCTATTATGGGCAGAGATCTGACAGATGAGAAGCTTAATATAGTGAAGGAAGTTATTGAAGGTGTAGACAAGGAGGGGATGAAGTAAGATGAAACCGCTTAAACTAACCATGAGTGCTTTTGGTCCTTATCCTAGTAAGGAAACTATTGATTTTACAACATTAGATGAGAAGAATATATTTTTAATTACTGGTCCTACAGGCGCGGGAAAAACAACTATTTTTGATG
>CAZMQY010000074.1:0-9820 GCA_964568335.1 uncultured Clostridium sp.
CACTGAAGGTTGGTTGAAGTACGCTGTTATCATAGGAACCAAATACGTCCTTTCCTAAATTTGCATCTATGAGCGCCTTTTTTAGTGGAGCAGCAGGTGTTTCAAGCAGAAGATGCTCTAATATGTCAAAGGCATAATAAAGCTCGTTGTTTGTAGCATTGCCAACTGCAAAGTTTAAGCTTAGAAAGGCTTTATCCTCTTCTTTTTCATTTTCGGAAATAGGATAGTCTAGAACAACCTTTCTTTCCTCTTTAAAAGGATTTTGATAAGGAATTTCTGAATCAACTTGAATTTTATCAAAATTCTTTAAATACTCGCTGTCTATAAAACTTAACTGCTCAAGTATGTCCATATCCCCATAAAGAAAAATATAGCTGTTTGCAGGATGATAGTATTTTTTATGGAAAGCAGTAAACTGCTCATGAGTCAAGTCGGGAATAAATTCAGGGTCTCCTCCTGACTCACAGCCATAAGGGGTATCAGGGAAAAGAGATTCCTGAACTTTTCGCATAAGTATGGACTCAGGCGAAGAGAAGGCTCCCTTCATTTCGTTATATACTACACCTTTGTAGGTAAGCTCGCTTTCTTTACTGTCCAGCTCGTAATGCCAGCCTTCCTGCATGAATATTTCAGGAGCTTTGTATATGTTAGGGTATAAAACCGCATCAAGATAAACATCCATAAGATTTTTAAAATCCTTGTTGTTTCTGCTGGCTACAGGATACATAGTTTTATCTGAAAAAGTCATTGCATTTAAGAATGTATTTAAGGAACCTTTAATTAGCTCAACAAAAGGCTCCTTTGCTGGAAATTTTCTTGAACCGCATAAAACTGAATGCTCAAGTATATGAGGAAGTCCTGTGCTGTCCTCTGGCGGAGTTCTAAAGCTTATGGAGAAAACCTTGTTGTCATCCTCATTCTGAAGATAAAATAGTCTTGCCCCGCTCTTTTCGTGCTGGAACAAGCGTGCAGTAGAATTGATTTCATCAATATTTTTTTGTTCTAAAAGCCTAAAGCCGTGATAAACTTTATTTGTTTCTAAAGACATCTAAAAATCACCCTTTCTAATACCATATGAATTTATGTTCTCCAAATTATGGTGTGATTATTATATATTCTCTATGGGGAAAAAAATTCCTTCCTCAAGTATCTTCAAATATATTTTTAACAATTTATTGTTTTATTGAATAGAGTTTTTGTATACAATATAAGTTAGGATATTTTTTATCTGCTGAAAGGAAGAGAAAAATGTTTGACATAGATGAACAAAATTTAAAAAACAGCTGCGGCAATATCATATTTGCAAGAGGCTTGGATATGTACCTTAGAAATAAGGTAAGAAGAATAGAGGCTGAGGTTGAAAAAAAAGATGGAGCAGGTGATGATGTTTTATTAATAAACTCTATAGTTCAATCTTCCTTTGGAAGTGAAAATTATGAGGTTGAAGTTGAGATAAACGATAGAACTAAAAGGATTAAGTATTTTTGTGACTGTGAATATGCTCAAAGCTCAGAGCGCATGTGCAAGCACACAGTTGCAGTGCTTTTAAAGTGGAGAAGAGAAAAGGAAAGCATTATGAGGCGCTATGGTACGCTAAGCAGCGCAAAGACTAATCAGTTTATAGAGTATATGAAAAATATTATGACCGATAATCATAATAACTATAGAGAGCTTAACTTGGAAGTAAAATATGAACTTGAGAACTATGGAAAGAAACATTCTATTGAGCTGAAATTAGGTGAAGAGAGAAGCTATGTTGTTAGAAGCATGAGGGATTTTATCCATGCAATAATCAGTGATGAGGAATTAGAATTTGGAAAAAATTTTACCTTTGATCCTAGGATACATGGTTTTAATGAAATAGATAAAAGACTAATTGAGCTTCTTATAGAAATAGATGAAATTGATAAAAGTATTTCCGCGAAAAGCAGCTTTGGAACATACTTTGGCAATTCAAGTGGAATAATATCAGGCAAGAAAGCTTATTTAACAGAAACACAGGTAAAGAGATTTTTTGACATTGCAAAGCATAGAAGCCTACATGTAGTAGTAAAAGGCTTAACTATAGAGGATACGTGGATTTTAGAGGAGGATCTTCCCCTAGAGTTCGACTTAAAGCTTAAAAAGGATTCTCTTGTAATAGAACCTGGCAAGGAAATGCCTATGCCAATTACTAACGATGGATCATATTTTTTATATAAAAATAATATATATCGCCCTAGCAGCTATCAGTCAAAGCTGTATCTTCCTTTTTATAATGAGCTTATTAAGTCCAAAGCCGGTACAATTGTCTTTGAAAAGGAAGACATAGACAAGGCGGCCTCTTATATCATTCCAACTATGAAGTCTATCAGCAAGAAGATAAACTTAGACAAAAGGCTCGAGGGCAGATTCTTAGAAGAGCCTTTAAAAATAATTGTTTATCTTGATAAAGAAGCAGAAGGAATATCTGCTAGTGCAGCCTTTGAATATGGAAGCCATCAAATAAACCCTGCCAATGAAAAGGAAAAGGCTGAAGATGGCAAGGTGCTTATAAGAGACATGAATAAGGAGCTGCAGTTTATAGGACTAATTAAAAGCATGGGGTTTTATGAGGACAAACCTAAGTTTATATTAAAGGAAGAAGAGGCTTTAATGGACTTCATATCCGAGGGGATAGCCAAGCTTCAGGAGCTTTCAGATGTTTATTATTCAGAAAGCTTTAAGGGGATTAAGATATATAATTCTGCTAATGTGCGGTCCAGCATTAAGCTTAATGATGAGGATTTGCTGGAGTTTTCCTTTAATATAGAAGGAATTGATAAAAGTGAACTAAAAGAGGTTTTAAATGCCGTAAAGCAAAAGAAAAAGTACTTCAAGCTTAGAAAAGGCGGCTTTGTAGCACTTCAAAGCAAAGAACTTCAGGATTTTAGCAGTATGGTTGAGTTCTTGGATATTAAGGACTCAGATTTAGAAAAGGATAATATTTTACTTTCAAAATACAATGCTTTATATATGGATCAGAATTTAAAAAGCGGCAGCATGACCTATGTAGAGAGAAATAAGAAGTTTAGGGAACTTGTTAATAATATTAAAGAGGTTAAGGATTTAGATTTTAAAGTGCCAGAGCATTTAGAAAGTATAATGAGAGGCTATCAAAAATTTGGCTTTAAATGGCTTAAAACTTTAGCAAGCTGTGGTTTTGGCGGAATACTAGCTGATGAGATGGGTCTTGGTAAAACCCTGCAGACCATAGCTTTTATTGAGTCGGAAATAATAGCAAACGGTGAAGCTAGAAAACCATCTTTAGTGGTTGCACCAAGCTCCTTAGTTTATAACTGGAAAAACGAAATTGAAAAGTTTGCTCCGAATTTAAAAGCTTTAGTAGTGTCAGGAACTAAGGATGAAAGGGAAGAAAAAAGAAGTGAAATAGAGGAAGCCGATGTAGTTATAACCTCCTATCCTCTTATTAGAAGAGATATTGAGGAATATAAGGAGATAAAGTTTAGGTACTGTATTTTAGACGAGGCTCAGCAGATTAAAAATCCTTCGTCCATTAATGCACAATCAGTTAAGGAGATTAAAGCTCAAGGGTACTTTGCTTTGACTGGCACACCAATAGAAAATACACTTACAGAGCTTTGGTCCATCTTTGACTTTTTAATGCCTGGATATTTGCTTTCTCACGGGAAATTTCTTAAGAAGTATGAAACTCCTATAGTTAAAAACAAGGATTCAATGGCGCTTGAGCAGTTAAATAAACATGTAAAGCCTTTTATTTTAAGAAGGCTTAAGAAGGATGTTGCATTGGAACTGCCACCTAAAATTGAACATAAACTTATAGTTGAAATGACCGATGAGCAGAAAAAGCTTTATGCCGCCTATATTGCTGAGGCAAAAGCTGAAATTGATAGTGAAATAAAACAAAAAGGATTTAACAAAAGCAAGATAAAAATACTGGCTACCTTAACCAGGCTTAGACAAATTTGCTGCGATCCTTCAGTATTTGTTGAAAATTTTAAGGGTGAAAGCGGAAAGTTGGAAGCTCTTGACAGCATACTGGAGGAAAGTATAAATGAGGGTCATAGAATTCTTCTGTTCTCGCAGTTTACTACAGTACTAAAGAATATTGAAAAAAGACTTCAGAAAAGCAGTATCGAATATATGTATCTGGATGGACAGACTAAAATTGAAGACAGAGGAATAATGGTTAAGCAGTTTAACGAAGGTAAGGGCAATATATTTTTGATTTCTCTAAAAGCAGGGGGAACAGGCCTAAATCTTACTGGAGCAGATGTAGTAATTCACTTTGACCCTTGGTGGAATCCGGCAGTTGAGGATCAGGCGACGGATAGAGCTCACAGAATTGGTCAGCAGAAAACTGTTGAAGTTATTAAGCTTATTGCCAAGGGAACGATTGAAGAAAAGATATATAATCTTCAGGAAAAGAAGAAGGATATTATTAAGTCTATCATGAGTGAGGAAAGCAACGAAGAAAGTTTGATTTCTCAAATGACTGAGAAAGAGATCGAGGATTTGTTTAAAATGTAGCAATAAGATTATAATATAACAACAAATACATTGATTATAAAGTGTTGCCCAGAAAATGATAGAGATATGAAGAATTTCTTGACATAATAATCTGTTTGGAATATTATAATATATAAATAAATGCATTGATGGGAAGAGTAGCAAAGGAAAGTACCACAAAGAGAGCTGGGTCAGGTGAAAGCCAGCGGTATGGAAGCTTGTGAACATGGCCCCTGAGCAGAGCGCCTGAAGAAAAGTAGGGCAATACGGCAGCAACCGTTATATTGCAGGGTGATAAAAACTGAGCTTATGATGCAGGTGGAGTCACTTAGTGAGGTATCTATGGCGATATAGATATGAATTAGAGTGGTAACACGTATATTACGTCTCTATGTAGATTTTTCTGCATAGGGGCTTTTTTATTTTACTGAAGGCATTGCATTTAGGAATGCTGCCTTTCAGCCATGCATAGCAAAATGAAAAATGGAAAAGATTAAAATATTAAACAGGAGGAGATTAATATGACAAAGAAACCATATTACATCACAACACCAATTTACTATCCATCAGCAAACCTTCATATAGGCAATACTTATACAACAGTTGCAGCTGATGCTCTTGCAAGATTTAAGAGACTAACAGGCTATGAGGTATTTTTCTTAACTGGAACAGATGAGCATGGTGAAAAGATACAAAGAATTGCGGAAGGCAAGGGAGTTACTCCAATACAATACGTTGATGAAATTGTAGCAGGAATAAAAGAGCTTTGGAAGCTTATGAACATAAGCTATGATAAATTCATAAGAACAACTGATGATTATCATGAAAAGGCTGTTCAAAAGATATTTAACCAGCTTTATGAACAAGGGGATATATACAAAAGCTCTTATGAAGGTCACTACTGCATACCTTGTGAATCCTTTTGGACTGAAACTCAACTTGTTAATGGAAACTGTCCAGACTGCGGAAGACCTGTTGAAAAGAAAACTGAGGAAGCTTATTTCTTTAAAATGTCAAAATATGCTGACAGACTTATAGAATATATAGAAACTCATCCAGAGTTTATTCAGCCAGAGTCAAGAAAAAATGAAATGCTTAATAACTTCCTAAGACCAGGACTTCAGGACCTATGCGTTTCAAGAACTACCTTCAATTGGGGCATCCCAGTAGAATTTGATCCTGGTCATGTAGTTTATGTTTGGGTTGATGCTTTATCAAACTATATAACTGCCCTTGGCTATAATAATAATGTAGATACTGAATTATACTCAAAATTCTGGCCAGCAGATGTTCATTTAATAGGAAAGGATATCTTAAGATTCCACACTATTTATTGGCCGATTATGCTGATGGCTTTAAATATACCTCTTCCAAAGCAGGTGTTTGGACACGGATGGCTGCTAGTAGATGGCGGAAAGATGTCAAAATCTAAGGGGAATGTTGTAGACCCAGTAGTTTTAGCTGAGCATTTTGGCGTTGATGCTATAAGATACTATCTGTTAAGAGAAATACCTTTTGGTTCAGATGGATTATTCAACAATGAAATATTCATTAAGAAGATAAATTCAGACTTAGCTAATGATTTAGGAAACCTTTTATCAAGAACTGTAGCAATGATTGAAAAGTATTTTGATGGAGTTATGCCGGCTCCTACAGCCAAGGAAGTTATAGATGATGAGCTAATAGGGTTAGCTCTTGATACTCCAAAGAAGGTAGAGACTCTTATTGATAAACTTAGAATTCCAGAAGCTTTGGCTGAAATTTGGACACTAATAAGAAGAGCAAACAAGTATATAGATGAAACAACTCCTTGGATACTTGCTAAGGACGAAAGCAAGAAGGAAAGATTGGGAACGGTTCTCTACAATTTAGCAGAAACATTAAGGTTTACATCTGTTTTAATATCCTCCTTCCTGCCAAACACATCGGGGAAGATAAACGAGCAGTTAAGTGTAAACCTGACAGCTTGGGATTCCTTATCAGCCTTTGACGGAACAGAAGCAAATGCAAAAGTTAAAAAAGGAGAGGTTATCTTCCCAAGAATTGATGTAGAAGCTAAGCTAAAAGAGCTGGAAGCGCTTAAAGAAGTTAAGGAAGAACCAAAGGTAGCTTGTCAGCCTCTAAAGGAAGAAATAACAATAGATGACTTCGAGAAAATAGATTTAAGAGTAGTTAAGGTTCTAGCTTGCGAGCCAATCAAGGGAGCAAAGAAACTTCTAAAACTTAAGGTTGATTTAGCAGGAGAAGAAAGACAGGTAGTTTCAGGCATTGCACAATACTACAAGCCAGAAGACTTAGTAGGCAAATATGTAGTTTTAGTTGCAAACCTAAAACCAGTAGCTCTTAGAGGAGAGCTTTCACAAGGCATGATACTTGCAGCTTCAACCGATGATGACAGCAAGCTGTTTACAGTAAGTATTCCAGGAGATCTGCCAACAGGAAGCCAAGTGAGATAATAGTGCCACCCACGTGGCAAGTGGCAAGTTGTATATTTAATGAATAATTAACAATGAACAATTAACAATTGAAGGAGGTTTTGCGCTGCAAAACTTAAATTTAATACGGTGCGAAGCGCCTTCAATTCAAAAATCCCCAAAGGGGATTTTTTTCATTCAATTGTTTATTGTTAATTTTTAATTGTTAATTCTTTAAGGTATCTTGACTAATCCAGAGCAAAATAGTAGGATATACATATAAGATGAATTCAGAGTGAAATAATCGGATATAATAATATTAAATAATAAAATTTGATTTCAATCACAGTAAAGATTGGAAATTTATTTTACAATTAAATCATAGTAAAATAGTCGGATATAAGGAGATATATTTATGGAAAATAAGCTATTAAAGATAGAAAATCTAAAAACTCAAATAGAAGGAAAAGACATTTTAAAGGGATTGAACCTAGAGATTGGAAAAGGGGAGGTTCATGCTATTATGGGACCAAATGGAGCAGGAAAATCTACCCTTGCTAATACTTTAATGGGACACCCAAAGTACGAAATAGTTGAGGGTGAAATGATATTTGAAGGCGAAGTTTTAAACGAGCTTAAAGCTAATGAAAGAGCAAAAAAGGGCTTATTCCTATCCTTCCAATATCCTGAAGAAATCCCCGGAGTAACAGTTGAAAATTTCTTAAGAACTGCAAAGATAGCTGTAACAGGAAAGCCTTTAAAGGTTATGGCTTTTAAGAAGGCCTTAAAAGAGAAAATGGAACTTCTAGAAATGAAGGAAGAATATGCCCAAAGATATTTAAATCAAGGTTTTTCTGGTGGAGAAAAGAAAAAGAATGAAATACTTCAAATGGCAATACTTGAACCAAAGCTTGCCATACTAGACGAAACGGATTCAGGCCTAGACGTTGATGCTATCAGAATTGTATCTCAAGGAGTTAATGCCCTAAAAAATAGTGAGAATTCAATAGTCATAATAACTCATCACAATAAAATCTTAGATTATTTAAAGCCAGATTTTGTGCATATAATGGTAGACGGAAAAATAGTTAAGACAGGAGACTTCTCCTTAGCTAAGGAAATTGAAGCTAATGGATATGAAGCCTTTAAAGCTTAATCTATATAGGAGGGATAAAAAATGGAAGAAAAAATAAGAAAGAAAACCTATATAGAAGAATTAGATAGAGGTATATACGACGTTAAAAATGAATTTAAATATAGTTACAAGGCAGACAGTGGTTTGACATCAGAAATAGTTAGAGAAATTTCAAAGGAAAAAAATGAACCTCAGTGGATGACTGATTTCAGGATAAAATCATTAGAGCTATATAACAGTATTCAAGTTCCACCATGGGGGCCGGATATTTCAGAACTTGACATAGAAAATATAGTAACCTATGTTAAGCCTGATACAGATTTGAAGGGAACCTGGGAGGAAGTGCCCGAGGACATAAAGAAGACCTTTGATTTGCTCGGAATACCACAAGCAGAAAGGACTTCACTTGCAGGAGTAGGAGCACAGTACGACTCAGAGGTTGTTTACCATAGCATTAGAGAAGACTTAGTTAAAAAAGGTGTAGTTTATACAGATATGGAAACTGCAATTAAAGACTATGAGGATATAGTTAGGGAATACTTTATGACCTGTGTACCTCCAAGCGACCATAAATTTGCTGCACTTCACGGTGCGGTTTGGTCAGGAGGCTCCTTTGTGTATGTACCTGAAGGCGTTGAAGTAGATATACCGCTTCAATCCTACTTTAGACTAAATGCCCCAGGAGCAGGTCAGTTTGAGCATACGCTTATAATAGTAGAAAAGGGTGCAAAGCTTCACTTTATAGAAGGCTGCTCAGCACCAAAATATAATGTAAACAATCTTCACGCTGGATGTGTTGAGCTCTTTGTGAAAGAAGGAGCTAGACTTCGCTACAGCACAATAGAAAACTGGTCTAAAAATATGTATAACCTAAATACAAAGAGAGCTATAGTTGAAAAAGACGGAATAATAGAATGGGTTTCAGGTTCCTTTGGCTCCAAGGTTTCTATGCTTTACCCAATGAGCATTCTTAAAGGAGAAAGAGCCAGAGCAGAGTTTACTGGAATAACCTTTGCAGGTAAAGGTCAGCACCTGGACACTGGAGCGAAGGTAATCCATGCAGCACCATACACAACCTCAACTATAAATTCAAAGTCCATATCAAAGGATGGAGGAGTAGCGCTTTACAGAGGGGCCTTAAGGGTAGCGCCAAATGCGCACCATGTTAAGTCAACAGTAACCTGTGAATCCTTGATGCTTGACAATAAATCAAAATCAGATACAGTACCAGTAATAGATTTAATGAATGATGAAGTCGATATCGGACACGAAGCAAAGATAGGCAGGATAAGTGATGATGCCATTTTCTATCTAATGAGCAGAGGAATAAGCGAAGAGGAAGCAAAGGCCATGATAGTTAGAGGTTTTGTAGAGCCAATAGCTAAAGAGCTTCCCCTTGAATACGCAGTTGAAATGAATAATCTTATCAAGCTTGAGCTTGAAGGAACTATTGGGTAATGAAAGGAAGGTGTAAATTATGAATATAGGTAATAAAGCTTTAAATACCCTTCCAGTTATAACTTGGAGATGGCTTAAAGTTAACGAAGCCAGGCTAAAGGATTTTAATATATCAGAAATTTCAGCCTATAATAAGTCCTTTATAAGCTCCAGTGACTTTGAGGAAGTTGTTGTAAAGAAGATGAATTCTTCTGTGAAAGTTAATCAAAATGTGAAATATTTCGTTAATAAAGATCAGCATTATGGAGTGTCTGAAGATTTGGTGGCGCTGGGAGAAAAGTATTACAACTCAGGTATTTTTGTT
>CAZMQY010000074.1:9830-13232 GCA_964568335.1 uncultured Clostridium sp.
GAAATACAAGATTAGTAGAGCCAATCAGATTAGAATATAAATTAGACGCTGAAAACTCGGTTGTTATAGATAACAACATAATTATTGCTGAGGAAAACAGTGAACTAACAATAGTTATAGACTACACAACTCTAGATAATATAGAAGCCTTCCATAACGGTGTAACAAAGGTTTATGCAAAGGAGGGTTCTACGATAAATATCATTAAGGTACAGAGAATGAACGATAAGTCCTATCATTTTGATTCTCATGTGTCCTACAGTGCTTATGGAGCTAAGGTTAACTGGATTCAGGTTGAACTTGGAGCAAAAAACAGCATAACAAATTATATAAACAATCTAAATGAGGAAAACAGTGAAGCAAATATTAGCTCAGTATATTTAGCTGATGGTGAAAGGAATGTTGACTTAAGCTACCTTATGAACCATAGAGGAAGAAGAAGTCTAAGCAATATTGAAACAAGAGGTGCACTAAAGGATAAGGCCAAAAAGGTATTCAGAGGAACTTTGGATTTCAAGCGTGGTGCAGGTCGATCTAAAGGAAGCGAAGAAGAATTTGCAATACTTCTGGATAAAGCAGTTAAATCTGATGCGATTCCGCTGCTATTATGTGAAGAGGATGATGTAGAGGGAATGCATGCTGCAAGTGCAGGCCAGATAGACAGTGACAAGCTTTTTTATCTAATGAGCCGTGGATTGGATGAAAAAGAAGCAAAGAAGCTTATAGTTGAAGCTTCCTTTACACCAATAATAGATAGAATTCCTCTAGAGGATTTAAGAGAAACCATCACGGAGGAAGTCCACAGGAGAATTGTAAATGCGTAATTTTAACGTAGAAGATTTTAGAAAGGATTTTCCTATCCTTTCTCAGACAGTACACGGCAAACCCTTAGTATATCTTGATAATGCAGCAACAACGCATAAGCCTAATAAGGTGCTTGATGCCATGAGAAGCTATCATCATATGCACAATGGCAATCCCCACAGAGGAGCGCATTATCTTTCAGTTATGGCTACTGAGGCTTATGAGAATACAAGAGAAAAGGTAAGAAAATTTATAAACGCAGCCTCCACTAAGGAGATTATTTTTACAAGAAATGCTACAGAGTCTTTAAATTTAGTTGCTTATTCCTATGGGATGAATTTTATAAAGGAAGGCGACGAAATAGTGCTTTGCATATCAGAACATCACAGCAATATAGTTCCTTGGCAAAGAGTTGCAAAGGCAAAGGGAGCGGTGCTGAAGTTTATGTATCTAAACTCAGAATATAGATTATCAATGGATGAGGTCAAAAATAAGATAACAGATAAAACAAAGCTGGTTGGAATTGCTCAGATGTCTAATGTGCTCGGGGGTATATATCCAATTAAAGAAATAGCTGAATATGCCCACTCTAAAGGTGCAGTGGTTCTAGTAGATGGAGCGCAAAGTGTTCCACACATGAAGGTAGACATTCAGGATTTAAATGCAGACTTCTTTGTATTCTCAGGGCACAAAATGCTTGCTCCAATGGGAATTGGAGTGATGTATGGAAAAGAAGAGCTTCTTGAAAAAATGCCTCCGTTTTTAATGGGGGGAGATATGATTGAATATGTTCAGGAACAGGAAACAAGCTATGCTGAGCTGCCTTTTAAATTTGAAGCAGGCACTCAAAATGTAGAAGGTGCTGTAGGTTTATCGGCAGCTATAGATTATTTAGAAGACATAGGACTAGATAATATTCATAAATATGAAATGGAGCTTACAGCTTATGCTCTAGAAAAGATGAGTGAAATACCATACGTTAAAGTTTACGGTCCAACAGATTTAGATAATAGAGGTGGAGTAATCTCTTTCAGCATTGAAGGCTGTCATCCTCATGATACTGCCAGTATTGTTGATACCTATGGAGTAGCAATAAGGGCAGGACACCATTGTGCTCAGCCTCTTATGAAGTTTTTAGGAGCGCCAGCAACCTCAAGAGCCAGTTTTTACTTCTATAATACAAAGGAAGAGGTTGATGTGTTTATAGATAGTATTAAGAATGTAAGGAGGTGGCTCGGATATGGATCTTAGTCAAATATATACGGAACTTATTATGGAGCACAGTCAAAGCACTCATAATAAAAGACATCTAGATCATGCAGATGCCTCAGAAAGAGGTCATAATCCTAGCTGTGGAGATGACATAGCATTAGAGCTAAAGTTTGACGGAAATATTATAGAAGAAGCGGCTTTCACAGGTAGCGGATGTGCCATATCTCAAGCCTCTACTTCTATGATGATAGACCTTATATCAGGAAAACCCAAGGAAGAAGCATTAACACTCGTTGAAACCTTTATAGGCATGATAAAAAGGGAAATTACCGATGATGAGAAGTTAGAAGTGCTTGAAGATGCAATGGTTTTAAAGAATATATCAAATATGCCAGCAAGAGTTAAATGTGCAGTATTGGCCTGGCACACGCTTAAGGAAGCGATAAAGGATTAAAACTTAGCCATTTAACCATTTAAGAAGTTATATTGTTAACCATTTATATGGTTTGATTAATGTTAACTTATAGGGATAGTTCTTATGTAAGCAGAACTATCCCTATTATATATGTCTACTGTTCGAAAATAAAATTATGAAGAGCGTCTATAGTCGGCTGCTTATCCCACTTCATATAATATAATCCATCCTTTGGATTAGTGTAATCGTGATAGGTTTTGTCAGTGGGAATCCTAAATTGTACAGGTTTAGTAAGCTTATTTAAAACAACGTAGGAGCCCAAGCTTATCATTTCGCCTTTATCTAAGCTGGTTTCTACAAGAGGAAGCAGCTTATCGGCAATAACTGCTAACTCAAGTACATTTTTATCTGAAAACTTCTTTAAAGCTTCTGTCATTACCCTTCTTTGTCTTTCAGTTCTTTCAAAATCATAGTTGCCAACATATCGTATTCTTGAATAAGCTACTGCCTGCATTCCATTTAAAGTTTGAAGACCAGATTTTTTTATAGGGGTGTAGCTTGTTCCTTCAAGGCTAGAGATGTTTTTCTGATAATCATTTAATATATTGACTTCAGCAGGCTCAACATTAATTTGAACCCCACCTAAATAATCTATTATTTTTTCCACATCAAAAAAATCTACCTTAACATAATCCTTTATATTCATATTAAAGTTTTGATTAACTGTTTTTACTAAAAGCTGAGGACCTCCATAGGAATAGGCATATTTGAGTTTTGTATCCCCATGCCCTTCTACAGCAACAAGACTATCTCTCATAACGGAGGTAAGCTTCAATTTCTTATTATATTTATCTATTGTTGCTATCATTATACTGTCAGCACTATAGGCATTATTGACTTCTTTAGTAGCATCTGTGCCTATTATCAATATATTTATAAAATCCTTTTCCACATTTGCAGGATTTTTAATG
>CAZMQY010000075.1:0-6290 GCA_964568335.1 uncultured Clostridium sp.
CAATGGCAATAGACTTTAATATGTATAAGTATTTGATTTCTACAAAATAAAATAGGGTGTGTTAACACCCTATAGTACATAATTGATATCACTATTTAACATTGCTTTAACTAAAAGCATTCATTAAAAACTTTACTTAACCCGTATTTTGACGGTGTTTCTTCTTCCCTATCTATCCACTTTCCACCAGTGAAATCTGGGAATGGCACCGGCATGCTGCCCATAGCTATAGAATCCTCAGAAAGGCAGGTAACTACCATCCAGGTTGCGGTATCATAAACATCGATAGGTGTAGGAGCATTATTTTTAACACTTTCTATGAAGGCTCTGAGAACAAGATAATCCATACCGCCATGTCCACCTTGAACTCCGTCATTTTGGAATTCTGCCCATAGTGGGTGATCATATTTTTCCATATACTTACCAAAGCTTTCCCAAGACTCATCTAAAGCTTCCCAATTCTCAGCAGGAGACACGCCTTCTATATGTATTGCCTTTTTATCTTCCATCCATATGGCCTTTGTTCCTTGAACTCTACCACCTCTTGAATAAACTCTTGGAAGAGTTGTATCGTGAGTTAACAGAACTGTCTCGCCATGTGCACATTTGATCATAGTTGTAACTATATCACCTTGTGTAAATTGTATATTTGCATGTTCATGATCTGCACCCTTATGTTCAACTATCCATTCATGTAAGCCTCTAGCTTTTGAGGACATTGAAGTTAAGGTTAAAAATCTGTTTCCTCTATTTATATTTAAATATTTTGCTATTGGTCCAACTTCATGAGTAGGATAAATCTCCCCATTACGATGCTGATAGTTTCTAAATCTATAGTGACGGTCCTCAAGGCCCATTGCTATTTCACTTCTTAAATCATGTTCATATCCACCTTGACAATGTATTACTTCTCCAAAGATACCTTGTTTAATCATATTTAAAACAGCCATTTCTTCTCTGCCATAACAGCAGTTTTCAAGCATCATGCAGTCAATACCGGTTTCTTCACTTACTCTAACCAGAT
The DNA here is from genome assembly GCA_964568335.1 of uncultured Clostridium sp. Classification (GTDB taxonomy): domain Bacteria; phylum Bacillota; class Clostridia; order Clostridiales; family Clostridiaceae; genus Clostridium_AT. The sequence goes on from CAZMQY010000075.1 coordinate 1,025, forward strand.
CCCAGCATTCTTGAATAGAATATGAACCGCCAACTTCAACACCAACTGGTTTTCCGGCTTTCATGGCCGCTAGGGCAATTTCTACATGAGAAAACCAGGATGATGGGGTTATAACACAATCAACATCTTCCCTCTTAACTACTTCTTTATAATCCTTACAGCATTCAGGTCTATAGCCACATTTGTTAAACACTCTCTCTGCTGCTTTTTCCATTCTATCTTCATGCAAATCGCACACGACAGTAATCTTAATATCCTTCATATCGTAAAGACAGCTCATAAGCCCCAGGCCTCTTCCGCTTACGCCTATTATCGCAAGATTAACTATTTCCTTTTTCTTCTTCATTTTTCACCGCTCCTTAATATGTTGCATTATACTTTCCATGTAATCTTTTGCTTTTTAGCTCAAAGTCCGTAAACTATGATGAATATATAGCAAAAATATAATTATAACTTTTGCATTGATATAGTTATATTATATTGGTAAAATCAATATATTGAACATGGAGAAAATAGTTTAAATCCTGTAATATTTTGCTGTTTGCAAAAACATTACAGGATAAATCTAAAAGCTATGGTTCTATAAGGAGAGTTGATATGCAAGGATATAGTGGCACCTTATTTGAAAGTGATACTTATATAGGAAGAGAAGATTTAAATATGCCCTATTGTATTAACTGCTGCGGTTATTTGAAGGCATCAGGTATTGATGTATCCCTTACGAGAGCACGAAAGGACTACTACTTAATATACCTTACTAACGGAGTGGGATATTACAAATTAAATGGAAATATTATTTCTGTAGATGCAGGCAAAATTGTATTATATAAACCCGGTGAAAAGCAGGATTACGTTTATAAAGGTGATGAAAAAGCAGAAATTTACTGGATACATTTTACCGGTTCAGAAGTGGCAAAACTGCTTTCAGAGCTCGCCATCTCTAATGGCAATATTTTTAATCCTGGGATAGATTCAGACTGTATAAACATATTTGAAAATATTATTCATGAAGCACAAATTAAAAAGCCCCAGTTCAACCAGTTATGCATAGGTTATTTCCTTCAACTTTTATCCTCCTTTTCAAGAATGGTAATCTTCTATGAAAAAGGTGAAGGTATTTTTAAAAATGACAATATGGAGCATGTAATAAAAACAATACATGCAGAATTTCAACAGGAGCGCCCCATTGAATATTATTCAAAGATGTGTAATTTAAGCCTGTACCAATTTATACGGAACTTTAAAAAAGCAACCAATCTTTCCCCTGGTAAATATATAGAAAAGCTTAGAATAGCAAAAGCTAAGGAACTTCTTAGTAATACGAATTTAACAGTCAATGAAATCTCCAGTATAGTAGGATATAATGACCCTTTCTATTTTAGCAAAGTATTCAAAAGATCCACTAACACTACACCAACAGCCTTCAAGAATAATAGAGCATAATATAAGTTTAAAAAATGATCCAGCCCTATTCTTAACGCGGTTTTGTAGGAACACAAAGTGTTACCCAATGCCAAGTCATTGGGTTCTGGTATGTGAAAGCTTTTGCAAAAAAGCAGCATAAGAGCACCATCCCAATGCCGGGATGATGCTCTTATCTTTTAACATTAACAGATTATTTAGCTATAAGAATTGGAATATCCACCTGATGCTTTACTTTATCTATAATTGTTCCAAAAATCAAATCATAAATTCCATGATGGCCGTGAGTTCCGAAAATAATAATATCAGCCTCATTTTTATTAATAATTTTTAATAAAACCACTGAAGGTTTTCCGTATCCAACTTCAGTTATCACATTACTTACACCCATATTCTGTAACGCACGTGCATAGCTTTGAAGCATTTGTGTATCTTTTACTGTTTCACTATCAATAATATCTTCACCATAGATATTTGCACCAACACTTTCTACCACATGGATAAGAATTAATGTGCAATTGTCCTTTGCCATATTAATAGCGTGGGATAAAATTGCTTTATCGTTAGCACTGAAGTCTAAGGCAAGGGCGATATTTTTATAAGGTTTAATTTCATCAATTGAAGGAATATCCATATTTCCGTGGATACTTCTGTTATCTCTATGTGCAATTCCTTTAATAAATGGTTCTATTATAATATAAAGCAGCAACACGCCTAATGCTATACATAAAATTAGCACAGGGACATATAAGAATATGCTTGCGCCATTTTCTATCCAATCCCCTAAGGTATCTATTACAAGCTTCACATTTAATACTATTATTACAAGGGCTAATATCCAAGCAATAAATCTCATTTTCATAGTTACAACGAAATTTTTCATGAAGTTTTTGCTGCTTACAAAATGTATAAGCGGTATTATGGCAAAGGATAATTGAAGACTTAATATTACTTGGCTTAGAACTAAAAGAGAACCAGTTGCATCATCTCCATAGTATACAATAGTAAATAGTGCTGGAGCAATTGCCAAAATTCTTGTAACCAATCGCCTTACCCATGGTTGAAGTCTTAAGTTTATAAAACCCTCCATTACAATTTGCCCAGCATAAGTTCCTGTAATAGTAGAAGACTGTCCGGCAGCAATCAAGGCTATACCAAATAGAATTGGAGCCAGGGTACTGCCTAGTATTGGCTGCAGCAGTTTATGGGCCTCTAAAATATCCGCTACTCCGTAATTGCTGCTTTTAAAAAATACAGCTGCTGATAAAATTAAAATGCCTGCATTAAAGAAAAAAGCAAGGTTCAAGGCTATTACGGAATCAAAAATATTAAATTTTATAGCCTGCTTTATCCCTTCATTAGTTCTTTCTATATTTCTTGTTTGAACTAATGATGAGTGCAAATATAAATTATGAGGCATAATAGTTGCTCCAATAATGCCTATTCCTATAAATAATGCTTCTTTATTAGGAATGCTAGGAATAAAGCCATTTGCAATACCATGATAATCAGGTTTTGAAATAAAAATTTCCACTAAAAAGCTTGCACCTATAATGAATATAAGGAACACTATAAAAGCTTCCATTTTTCTTATGCCTAAATTATTAATCAGCAGCAGTACTAAGGTATCAAAACCTGTAATTATTACTCCATAAATTAGCGGAATATGAAATACTAAATACAATCCAATAGCTGAACCTAAGACCTCAGCTATATCAGTGGCTATAATAGCTATTTCGCACAAAATCCACAGTATTACATTTATTCTTTTGCTGTAATGATTTCTACAAGCCTGTGCCAAGTCTTTTCCTGTTACGATGCCTAGTCTTGCACTTAAGCTTTGAAAAATAATTGCCATTATATTAGATAATAGAATTACCCATATAAGACGATATCCAAACTTGCTTCCTCCAGCAATATCAGTTGCCCAATTGCCAGGATCCATGTAGCCCACACTAACAAGATAAGCAGGACCAATAAAAGCAAATAGTCTTTTAAAAAATCCATATTCTTTAGATATTTTCACAGTGGAATTATTCTTTTCATTCATATATTTCCTTCACCTTCCTTCTTAGCCAAGTTAATAGCTATTCTAATTAATATCTTAAAATCCAATCATACTTATTAAAACGGACACAATCGCCGCAGAAGCTAAAATTAATAATCTTGATACAACTCTTTTCATTTAAACTGCCTCCTCAATCAACATAAATCTTTTGGGCTGCTTCTCTGCCTATGACTATGTTCTTTTCATTCTTCCTTAAGGTAATAGGCCCATTATATGGAGCTAAATCTATAACCGTTATTGTATCTTTAATATATAATCCTAAGTGAACTACATATTTTAATAGCTCGCTTTCATCAGTTACTCGTCTAATTACAGTACTTTCTCCAACTATTAAGGAATCTAAAGTTCTGTAGCTATTGAAGCATATGTCGTTAGAGGGAATAGGGCTGCCGTGGGGGCAGATCTTTGGATAATTTAAATACTTTTCCAGACGTTCTTCAAAGATAGAACTGGTTACATGCTCAAGTCTTTCAGCTTCATCATGTACTTCATCCCAGCTGTAACCCAAATGCTCTACAAGAAAAACTTCCCAAAGCCTATGACGTCTTATAATTTTTACTGCCTCTTCCGTACCATATTGAGTAAGCTTAATTCCTTTGTAGGGTGTATATTCAATATAACCTTCCTCAAGAAGCTTTTTTATCATTTCACTTACTGAAGGAGCTGAAACCCCTAAAGCCATGCATATATCCTTATTATTCACTTGATTAGTAGCTCCACCAAGTTCATATATAACTTTAAGATAATCTTCCTTATTTTCAGTCATAATTTTCTCCTTTTGATATCCAAAATTAATTTTTAGGGGTACCTAATTTAATGTTATAATATCATAAAACTTCTAAAAAGTGAATAGTTTATACTAAATAATAATCATTATTCCCCAGGAAATTTATTTGAGAATAAAGCTCTATCTTTAGTGTCAAAGCTTTATTCTTGAAAAGATATTAAATTTTCTTAGTAATCAAATCTAAGCATTTCCTTGAAACCTTTGAAGCTTCTTTTTTATCTACTTATATTAATTCAACTGTGATAAAATTTTTTTATAGCAGCCAATAAAATGTGCTATTCATACGTTATATATGTTAGAAGGGGTGTGAAGCATATGGATTATGACAAGCTCATCATAGATACTTCAAAGGGAGATTTAGCATCATTAGAAAAACTGTACATCGCATTAAGACCTGTAGTCTTTGGATTAGCTCTTTCCATACTCCGCAGTAAAACCCTTGCAGAGGATGTACTGCAGGACACCTTCGTAAGGGTTAAAATTGCCTCCAGTTCCTATAAGCCGGGGACAAACGGCAGAGCTTGGATTCTAACCATAGCAAGAAATATAGCTATTTCAATAATAAGGAGCGGCCGCTATGAAACCCTTTTAAATGAGGTTGAAGTTAAAGAATCCCATGGTATTGATCACGTGCAAATGAGTTTAGATTCAATAATCCTAAAAGAGACCCTTTCAAAATTAGATGAGCAGGAGCGACAGATAGTGGTCCTTCATGCTGTAAAAGACCTGAAACACAGAGAGATTGCAGAAATAATAGGCATACCCCTTGGTACTGTGCTGTGGAAATACAGGCGTGCAATTAAAAAAATGAGTAAATTCCTTGAAATAGAATCGGCTTAAAATAATTAAGTTTATGTAAGGAGATAAAATTATGTCTGGTAATAGTGAAAAAGATATTCTTGACAGTATTAAACAAGTAGTAGAAGCTGAAACACCGGATGTATGGGAAGAAATACAGACCAGTGAAAAGTGCAAGTATGATTTCAATG
>CAZMQY010000075.1:6300-13221 GCA_964568335.1 uncultured Clostridium sp.
TTCAATGAAAAGCCTTCAAGATTAAAAATGCGAAGGGCTTATCTGACTGTGACCGCTGCTGCTCTATGTGCCATGATAACTTTTGCAGGTTTAAATATGAAAATCTTTGACCGTCAGGCTACAAAGGTGCTTGTGGTCGAAGAGGGTGGAAAAGATCATTCTTTAGGGATAATAACTCCTGGAATTGCAGAAGACTCTATAGAAAGAGACATTAATGCAGTTGCCCCTGATATTTTCAAACCCTTCACAAAAGATGCTGATGTAAATGAAGCTTCTAAAGCATTGAAAATTGATATAGTTATACCTGCTTGGATGCCTGAAGGCTTTACAAAGGCTGCGTCAAAATTGTTCAGCAGTGTTGAGGATGGAAGTCAGCCATATATGTATAATATAGAATACAGTGGACCTGGAAAAAAAATGCTCACTGTAAGCATAACAAAAAATATGACCGAGGAGGAAAAGCTTAAGGCTCAGCCTGCCCCAATGCCTAACAATGCTGATAAGGGAGCAGCTAACAACACAGCTCAAAATAATGCGGCTGCACCGGATATTGCTATTGATCTTCCTGCGATACCTCCGGATGCACCAACTCAATCAGCGCCAGGTGCTAACCCTTCACAGTCTGCTGAACCACCAACAACCGTTGAAAAACCTACACCCCAAGACGGAAATATAGGCAGCAGCAGCGCCGGCAATGTAGGTACAGGTACGGCACCCAGCGGGAAACCAGTATCAGTTGAATTTAATAACGTTAAGATTAAGAATGTAGATGTCACCCTAACAGTTATATCCTCCAGTGAAAATGGAGCAGTGTCTGCATTCTTGGTTTACAATGGCGGCAGTTATAATATTTATACTGACGGCATCTCAAAGAATGATATGTTTAAGATTATAGAATCCATGATAAAGTAAAAAGGACCTTAGGGTCCTTTTTACTTTCCATTCTATCTAATAGCTTCAGCATAACTTGTAGGATATTCTGATAAAATAACCTTGTAAAATAAAGGAATTAACTGCTGAGTATAGAATAGATGGAAATAAGCCTGCTAGCTATATTTAAAAACAAAACAGGAGAAGTAGAGGGTAATAATATCTACCTGAACTAAAGAACTACAGGGAGGAACCTATGAGTAAAATTGCAATTATAGTACCAAAGGATCTAATGGCTGCGGCTAGAATTGCAGCAGAGAGCTTTGAGGATAGCATAACAGTTTTTGAAGGCACAATGAACAATGGAGTTAAGCTTGCCAAGGAGGTTGAGCAAAAAGGCTACGATGCCATAATAGCCAGAGGAGGAACTGAGCTTTTAATAAAAAGCTCTGGAATATATATTCCGACAATCGCTGTTCCAATTACACCCCTAGACATGTTTAAGGCTATAGGCGAGGCTGAGCAGATAAATGATAACATAGCTTTTATAGCTTTTAATAACATGCTTCCAGCAAGCGAAAGCTACGCAAGAATTGCAGGAAGAGTTCTTAAGGTATATCAGGTTAAGGATGAATCAGAGGTTGAAGAGAAGATAGTAGAATTAGCTAAGGCAAAGGTTAAGGTGGTAGTAGGAGGAGGAATCGTGGCTAAATATGCTCCTTCCTATGGAATAAAAGCTGTGGTAATAAAATCAGGAGTAGATGCTTTTGTTAGTGCCTTAGAGGAAGCGAAGAAAATAATACTGGCAATAAGAAAAGAAAAAGAGGCTGGGGAAAGAGTAAAAGCAATTATAGAATACTCAAATGAAGGGATAATCTGTATAGATAAAGAAGGATGTATAAATATTTTCAATCGTTCTGCTGAAAGATTGCTTAATCTATATAATAGGGATGTTTTAGGCAAAAATATATTAAGCGTTGTTCCTGAAATAGAACTTGAAGATACTCTTATCAGCGGTATTGAGGAGTCAGAAATTATAAAGAAAATTAATGAAACAAAGCTAATTATTTCTAAAATTCCAATACAAATAAAGAATGAAACTGTCAATGCTGTTGCTATTTTAAGAGATGCAGAGGATATTCACAAGATGGATGAAAAAGTAAGGCAGGAAATAGCTGCAACTGGGCATTTTGCTAAATATACCTTTGAGGATGTAATTGGACGCAGTGAAAATTCTAAAGAGGTTATCAGAATCGGTAAAGAATACGCGAAGGTTAATTCAACAATTTTAATTGAAGGTGAAACAGGTACTGGCAAGGAGATTATGGCGCAGGCTATACACAATTACAGCAATAGAGCAAATAAGCCTTTTGTTGTTATTAACTGCGCGGCTTTACCTGAGAGTCTTTTAGAATCGGAGCTTTTTGGATATGCACCAGGAGCCTTTACAGGGGCAGACCGCAGAGGAAAGAGAGGCTTATTTGAACTGGCTCACAGGGGTACTATTTTTTTAGACGAAGTGTCCGAAATGAATCCTATGCTTCAAGGTAGGCTTCTTAGAGTACTTCAGGAGAAGCAGGTAATGAGAATTGGAGACAATAAGCTCATACCCATCGATGTGAGAGTAATAGCGGCAACAAACAAAAATTTATATAAATTAGTAAAACAAAATCAATTTAGAGAAGACCTGTATTACAGGTTGAATGTTTTAAAAATTTCACTCATTCCCTTAAGGGAAAGGAGAGAGGACATACCTTCTTTTTTAAATTACTTTATAGATTCCTACTGCAGAAGGCTTGGAAAGGAAAGCATAATACTGCATAGTGAGGCTATTCAGTACCTTAGCCAATACAATTGGCCTGGAAACATTCGTGAGCTTCGAAACTTTGCAGAAAGGATAACGGTGATGGCTAAGAAAACTATGATTTATATGGAGGATATAAAAAATCAGTTTTTACATATAGAAGATAACATTAAGGAAATAAAAGATAATGGGGATAAGGAGAAGAGCTGTGTGCCTTCTAAATCTCTCAATATTGTTGAAAATGAAATAAGTCGTATTAGACAAGCTTTAGAAAGCACTGAAGGAAGTATAGTAAATGCTGCTGGTGAGTTAGGAATATCTAGGACAACCCTTTGGAGGAAGATTAAAAAGTATAATATCAATGTTTCAGATTGAAACCATGTTTCGATGAGGTTTCAATCTGAAACATGGCTGAAACCTAGAAAATTATCATTAAATTCAAACAAATGATGGATTTCGGTCATTCTAAGGTTTAAAAGGAATCCATTTACACTTGGCATGGCTTTTGCTTAAAGAATAAGTAATGATAATTTTTTATCAATTAATTAGCAAACGTTTACTGATTGCAATTTGATTAATACATGAAAGAAGGCGATTAATATAAAACATATCATTGATTTGAGATCGGATACCGTCACTCAGCCAACTCAGGAAATGAGAGAAGCTATGTATAATGCTGTTGTTGGAGATGACATCATGGGAGAAGATCCAACAGTAAGAGAGCTTGAAACCTTGGCAGCAGGAATGCTTGGCAAGGAGGATGGACTGTTTGTAAGCTCAGGAACAATGGCTAATCAAATAGCTGTAATGACCTTTACAAACAGAGGAGAAGAAGTGATTGTTGGAGATACATCACACATATTTAATCTGGAAGTTGGTGGACTTGCTGTAATGTCGCAGGTTCAAACGAGACCTATCGTTGTACCTGACGGAATTTATGATATAGAAAAGATGGAGGAATTGATTCAGGAGGAAGGCATTCAAAGAGCAAAAACAGGCCTTATTTGTATTGAAGATACCAATAACTTAAATGCAGGACTGGTTGTTCCAATTGACAATATAAATCAGGTTTGCAGTTTGGGTAAAAAATATGGTGTACCTGTATATATGGATGGAGCAAGAATTTTTAATGCAGCAGTTGCTTCAGGAAGCTCTGCTTATGAAATAGTAAAAAATGTGGATGCAGTTATGTTTGCTTTAAGTAAAGGTTTGGCTGCACCCTTTGGAGCCATACTTGCAGGAGATAAGGAATTTATTAAAAAAGCAAGGTGGTTTAAACAGCGTATAGGGGGAGGCTACAGGCAGGCGGGCTTTATAGCTGCCCCTGGAATAGTAGCTTTAAAAACCATGCTGCCTCAAATTTCAATAGATCATGAAAATGCCAGGTTCTTAGGAGAGGGATTATCAAAAATCAATGGGCTAAAGGCTGATGTTTCAAAAATCCATACTAATATAGTTACTGGGTCAATAGAAGCACTCACTATTACAATTGAAGATTTTTTAGCAAAGCTTTTGGCTAAAGGAATTAAGGCAAAGAGGATTTCAAAAACCTCCTTCAGAATGGTTACCCACCTAGGCATTGAAAAGCAGCAACTTCAGTACGTTATAAACACATTAGAAGAAGTCATAACTAATTTATAGACAGGAGAGATTCATATGGAAAGAAGACAATTTTTGCAAATACCAGGACCAACAAATATTCCAGACAGGATTTTGAGAAGTTTGTCTCAGCCTATAATAAACCACAGAGGACCCGAATTTGATGCCTTAGTAGCGGAATGTGTAAAGGGGCTTAAGGATATATACAGAACAAATAATGATGTTTTAATATTTCCAAGCTCCGGCAGTGGAGTTTTGGAATCAGCCATAGTTAATCTCTTTTCCCCAGGGGATACAATATTAGCGGCAGTACAAGGTGTATTTAGCGACAGAATGGCTGCAATTGGTGAGAGTTATGGAATAAAGGTAATAAGAATTTCAAAAGAGTGGGGGCAAGCTGTTAAACCTGAAGAGATTAGAGCTGTTTTGGAGAAGGATGCTAATAGAGAAATAAAGGGAGTATGCCTGCCGCAAAATGAAACAACCTCAGGAATAACAAACGATATAGAAGGGGTTGCAAAGGTTATAAAGGAGCTTGATCATCCTGCAGCACTGATTGTTGATGCAGTAAGCTCATTAGCCTGCCTGCCCTTTGAGACCGATTTATGGGGAGTGGATGTTGCTGTCAGTGCCTCACAGAAAGGCTTGATGCTTCCTCCAGGAATGGGAATAGCAGCAGTAAGCAGCAAGGCTTGGAGCTTAGCTGCAAATTCTAAAATGCCTAAGTGGTACTGGAACTATAAGGCTGTAAAGGAAAAGATGAAGGAAGGTCAATTCCCATATACACCGGCTACTACCTTATTGTTTGGACTAAAGGAATCCTTAAAGATGATATTAGAGGAAGGACTGGAGAACGTTTGGTCAAGGCATGAAATCATGGGAGCGGCAGTTAGAAATGCAGTAAAGGCTATGGGATTAACTCTCTTTGCTGAGGAAGGGTACGAATCAAATACAGTGACCGCAGTTTTAATGCCGGAAAATATTAAGTATAAGGATTTAGCAGAATTATTAAGAACAAAGTACGGAGTAGTTATAGGTGGGGGCCTATCCAAGCTTCAAGGTAAAATATTTAGAATTGGTCATCTTGGTTCAATAAGCAACATGGACACCTATGCTGTAATGGGGGCAGTAGAGATGGCACTATATGAACTGGGCTATAAGGTGGAACTAGGAACAGCTGCAAAGGCTGTGGCAGAAGCGCTTCTTAAGTAGGTCTTTTATTTAGCTTATCGCTCTCTCAAGCATTAAGGAGTGTTTGAGAGGGTTGAAATATGCGATAAGAATTTCTTGTGAGGAGGGAAATTAGGTTTATTCTTTATTATTATTAAAATTTTAGGGGGAATTTTTGTGAGTTTTAATTTTTTACAACACACTGCGTTTGCCAAGTTTTTAGCCAGCAATATGGACGTAATCTCTCTTATTTTGCTGGTATTAGCAATCATTATTACTATTTGGAAAAATACTAACCTTGGAACCCTTTCACTTGGTTTGGCATTGGTAGTTGGCTATTTCATCGGTGGAGTACCTGTAAAAACTTTAGTAGCAGGTTACCCAACCAGCCTTTTCTTAATGCTGGCCGGTGTTACCTTTTTATTTGGTATCGCCCAAAGCAATGGCACCTTGGACAAGATTACAATGTACACAGTTAAATCAGTTAGGGGAAAAGTAGCACTTCTTCCAATCGTGTTGTTCTTCCTAGCTTTCATTCTTTCATCCATTGGTCCAGGTCAGATTACAATTTCAGCCTTAATGGCAGCTCCTGCAATGGTTCTGGCTGCTGAAGTAGGAATTCCTCCTCTTCTTATGGCGCTTGTGGTTGGTAATGGTGCTCAGGCAGGTGCTATGTCTCCGCTGGCTCCAAACGGAATCGTAGGTAACAATGTTTTAGCTAAAATGGGAATTACCAACATGGGGATGACTGTTTGGATTAATATGTTAGTTGTTCATGTTATTGTAGCCGCAGTGGCTTACGTGTTGTTTGGCGGGCTTAAGCTATGGAAAATTAAAGATAGTGAAAACAGCAAAATCAAAGAATTTATGGCAGCCACTAAGACTATTGAGCCTTTTAATTATCAACAGATTACAACTCTTATTGCAATAGGTATACTTATTATTTCGGGTATCGCATTTAAGGTGGATATCGGCTTTATGTCATTTTTGCTTGGTTCTATACTTATACTCATAAAGGCAGGCGAGGAGAAAGCTGCCTTCAAAACAATGCCTTGGGGAGCTATCATGCTGGTTACTGGTGTATCCGTAATGGTTGAGCTTATGAAGAACATCGGCGGTATGGATTTGTTTGCAAGGATTATGTCAAACTTCTCTACTCCATTTACTGCTACTTTAGTAGTAGGTTTCTTTGCGGCTATTGTTTCTGCTTATGCAAGTACCTCAGGAGTTATTATGCCAGCATTCTTGCCAATGGCACCACTGCTTCTTACACAGATCGGCGCTCCTGCTGCAAGTTTAGGAGCATTGATTTCAACAATTATAGTTGCGGGACACTTAACTGATATGAGTCCTCTTTCTACAACAGGTGCTGTATTCATTTCAGGTGCACCTGACCATATAGACAGAAAACCTTTATATAAAGGTATGATGATTTGGGGATTGTCCATGTCGGTGTTTGGTGCCGTACTTTGCTGGTT
>CAZMQY010000076.1:0-13172 GCA_964568335.1 uncultured Clostridium sp.
GTTGTAATAAACTGAAATACATCAAATACTCTCTGAATTTTATCCTCTTCTCTTTGGATAAATTCTCTGAGTTCTTCCCATTTTCCCCAAGCTTCTTCAGTTTCACCGCTCGCTCTAAGCTCTAATACTTTAGCAAATCTTACTGCTATATCACTGTGTATATTTAAATATTGATAAGATAATGCATGACATTTATCTTCTCTGTTCATATTTTCCACTATAAATATTTTAAAGTTTTCAATATAGTCAGGTATGGAAGCAAATTGCCTTGAATTATTTTCATTAACCTTCCCTCTAACACCTCTTAAATAAGATGGATCAAATTTTTCTGTTAAGTTTTTTAAATAGTCTCTACACTTTTCAAAACCTTCTCCAAAGGCTCCGCTGAAGTATTCATCAACTATGTGTTCAAAGCTTAGATTGTCATCCCACAAGGCTTTTGCCATTGTATAAATTCCAAGCCCTGTTGGAAGAAAGGCTCTTTGCAGCTGACAGCTTATTAAACCATTAACCCCTATATTTTTAAGGTTTATAACATCTTTATAAATTAAATTTGAAATCTCAAAATATCCCGGATCAAATAAATGATCCCACATAAAATGATAGTCAAAATCAAAACTGTCACCCTTAAACATTCTTTGCCATTGATTTAATACCCTACGTTGTCTGCTATTGAGGTTGGAAGCTTAATATTATTTCTTTCATATTTAGGCAAAACTACCTCTTGAGGGTTAGGTTTAAAGTAGTCATTATACACCCTTGAAATAGGAGCAAACATGAATACAAATCTTTCTTGGTTATTGATTACTTCTTTCTCCGGTGCCCAAAATAAATCTACATAGGTTAAAAACACTATTTTTGTATTAATGTTTTCCTTTGTTAAAAGCTCGTCTAGTTCATTAAGCAGCTTTATATAAAAGTCTGAGGGCCTCATCTTAATGCAATTTTTACATTCGCAGTGATTATTATAGCCGTCTGCCAACCATAGATGTAAGAGATCTATATTATTTTTTTCTTTTATGTATTTAGCTATATCTTCTATGATAGTCTTTCTTACTTCACTATTTGAATAGCAAAGATTTGTATTAAGGGGAATGCCCTTCCAAATATTTCTTTCCCCTTTTATTTCTGCTAAGTAATTTTTTAGCTTATCGGAGATCTCATACTCTCCTTCATCCCATCCCGTTGCAGGTATACCAAAAGGCTCACAGGTCCAGCCATGGCCTACTGCATGATATATGAGTCCTCTTTTTTTAATTTCCTCTTCCAGCTTAGCAGTGTATTGCTTTGCAATTTCCATATTGAACTCTTCAGGCTCCTTAGTTGGATTATTTTTATGCTTATACCATCTTTCAAAGAAGGTATAAGCTTCTCTAAACTGAATAAAATAACTGTTCATTCCAACCTTAGGACACCAATCAATAATATCCTTTACATGCTCATAGCTGACAGCACCTTCAATACATAGTCCTCTATGTCTATATGACGGATTACTCTCAACATTGACCATTAAGCTTTCTATATTTATTTTAGGAATATACTCACCGTCTTCTCCCGGTCTTATAAATCTGCATCCGGCTTCTGTTAAAAATCTATATACTGCAAGCAGCACGCTTCTTTCATTTATCCCTGAAATAATGCCTTTTCCACTATTAACAGAAATTAAAACTCCATCATCAAATTTATTATTATTGTACTTTAGTTTAATGTCAGTCTGAAATTTATCAGTTAATCCAAGCCATATGCCCGCTGAATTAATCTCTTCATATTCTTCTCTATACTCAATTTCAGCTTTTATTTTAGGCGAAATTTTATATATATACTTTGCCAGCTCTTCTGCTGCATACCTTATAGTCTTGTTGTTGCTCAAACTATATAACTTTAATACTTTACTATCCATATCTTTCTCCTTGCTTTCTAATTAATCTCTTCAAAATTTAAATTCAATTAGAGCTTTAATTTGCTTAAATAGCATAGAAAGAGGCCTATTTGGTCTCTTTCTATAAACAGTTTTTTCTTTAGTTGTATATGAAAAATAAGGGGAAACAACTTAAATTCTCACAGGTTTATTTTTTCTGCTGCATCATATGCCATTAACACGATACCTACACTTAACATATAAATCTTCTCTATATAGATTTAACCCTTATTATATTTCTTTCATTAATAGACTCTTGCGCAGCAAGAGTTAGAAGTGCACTTATTGCCCCCTCCTCTATAGATGCTACCGGTTTTCTATTATTGTAATAACATTGGATAAAGTCCTCAATAAGTCCTTCATCGCCACCACCATGTCCACCTTCACCTGAAACTGTTATTTTTTGAACTTCTTTGGAGTTTCTAAAGGTAATAGTTATGGTATTAGATTTATCATCGGCCTCGAGTCTTCCTTTGTCTCCTATGAATAAAAATTGTCTTTTGTATTCAGGAGTAAATTGGCAGAGTGTATAGGAGGCTCTAGCTCCATTTTCATATTGAACAATTACCACCTGATTATCATCAACATCAACAACATCTGAATAAACGCAGGAATCTGGCCAAATATCTCTTCTAGCGATTCCCTTTATTCTATATACATTTTCTATGCTCTCTTCGCAATCATATCTATAACTACATTCACTGCAGCACAAGTCATTTCCGACAGTTTTGCTAAAAACTCTTTTCGCGCCCTCGCTGCCAAATACATTAAGCCCGCCAAAGGCCGCTGTGTACATTGGCCTTGAATCTAGCACCCAACTTACAATATCTAAAGAATGGGATGACTTTTGCAGCAATAGACTTGTTGCGAACCTTTCTTCTCTATGCCAATCATGAAAATAAGAAAAGCCACCATAATTTATATTATCTGTAACATCAGCTACTAAAACTCTGCCTATAAGGCCGCTTGCTGCTATCTCCTTTATCTTTTTAAACAAGGGCGCATATCTTAAGACGTAACCAAGCATAAATATTTTATCTTTATTTTTAGCTGCTTCTAATATTTTAGCTATTTTTTCTTCAGTTATCTCTAAAGGCTTCTCGCATATTATGTGCTTATTTGAATTTATTGCAGCAATAGCAACTTCTTCATGCGTATAATCGGGAGTAGCTATGAATACTGAGTTAATTTCCTTATTAGCTAGAACCTCTTTATAATCTTTATAAATTCTAACACCACTGTCTTTCCAACTCTCTAATCTAATGTCATCATTGTCACAAATAGCTGCCAGATTAATATGTTCTTTTCTCTCTTTAAGATATTTAGCTATAACACTGCCTCTATTCCCCATTCCTATAACGGCAAAATTAATTTTCTCCATACTTTCGCCTCTCATTTCTTGTAATATTAATACGGTAAATATTGTATCCTTCAAAAAAATTCTATCATAGGGCATCTATAAATCAATGAACATTTGTCCATTTCTAAATATTTGTACAATACATCAAAAAATAAAAAATAGTGCCACGTGGGTGGCACCATATATTACATATTAGTTATTATCTTTTTTACTCTGAGTATAGAAGAAGCACTCATGGAGAATTCATCTAAGCCATACTCAACTAAAGTTGAAGTTGCCTCCTCGTCCCCAGCCATTTCTCCGCACATTCCACACAACTTGCCCGCATTATGTGCTGCATCTATTGTCATCTTTATGAGTCTCAATACAGCTGGATGCATTGGGTTGTATAAATAGGATACCTTCTCATTCATTCTGTCAGCAGCTAATGTATATTGAATCAAATCATTTGTTCCTATACTGAAAAAGTCAACATGCTTTGCAAATTCATCTGCCATAACCGCAGCTGCTGGTATTTCTATCATTATTCCTGTTTCAAGCTTGTCATTGAAAGCCTTGCCTTCTGCTCTTAGCTCTTCCATGCACTCGGCTAAAATCTTCTTTGAATCTAAGAATTCGCTTACAGAAGAAATCATTGGGAACATTATTTTTATATTTCCAAATGCCGAAGCTCTTAGCAGCGCTCTAAGCTGTACCTTAAATAAATCAACTCTATCAAGGCATATTCTTATAGCTCTGTAACCTAGGAAAGGGTTCATTTCTTCCGGCATTGGAAGATAAGGAAGTTTTTTATCTCCGCCTATATCAAGGGTTCTTATAACAACTGGCTTTCCTTCAAGCTTTTCAGCAACAAACTTGTAAGCTTCAAATTGTTCTTCCTCAGTTGGCATATTATCTCTGTCCATATACAGGAACTCAGTTCTAAATAAGCCTACGCCTTCTCCACCATTTTCTATTACTTTAAGCACATCCTGAGGCTGACCTATGTTTCCTACTACTTCAATTCTCTTTCCAGCCTTATTCCTTGTTTCAACATGAATTAGCTTCTTTAGCTCTTCCTTTTCTGCTTCGAATTTAATTTTTCTTTGGTTATACTCTTCAATTTGCTCTTCAGTTGGATTTATTATTACTACTCCCTCTATACCATCAACAATAACCTTATCTCCGTTTTTAACAGAATCAGTAATATCACTCATACCTACAATAGCAGGAATTTCTAAGGTTCTTGCCATAATAGCGCTGTGTGAGGTTCTCCCCCCTATGTTGGTCAAGAAAGCTATAACCTTGCTCTTATCAAGCCCTGCTGTATCTGAAGGAGTTAAATCATAAGCTACAACAACAGTATTGCTTTCCAGCTCACCCATTCCCTCCATGGATTTTCCAAGAAGATTGTTAAGTATTCTGTTTCCAACGTCCTTAACATCAGCTGCTCTTTCCTTCATATATTCATCGTCCATAGAATCAAAAATGCCAACAAACATGTCTACAACATCAGTCAATGCCTTCTCTGAATTAACCATAGTTCCTTCTACATTTGCTTCTATTGCACCTACAAACTCCGGATCATCTAAAAGCATCATATGGCTTTCAAAAACAGCTGCCTTATCAGCTCCCATTTCCACTTCAGCTTTATCTTTTATTTTTTGAAGCTGCTCCCTTGAATAGCGTCCTGAAGTCTTGCCTTTTCTTCCTCTATACTTTCAATTTTTCTTTCAACTATAACTACTTCTTCGTGCTCCTTTATAGCAACTTTGCCTATAGCATATCCTCTTGAAGCTGCAATTCCTTTTTTCATTCTCTCTTTCCTCCTAAATTGTATCTATATTAATAAATTAATTTATATATTTTACACTAAATATTAATAAGCAATTATCGTGCCAACTCTTAAACACTGATTATAGTTCATTTTTCTTTCAGCATATTGATATTTTTTATCAAGTCTATTCATTTTATTATATGCATATGCTGTTTTTTTATTATTATACTTTACTGGACATGCTATATTTATTATTGTATCATATACATGATACTTTTTATCAAGTCATATTTTATTTCTGATATTTTTTAGCAAGGAGATGTCGTTGTGTATAAGAATAGCATTATCGTAAATATACCCTATGGAATTCATACTAGAATCGCAGCTATGATTGTTCATAAGGCTGCTGAATTAAAATTTAAATACAACATAAATTTATATATAAGAAAACTGGACAGCAAAGAACCTATTGCCTTAAGCATGCTGGCTTTAATTTCCCTGAAAATAAAGCAAAATGAAATAATTGAAATTTCCTGCTATGAAGACAGCTTGGCTGGAAGAAATGCTGTATTGGAGCTTTGCAGTTTCATCAATACTCAAATTGAGCATCAAAATCCATCTATGTCAAATATAGATGCCCTTATTGAAGAAAGTACCTTGGCAAATGAGCAAATACTTGATAATTTACCTCTTGGAATTATTATTATTGACGCAAACCTCAATATAACCTCGGCAAATAAATATACCTTAAAGCTTTTAAACAAGCCTTTAAAAGAGGTGCTAGGGAGAAACATCAAGGATATAATACCTAATTCCGGTCTGCCTGAGACCTTAAACTCAAAGAAGGAAACTTCGGGAGAAATTCTAGAGCTTAACGAAAATAAAGTCATAGCAAATCAATCTCCTATATTTTCAAATAACAAGGTTATAGGTGCCATAGGAGTTTTTCAAGATATTTCTGAGCTGGCAAAAAAGCTTGAAAACTATCAAGAGGAATTGGATTATTATAAGGAGGAGCTTCAAAAACATACAAGACTTAATAGTCAATTTAATGATATTATAGGCTCTAGCGGAAGCCTGAGAGAAGCCTTGCTCATTGCAGAAAAAGCCTCTAAGTCAACTTCAACAGTTCTAATAAGAGGCGAAAGCGGAACAGGAAAGGAGCTCATTGCAAAGGCAATACACAATCACAGTAGTAGAAAGGATAAGCCTTTCATAAAGGTAAACTGTGCAGCTATACCCGAAAATTTATTGGAGAGCGAGCTATTCGGTTTTGAAAAAGGTTCCTTCACTGGAGCAGTAAAAAGCAAACCAGGAAAGTTTAACTTAGCAGACGGCGGCACAATATTTTTAGATGAGATTGGTGATATGCCAAAGCAAATGCAGGTAAAGCTTTTAAGAGTGCTTCAGGAAAAAGAATTTGAAAGCATAGGCGGGCTTGAAACTCAAAAGGTTGATGTAAGAGTGCTTGCTGCTACCAATAGAAATCTTGAAGATATGCTTAAGTCAGGTGATTTCAGAGAAGATTTATACTACAGACTAAATGTTATAAGCTTAAACCTTCCTCCTCTTAGAGAGAGGAAGCAAGACATGAACCTGCTTACAGAACATTTTATTAAAAAACTAAGCATCGACTTAAAGAAATCAGTTGTGGGAATTGATGCCGAATGCCTGCACTACCTTCAAGACTATCATTGGCCCGGCAACATTCGTGAGCTTCAAAATATAATTGAAAGAGCTATAAATATGTGCGAAGGTTCTATAATTACTTCACAGGACTTGCCCTTTTTTATAACTAATATAAAACCTGCTAATGAGGGCTTGATTAATCTAAAAAATGGCGAGCTGCTTCCTCTTGAAGAATACGAGAAGGAGCTTATAGCTTTAGCTATGAAAAAATATGGTAGCTACAATAAGGCAGGCAAGGCTTTGGGGCTTACTCATAGAACTATTTCATTGAAATGTCAAAAATATGAAATAAAAAGCAACAATTAAAAATAAAAGTCTTCCCTATTGAATAATCAATATTGGGAGGCTTTTACTATACTTAAGATTGGTGTAAAATCCTATATCATGAATCTAAACCGTCCTTTTGTTTATGCAATAGTAGATAATGAGACAAATTTACCTTATTTTTTGGGACAACGATTCTACCATATATTTAAGATGAAGTTAAAAGCAATTTTCGTGTTAAAGTACTTCAAGTTTTAAATATTCAAAAAGGAAGCCAGCACTGCTGACTTCCTTTTTAGGTTACTAATCTTTTCTAATAATATTTACCCGAGCATCGGCTTTTCAATAAATTCTACAGACTCCATATCAGTATCATGTAGCTCAAACACAATTATTTCATTATCTCCCTTGTGCAGAATAGGTGCTGGTAAATATAACGCCTTTTGAGGTCCATTACTCCAGTAACGTCCCAAATTGAAGCCATTAATAAATACAACTCCTTTATTCCACCCTTCAAGTGATATGAATGTATCTTCCGGCTGGTCAACGTTAAGTGTTCCCTTATAAAAAGCAGGTCCTGTCTTTGCTTTTATTTCCCCGAATTCAAGCTTTTCTATATTATCAAGAGGTAAAGTATAAATATCCCAGTCAAAAATAAATTGATAATCAAGCTTTACTCCTTCTGTAATACCTTTCAGCTCACCTAACTCAGAGCCATAGTTAATTCTTCCCATATTCTCTACAAGAATATCCAGTACATTATCACCATCAGGAATGTCTACTGTCAAACCTTCTTTATTGCCTCTTTCAATAATGTCTATAAACTTTCCATTAATGAAAATCTGCGCCCTGTCATGGATGTCCACAATATTAATGCGGCTTCCTTTTTTCGGTCCTTTAACATGTGTCCTATATAAAATGAAACCATAATTTTGTCCAAGCATTTCCATAGTTTCAGGGTAAGCGCTCTTAACAGGGTTTGATATTGTATCTAAGGATGTAAATAACTCTGCCTGCTGAGTTAGCTGAAGCTTTCCGTATGCCCTCTTCTTTGAAGACTCAGGTATTAGCGTTTCATCAACCTCTTCATATTTTGAGATCACTTTTTGTATAGCAAAATATTTCTCTGTAGGATCTCCCGCCTCATCCAACGGTGAATCATAATCATAGCTTGTTACAGTTGGCATGATTTTTCCATCATAGTTTGAACCGTTCATAAACCCAAAGTTTGTCCCACCATGGAACATATAAAAGTTCACTGATGCTCCCATCTTCAGCATCCTATCAAAAACATCTGCCACATCATCTGCAGGTCTTGTGTGATGCTTCTCTCCCCAGTGATCAAACCAGCCATTCCAGAATTCCATACACATTAAAGGCTTATCACTCTGATGCTCAAGAAGCTTATTAAAGCAGTCTTCAGGCCTTGAACCAAAGTTTACTGTCTTGAGTACTTCCGGTAAAGTACCGCCCTCCAGCATTAAATCCAATGGGCCATCGGAAGTAAACAATAAAACATCAACTCCCCTTTTGATCATTCCTTCTTTTAAGTAGCTTAAATATTTTTTATCATTTCCATAACTTCCATATTCATTTTCAACCTGCATTGCAATAATTGGCCCACCATTTGTACATAAAAAAGGTTCTAATTTAGATAATAGAATATCATAGAAAGCATCTACTTTATCTAAAAATGGTTTATTATAGCATCTGAGCCTCATATTTGGCTCTCTCATAAGCCATGCTGGAAGTCCTCCGAATTCCCATTCAGCACAGATGAATGGACCTGGACGTACTATAACATGTAAGCCTAACTCACCAGCAATCTGTACAAATTTGCATATATCTCCAAGACCCTCAAAACAAAATTCACCTTGTTTTGGCTCGTGTATATTCCAAGCTACATAAGTCTCTACAGTATTAAACCCACAGGCCTTCAGCTTAAGAAGCCTATCCCTCCAATACTCAGGTACAACTCTAAAATAGTGAATTGCTCCTGATATTAATCTTATTGGTTTTCCATCATAAACAAAGCTGTTTCCTAAAATTTCAAATTTACTCATAAGTATAACCTCCACTTATTTCTTACTAATAATTTCTCCATATGCTGATTTAAGACCTGAGCTTTCAGCAGTAACTACAATTTTTCCTGACTGAGCCTGTGATCTAAGTATAATTGTGGCTATTCCTGCCTCTGATCTTACAGGATTATCACCTATTAGCGATGCCGGTCCTTTTACCATGAAATTAATAGTATTTTCTGCATACGGTATAACTGTACCGCTCTCATCTACAACCTCAGCATATACAAACACAAAGTCTGAACCATCCGCCTTAAGATTTTTCCCACAGGTATCAAACCTTAAAGCTAGCCCGCAAGGCTTGCCTGGTGTCCTTTTAATATCCACTGCAGCTTCCTTGCCTTCTATAATCCCCACTGCTTTAAGCTCTCCATACTTATAATCTACCTTTTCGAAGGTAAATGGAGCATGTTCAAGTCTTCTGCCGCTTCCACCATTATAACAATTTTCATAGGTTAATCTTGCAAGCGGGTCAATGCTGAACTCACTATCTTCATGTCCAGGCATATCTTTGTTTTCAAGCCAGTAATCAACAGTTGAATCTACCTTTTGATTTTCGACTTCAAGATCAGGACCATTATCTGGCTTTCTAGCTTCTATTAATCTTCCATTAAGGTATAACCTAACTTCATCACAGTTAGAGTATACAACTATTTTCTTACTCTCCTCTGAAGGCATCCAGTAATTTGCTATATAAACCATAGCCCCATCAATTCTAGGATTTCTTTGACTTTGGTAAAAATAATATGCAAACTTAGGAAGTCTAAATGTATCAAGTATGCCGCTGTTGCAAATAGGTTTATCTGGACAGCATCCCCTGTTATAATCCATACCTGACCATATTGCATCACCTATGGACCATGCATTAGCAAGGTTCCTATTATGAGACCACTGGAAATTCCATGCCTGCTGAAGAAGTGCTCCCTCTCCACCTCCTCGGAAAGTACGTGTAGTACTGTAATGTCCCCCGAATTCAAAGTCTCCATATTCTCTGTTAAATCCCATTTTGTCCGGCAGTGAATCTAGCGGCCTTGTTTTATATTCCTCATTCCATTCTGTGTATGGTACATCAAAGCCCACCGCCTTTGGATCCTTACGGCCCATTGTATCACCTGAAGTCAGCATTTGATCTCCAGGATACTCCTCATGAGCTGTTTCGTGGCACCTGTGGAAGAACTCGTCACTTGCTCCACTCCAGTAGGTTCCTGTCTCATTTAAGCTTACCTCCCACATTACTACGCATGGATGGTTTCTGTCTCTCCTTACCATATCTCTGATATTTTCAATAACTATATCCTGGAATAATCCTTCCCTGCACCACTGCCAGCCTGGTGTTGGTTCCATAACCATAATTCCTAACTCATCACACGCATCTAAAAATGCGGGAGAGTGAGGATAATGTGAAAGCCTTACTAAATTGAATCCTGCTTCTTTAAGTTTCTTTGCATCTCTGTACTGAGCCTCATCAGAAGCAGCTATTCCTATATACGGATATTGATGATGTCGATTAACTCCACGAATTTTTAAAGGCTTTCCGTTTATGACAAAACCTTCAGGTTTCTTACAGGAGATTGATCTGATACCTACATTCACCTTTACCTCGTCAACTAGTAGCTTACCATCAAATACCTGAGTATATACTGTGTATAAATACGGAGAATCTGGATGCCACAATTTTGGCATATCTAAAGTAGAACATTCGGTAAAAGTATAATCACGTCCTGGCAGTATCTCATATGATATACTATCGTCCTTCTTTAGTATACCTCCCTCGGCATCAAGAATATATGTTATAACCCTTGTCTCTTTTCTTACATCATACTCATTTTTTATATTTGTCTTCATATGAATCTTTGCTGATTTTTCAGAAACGTCCGAATATGTAATAAATACTCCGCCTCCTGCAACCTTATTTTCATAAACTGCATCAGTAACATGAAGCTTGTCTGTTATATGTATAAATGCGTTTCTGTATATTCCTCCAAAATAGCAAAAGTCAAATCTTTCCTTCAAAGGTTTTCCTGGAGGGATATCTCCATTATCTCTGTTGTCTAGTTTTACTGAAATAACATTATCTCTTCCCCATAATATGTCATCGCTAACATCTATTGTGAAAGGTAAATATCCTCCTAAATGAGTCAATTTATGCTTTCCATTTATCCATATATCGGCAACCTGCATAGCACCTTCAAATTCGATAAATATTTTTTTACCTTCATATGAACTATCAACAGTAAAATGCTTTCTATACCAGCATATGCCCTGAAAATGGTGGCATACATCAACAGCTTCAATTTGGGGTGTATGCGGAAGAATAACGTTTTCCCAGTATAAGTCTTCAAAATCCAGGTGCTCTGCTCCTTCAACATCATTCAGAATGAATTTCCATTCTGAATTAAAATTAAGCTTTAATCTAGAAAATTTCTCATTATTCATATACTTCTCCTATAACACATGTTCATTTTTTAGTTAATTACGCTCCATATCTCTTTCAATGTATTCGAAAAAATCAAAGTCTGAATATATGTTCTGATACAGTCCATCCTGGCAGCACAATCCTACAAATGCACCTGTAAAACCATAACCATAGTCATCTGATAATTTGCTGGCATCTAGAACAGGCCCTATTTTACTCCAAATCTTCTCATCTTTAGAATAATAAAATTGAAGTCTATTGTAATCAACTTTTACTCTTAAGTAAATCTTTTGCCATCCCTCAATAGAAATGCACTCCTTCACTGGCCACACAGCACGTCCATCGTCGCATCCTACAATAGAGAGGCATTTCCCTTTATCTTCATCATGAGATATATACAAATAATAATATTTATTAGTATTATAATAACAAACAAGTCCTGCCATATGCCTGAAACTATAAGGTTCGAATTCCGCACAGGTAGTTGCAGTATAACAGAAGGACTGCTGACGCCTTGCAATTAAGCTCTGATAATGAGTTGAACTTAAAGAATTTCTTCCTCTTAGCCTTAAATATCCCGGTCTCTCTTTAAGAGAGAGCCAGTTCTCTTCTATTGGAATTCTAAGACTTTGAAAATTAATATCAAGCTTTTCCGAGTCAAAATCATCCCTAGCTGGTTTGTTTCCCCAAGTATGCTCTGGTAAATCAGGCCCACAGACTTTCACACTCGGTTTGTTTCCCCCATTCTCCAATCTTAACCATCCATCTTCAGTCCATACTACCTTTTGGATTGCAGTTTCCCTTCCAAGTGTGCAACGGTTGGTTGTTGGTATAGGCCTCCCACAAAGGTGTACCATATACCATTCGCCATTTTGTGTTTCGACCAAATCAGCATGACCGGCCTTTTGGAGCTCAAGAGTCACATCATCCTTGGATGTAATAATTGGATTTGTTGGGTCTTCTTCATATGGTCCAAATATAGACTTTGATCTTGCCATTAGCTCCATGTGGGTATACCATGTTCCCCCATGGGCTGTCATGAGGTAATAATATCCATTTCTTTTATATAGATGCGGACCTTCAGTATACTTATTAAATATTTTTTTTACAGGCCCAACAAGGCATTTTTTCTCCGGTGAGTATTGCTGCAGTTCAATAGTCAGCAGAATTTTATTAGCCCTATAATCTAACGCTGCATATGTGAGCCATTTTGATCCATCATCATCATGAAATAGAGATGGATCAAAGCCTGCACTGTTTAAATAAACTGGTTCTGACCATTCTCCTTCGATATCAGTTGTTGTTACAAGATAATTATGATTATCATTAAATACAGCGCCACCAGTCTTTACATCGGTGAAAACTAGATAGAAGGTACCATTATCATAAGATAAACATGGTGCAAAAATTCCTCCTGAACAAGGATCTCCAATCATATTAAGCTGAGATAATCTTTTTAATGGGCGTGAAATCAGCCTCCAGTTAACTAAATCCTTGGAATGATGTATCTGAACCCCTGGAAACCATTCAAATGTAGATGTGGCAATATAGTAATCATCACCTACACGTATTATGGACGGATCAGGGTTAAATCCCTTCAATATTGGATTTGTTATATATCCCATATACCTTACCTCCTATGAAAACATGCATTGATAATTATCTAAAACAACACATTTCCTTTTTAT
>CAZMQY010000077.1:0-13161 GCA_964568335.1 uncultured Clostridium sp.
TTTCTCCCTTGCTCATGTATTCCTTATAAAGATTTGTAACTACCTGAGCCCCTAGGGCTACTTCCTCAACTCTTTGAAACCCTAGTTTTTTAAGCGCAGCAACAAGCTGGCCGGGAAATTCTAGGCTAAAGGCCCCAGCAAAGGAGGGAGCAACTATTGCTATGGTAGTTTTACCTGAGAGCATAGCATTTTTTATTTTATATAAATCTGATTTTATTTTTCGCGCATTTTGCGGGCAAACTACAAGGCACTGACCGCAGGCAACGCATCGCTCTTCCACAATTTTAGCTTGGTCATTTTTTATTCGGATAGATTTAACAGGGCAGGAGCGCAAACACTTGTAGCAGCTTCTGCAGTTGGCCTTTGAAAAATTTATTAGTTCCATAAAAGCCTCCAAATTCAATTTGCATAATATAATACTAATATACCACTTTGTTAAAAATTTATCTAGTGCAACAGCTGCCAATTATTGTGATATAATAGGAACAAATATACATTTTGTTTGTTAAAAGGCGCTTTTTTAAATAGTGCTGATTTACAGCGGGGAAGTTTCATCTAGGAAGCCTTCGTTGTGCAAGAAAGTCTAAGCTTCACTCAATGGCTTTTACGATGAAACTTCTCCTCTATATCAATACTATTTTAAAAAAGCGCCTACTTGAAAAAATAAGTTTTGGGGGATGAGGACTATGATATCTTATAAGAAATGCTCGGAAGTAGATACTGATATTGTTTATAAAGCATTTAGCATTGGATTTTCAGACTACATAATAAAAATCCAGATGCCTAAGGAAGTCTTTATAGCTAGGTTTTTTGGACCTGAGGGAAATAGCCTAGACACCTCTTTTGTGGCTTTAGATGGAGAGAGAGCAGTAGGTTTAGTGCTTGGAGGAATTAAAGATTATGAAGGCATTAAGACTATGAGATGTGGAACTATGGCAGTTGATCCTGAGTACAGAGGAAGTGAAGTAAGTAGAAGACTTATGGAGCTTCACAGAGAAGAAGCAATTAGACAGGGCTGCAGGCAGCTATTTTTAGAGGTTATAGTTGGAAATGACAGGGCTATTAATTTTTATAAGAAATTAGGTTATGAAAAGATATATAACTTATATTATTATTCTTTAGATGATATGAACAAAATAAGCAGCAGAGATAACTTTGAAATAAATATAAAAACAATATCTATAGAAGAACTGAGAAAATTCAGTGAAAAGAGCAGTGATATTCATATTAATTGGCAAAATGATTTGGACTATATAGAAAAGTCGGAAAATCAAATATACCTAGGTGCTTATTTGAAGGATGAACTAGTTGGAGCAGTAAGCATGAATAAAAATACCAGGATTAACTATTTATATGTTGATAGGAAGCATAGAGGAAAGCATATAGCTAGCAGTCTAATAATTAGAGCTGCAGAGCAGCTTAACCTTACAAGGTGCAGCATTGGTTTGCCTAATAATGCTTCAATTACCGGGTTCCTTAAGCATGCGGGCTTTAAAAAGGATGATATAACTCAGTATGAAATGTATGTGACCTTGTAGAATTAACAATTGAAGGATGTTTTGCAGCAAAACTCAATTTAAAAATCCCATTAGGGATTTTTTTATTTAATTGTTCATTATTAATTATTAACAGTCAATTGTAAACTTTAAATGCATTACGGGTTGACAATGATGCAAACATATTGTAAACTAAAAACACAAAATAGGTTAACATACATAGGGGGATTTTTCATGAAACTTAACGTTAAAGAAATGATTTTAGCAGCTTTATTTGCAGCACTTACAGCAGTAGGAGCCTTTATCGAAATTCCATTAGGACCAGTTTCTTTTACTCTTCAAATACTGTTTACCGCACTAGCAGGAATAATGCTTGGTGCAAGACTAGGTGCGTTATCCCAGTTGGTTTATGTAGTTATTGGTTTAGTAGGAGTTCCAATTTTTTCTGGAAGAATAGGTGGCTTAGCAGTAATATCAAAACCAAGCTTTGGTTATCTAATAGGTTTTATTTTAGGAGCTTATGTTATAGGAAAAATAGTTGAAGGAAACAGCAGACCGAGCTTTATTAAGATATTTATGGCTTCCCTTGTTGGAATAGCTGTTATATATGCAGTAGGGGTTCCTTATCTTTACTTTATAATTAACAATGTTATGGGAAAGAGCATGAGCTTTATGGCAGCACTTAAGTCAGGTTTAATAATATTTATTCCTGGAGACTTAATAAAGTGCATACTAGCAGCTGCACTTGGAGTAAGAGTTGTTCCAGCAGTAAAAAAAGCAATAGCATAATAAAAAGGGGAGCTAAATATAGCTTCCCTTTCCTCTTATGGAAACCTCACCGGAAATAACATATCCTTGGCTGCCGTCTGAATATTGAACTAAAAGCCTGCCTTCCTCATCTATATCTAAGGCTTTAGCTTCAACATTTTCATCTCTTTTAATTATAGTTATATCTTTTCCAAGCAGGGCTGAGTTCTCTCGACATACAGCAAGAGAGGTCTTAATATCATTTTCATTTATGAACCTTGAGTACAAGTCTTCAAAGCTGTTAAGTATTTTTCCAACAAGCTCTTGTCTGTTAACAGGAGCCTTTGTTTCTATTTTAAGTGAAGTGGCAATAGGCTTAATATTCTCAGGAAAATCAGCTTCATCAATATTAACATTAATACCTATTCCAACAACTACATAATTAATTCTTGTAAGCTCTGCACTCATTTCAGTTAGTATTCCGCAAACCTTTTTATGATTCATTACAATATCATTAGGCCATTTTACATAGGTTTTTATTCCAAGCTCCCGACTTGCAAGAGTAACAGCAGCTGCAGCAATTTGAGTAAGCTTAACTGCCTCCATAGGGTTTAAATCAGGCTTTAGAACAATAGACATCCATATACCCTTGTGCTTTGGAGATGTCCAGCTTCGACCAAGTCTCCCGCGGCCATTAGTTTGTTCTTCGCTAATAATTATTGTTCCATCTGTTTCAATTTTGTCTGAAAGCTCCTTTGCCTTGCTGTTGGTGGAATCAATAGAATCAAAATGTATGATGTTCCTTCCTACAAAGCTTGTATTTAAATAGGGCTCAATTTCTTCATAGGTTAAAATATCAGGGGAAGAAATAATTCTATAGCCTTTTTTAGATATGGATTCTATTTCATAGCCATCCTCTTTAATTTGATTTATGTACTTCCACACAGCAGTACGGGTAACTCCTAGTTTTTCACTTATATCCTG
This sequence comes from uncultured Clostridium sp., assembly GCA_964568335.1. GTDB lineage: Bacteria > Bacillota > Clostridia > Clostridiales > Clostridiaceae > Clostridium_AT. Next base: position 3,228 of record CAZMQY010000077.1, read on the forward strand.
ACCTGATACAAAATCAGTAGTATTATTTTTAAGCAGTTTTAATATTTCCTTCTTCAAGCAAATACACTTCCTTATTTCATTTTATTATATGTTTTTAAAGAACTTAAAACATCTCTAGTTATATTTATAAATTCGCTGGCAGCCTTGGACAGGTATCTGCCTTTTCTATAGCCAATCACTAATTGCCTGGTAGGCATAAGCTTATCAATTGAGAAATACATAGGTGGTTTTACCATCCTGTGATAATAAGCTAGAAGATCTGGAACGAAGGTAATACCCAATCCAGCCGCTGTTAGAGCATGAGCAGCTTCAATGCTTTCGCTCTCAAGTATGATATTGGGCTTAAAGCCCGCCTGTTTGCAGAGATTAACAGCTATATGATGAAGCTTTTGATTTTGCTTTAATAAGATAAAAGGCTCATCCCTTAGCTCATAAAGATTTATGCTGCTTTGAGCATACTGCGCAAAACGAGGATGATTCAGCGGAACAGATACTAAAATCTCCTCTGTAAGTACAGGCTCATAGGAGAATAAGCTTTCATTTATAGGCAAAGTCATTATTGAAATATCTGTAGCACCTTTTGTAGCTAGGTTTTCAACCTCAGAGGAGGTTCCTTCTAAAAGGACAACCTCAATGCCGGGAAATCTTTCTTGAAATATAGGCAGCACCATTGGAATAATGTAGGTAGTTCTAAAAGAAGAAAGACCTATGGTGAGCCGTCCCTTTTCTAAGTTTGCGATGTCTTCCATTTGCTGAGAGAGCTGATCCTTTAAATCTAATATTCTTTTAGCAGTTTCAATATACAGTTCTCCTGCATAAGTAAGCCTAAGAGGGCTAATGGAGCGGTCAAATAATTGAACTCCCAGCTGCTGCTCCAGCTTTTGAATATACTGGCTTAAAGAGGGCTGAGCTATATATAGTTTTTGAGCAGCCTTAGAAAAGCTTCTTTCTTCTGCCACTTTTAGTATATACTGAAGTTCACGGAAATCCATATGAAAGTGTTCACCTCAATTAATCATTATAGGAATAACCTATAGTTTTTATAAATATTATAGTATTGGATATGTTGCTTCTTAAATGATACAATATTAATGTTAATAAAACAATATACAAAGGGTTTTAATTTAGGCTATGCTGCCAAAACTCTAATAACGAAAGGTAGACAGCATGATAGAGTTAGTTTTAACAATTATAGTAGGTTTTATTGGAGGACTTACAGCTTTGCGCTTTAAGGTGCCTGCTGGTGCCATGGTAGGCTCAATGATAGCAATAGCTGTGTTTAATGTAACAACAGGAAAAGCTTTTATGCCTCAGGATGTAAAGGTAATTACACAAATTGCTGCAGGAGCTTTTATCGGAGCAGGCATCAGCCACAAGGATGTATTAGATTTAAGATATATCTTTAAACCGGCGGCTCTAATGGTATTTAGCATGATATTATTGAACCTGCTTATGGGTTATATAATGTATAAAGCTACGGGAATTGACTTGGTTACTTGTCTCTTTGCCAGTGCGCCAGCTGGAATTGTGGACATGTCTCTTATAAGCAGCGATATGGGAGCAGATACTTCCAAGGTAGCAGTATTGCAAATGGTGAGACTTTTAATAGTATTTATTGTACTTCCGCCAATGATGAAGCTAATACATTCAAAACTGTATTCAAATAGTCCTGAAAAGCTTGCAAAGGAAGAAGCTGTATGCACTGATTCAGACGCAAAGCAAAAAGAGGCCCTAAAGCCTAAAGAGACTACAAAACAAAAAGCTGTAAACTTAACCCTTACCTTGGGAGTAGCTTTAGTACTAGGTCTTGTTGGGTTTATGATAAAGATTCCGGCAGGAACAATGACTTTTGCAATGATAGCAGTGGGGGCTTTAAATATTTTTTCAGGCAGAGGCTACATGCCCTTAAATTTAAGAAGGGCAACTCAGGTATTTGCTGGGATACTTATAGGTGAAAGAATGACCTACGCAGATATAATAGCCCTTAAAAGTGTTATAATTCCTGCTATTATTATGCTTATAGGCATCATCGTAGTGAATTTTTTAATTGGATTTTTAATTAGCAAGGTAAGCAATATGGAAATAATTACTGCACTGCTTGCAAGTGCCCCTGGAGGGGTGTCAGATATGGCGCTCATAGCAAAGGACCTTGGTGGGGATGCACCAAAGGTTGCAATAATGCAGCTTTCAAGATATGTTTTTATAATAGCTATTTTCCCTGTGGTAATAAAATATGTGAGCAGCTTGCTTTAAAAAGCTGCTCACACTGAAAATTCATAGCCAATGCCCCATACGGTTTTAATATATTTAGGCTTGCTTGGATTTTCTTCAATTTTGTTTCTTAAATATTTCATATAAACCATGATACTGTTTTCATCCACATCTGTATCATGCCAAACACTTTGGTATAACTGCTCTTTAGAGAATACTTTGTTTGGATGCTCCATAAAAAATTTTATCAGCTTTGTTTCCTTTGAAGATAGTTTAATTTCAGCATTATTTTTATAGAACTTATAGCTGCTTAAATCAAATTTAAAGGGGCCCTGCATAATTGAATTTGTCTGGTAATCCTCTTTTAATATTTGACGGCGTCTTTTTATTTGAGATTTTACTTGGGCACAGAGGACTGAAGGACTAAAGGGCTTGGTAATATAGCTGTCAGCTCCAATATCTAAGCCGTGTATAATATCCTCATCTTCCTTCTTGCCGCTTAGAAATATTATAGGCAGCTGCAGATCATATTTTCTGATTTCCCGGGCTACATCAAAGCCTGAAATATCCTCCATTAGTATATCTAGAATTACTAAATCATAATTATATTTATTTATCATGTCTAAGCCTTGTTTGCCATTGCTCGCCTGAGAAACTAACATTCCTTCTTTATTAAGTATTTTGGCTATTAGCTTTCTTATAGACTCCTCGTCTTCAACAATAAGAATTTTTATTTCCTCCATAGTTACCTCATCCCACAAAAAATGATATAATTTTAAAAATAAAACATTAAAATTCTTACATTGTGCCGAGCAGAATGTAATAGATTTTGCTTTATATACATTATTATATTTAATTTGACATATAAAAATCAAATAATTCTTTTCATATAAGGTTTGGGGGTTAACAGCTTGATAAAAATATTTTTAAATAGAGTTAAGAGCAGCAAGGTACAAACAGCCGCAGCTATAATACTTGTAATAGTTTTAAGTGCATTTATATATGTTACCTACGACGGCTATAGAAAGACAATCGTAACCCAGCAGCAGCAGAATATGCTTGGAAACGCAAAATCTATATCTAGAAGCATAGAGCTTTTTCTAAGTGACACTATAGACAGTATGAAAATAGTAACCTTGGACAAGGAGTTTATTAAGGGTGTAAGCTATGTTGAGCAAGGAAAAGTCACTAATGACTATATTGAAAAAATTAAAACCTACTATATAGCAGGGGGAAAGGAAATTGATTCCGTTTATTTTATAAATAAGGATGGAAAGATTATAACAAGATACCCCCAAGGTATTGACAATATTAACGAGGTTGTTTTAAATGACATCCAATCTGCAATTGCAAAGAGAAGTACTTATATCGGAAATGCTTACCTGGATAGAAGTAAAAATAGTTTTTTACTAAATATTTATGAGCCGGTTTTTGACGAAGGAGAGCTTAAGGGTATTATTTCCTCGGCAATTAATTTGGACATGATTTATGATAAGCTAATAGCTCCTGTAAAGGTTGGAGAAAAAGGCTATGCCCTTGTGAAGGATCAAGAGGGAATTATTATAATGCATACTGTAAAAGAACAGGTTGGTATGGATGTTATTGATACAAGAAAACAAGTATTCCCAAACCTTGACTACAAAGAACTTGAAGATTTAATAGATGCCCAGCTTAGGGGAGAAGAAGGTACTGCAATCTACCATTCCTATTGGTGGGGAGATAATGTACTTGAGAAGGCAAAAAAGCTGAATGCATATACTCCTGTAAGGCTTGGAGAGCATTTTTGGGTAGTAGCATTAACTATGTCCTATGATGAAATTCAAGGTCCAATATATATGTTTCTTGCTAAGATTATTGGAATTGTAAGCTTGATTGTTATTATAATTTTCTTTTTTGTTTTAGCCCTGCTCAGAATGAAAAAGAATAAGGAAGAGCTTGAAAAAGAAACCACCTATCTGAAAATGCTTAATGAAACCTCTGAGCAGCTTAGAAAAGAGGAAGCAGAGATGTATCATTCTCATAAGCTTAGAATGATAGGGACTCTTGCTGGTGGAATTGCCCATGACATAAACAATTTGCTTACACCTATACTTGGGTATTCAGAGCTGCTGCTAATGCAGATACCTGAGAATGGAGAGTATTATGAAGAGATTGAGGAGATTTACAAGGCTTCTCAAAGGGGAAAAGACTTAATTGAACAAATTCTGCTCTTTAGCAGAAAGGATAATGGAATAATTAAGATAGAACCAATAGATATAAATGAAGTCACTAAAGATACCGTTAAGCTGTTAAGAGCAATTGTGCCCAAAAATGTAGTTATCAATGAAAATATGAGAGAAAACTGCGGATTTGTTAATGCAAACTTTACGCAGCTTCATCAGGTTATATTTAATCTTTGTACAAACGCCTATCAAGCCATAAAAGACAATAAAGGGACTATTGAAATATCCTTAGATAATGTTCAGGGGAAAGAAGCGCAGGAAATTAGCGGTGAACTTAAAGCAGATAAATATGCTGTGCTTACCATTAAGGACACTGGATGCGGCATGAACGAGGAAACAAAGGAAAGGATATTTGATCCCTTTTTTACAACTAAGGTTATTGGTGAGGGCACTGGTTTAGGGCTATTCGTAGTGCAAAGCATTATAAATAAATATGAGGGAGCAATTACTGTTGACAGTAAGCTAGGTGTTGGCAGCAGTTTTAAAATATATCTTCCATTAATTGATGAAGAAAGTGTTTCTAAGAACGACAAGAATCTACAAATTAACGTGGACACTAATAAAAAAATATTGATTGTTGATGATAATGAAAATATAATAAAAGTATTAAAAGCTGCCTTAAAGCAAATGCAGTATGATGTTACTGCCGAAACAGACAGCCTTAAAGCCTTAGAGCTTTTTATGGCCAATCCTAAGGGCTTTGACCTTATCATAACTGATTTTATGATGCCAAATCTTAAAGGTGGAGAATTTGCTGAAAAAATTAAGGAGCATAATAAGGATATAAAAGTAATACTTATAACAGGATATATGGATAAAAGCTTGGAGGCTTTAAAAACTAGCAACTCCATTGACGCATGCATATCCAAGCCCATAGAAATTTCCAAGTTATCTGAGACAGTTAAAAAATTATTAGCAGAATAGCATTTTAAGGTTAAAGTACTAAATCTTTTTCGAGGATTTGGTACTTTAATTATTTTTAAGAATATTTTAAACATATTTTAAGAATATTTTAAGAAGTGCACGAAAAATACATTCGCCTCTATGAAATCATTGATGAAATCGTTGTTTTATATAGTTTAGGTCTATATAATCAAATTAAAGCCGGCTAGTAATTTTAAATTTATTTGGGATAATAACGATTACAAAAAAATGGAGGGAATAATAATATGTCTTGGCAAACAACATTAACTTTATTAGGCTATGGAATAGTTATAGTCTTCATGGCATTAATCATGATGAAGAAAATGACAGCTTTTGCTTCACTTATAACAATACCAGTTATATTTGCTTTAATAGGTGGTATGGGACCAAAGATTGGAGCCTTTGCACTAACAGGAATTAAAGGTGTTACAACAACAGCTACAATGCTTTTATTTGCAATCCTTTTCTTCGGAATAATGATAAATGTTGGATTGTTTGATCCACTAGTTAAGGTAATAGTAAAGACCGTTAAAGGTGACCCTTTAAAGGTACTTGTTGGAACAGCAATATTAGCTGCTGTAGTTTCCTTCGATGGAGACGGAACAACAACTACAATGATAGTTACTTCTGCATTACTACCAGTATACAAGAAGCTTAAGATTAAGCCACTTTACTTAGCAGCAATAATCATAATGCAAAACTCAATCATGAACCTTTTACCATGGGGTGGACCAACTGCTCGTATAATGGCAGCTTTAAAGCTTGAAGGTTCAGCTATATTAGCTCCACTAGTTCCAGGTATGGCAATAGGGGTAATTTATGTTATAGGTGTTGCGTACTACCTTGGATTAAAAGAACGTAAAAGATTGGGTGTTATAAATATAGATAATGATACACTTTCAGAAATGGCTGCTACAGCAGACGAAGAAGAAATGGCTCTTAAAAGACCAAAACTTATATGGATAAACTTTATACTAACTGTATTAGTTATGTATGCACTAATAGCAGGAAAGCTTCCATCAGCTGTAATATTTGAATTAGGTGTTGCTTTAGCACTTATAATCAACTATCCAAAGTTAAAGACACAAAGAGAACTTATAGAACGTCACGCTGGAAACGCTATACAAGTTGTTGTTATGGTTCTTGCAGCAGGAGTATTCATGGGAATACTTACAGAGTCAGGAATGGCTAATGCTATAGCTCTTAACCTAGCTTCAATAGTTCCAAAATCCTTTGGTTCACACTGGACTCTAGTTACTGCTATAATAAGTATACCTGGTACATTCCTATTATCAAACGATGCCTTCTACTTTGGTGTTCTTCCAGTACTTGCTCAAACAGGTGCAACTTATGGATTTACTCCATTACAAATAGGTATTGCTTCAACAATGGGACAAGCATTCCACTTACTAAGCCCACTTGTAGCATTCATATACCTACTACTTCAAATAACAGAAGTAGATATGGGAGAATGGCAAAGATTTACTGCTAAGTTCTCAATCGGTACATTCATAATTTTTGTATTAGCAGCAGTTATTACAGGAGTTATGCCTCTATAAGATAAACTTATCTTCAAAAAAGTTCCTTCGGGAACTTTTTTTATTTGTAAATTCAATTGACATTGGTTAAAATTTAAGTAGTATAAGAGATAAGCAAGCTTCAACTAATGGTATTACTGCGTGAAAAAATACCTAAGATTCATTAGTTTACCGTTGTATAAATTGGGTTAACCTATTGTTATTAATACCTGTTTACTGCAGAAAGGAAGTTTTTCATGATTGATTATATGAAGGAACTTGTTAAAAGCACAAATTTTAATCAAAACAAGCCTATACGGGAAGTAGTATACGAGAGTTTAAGAAAGACAATTATAAGCGGCATTATCCCTGTGGGAGAAAGAATAATAGAAAAAGAGTATGCAGAAAGCCTTAACATAAGCAGAACACCAGTAAGAGAAGCACTACGAATGCTTGAAATGGAAGAGCTCGTAGAAAATATTCCTCGTGTGGGTGTGGTAGTAAAAAGGATATCTGTTGAGGATGTTATTGAAATCTATAAAATAAGACAGAATCTGGAGGTTCTGGCCACAGAGACTGCTATGGATAATATTACTGAAGAGGAAATAAAAGAGATAGAAGAGCTTCTTGACTTAACTGAGCGAAAGAACAGGGAAGGTCAGGTTGCTGAAGTAATGAAGCTTTTTGAGGAATTTAACTCAAAGATTTATGAAGCAAGCAGAATGAAAAGACTGGCAAGCATGATTAGCAAGCTAAATGAATACTTAAGAAGATTTAGAAACATATCTATTGCTGAAGATGAGAGAAGAGAAAAAGCTTTGAAAGAACACAGAGAGATTTTAAGGGCAATAGTTGAAAAAAATAAAGATAATATTGAAGAAATTATAAAAAAACATTTGGACTATTCTCTAGATATTGTTATGGCAGAGTTAAAGGAACGCTAAAGCAACTCAGCAAGGAGGAAACATTGAAAAGGAAAGAAGAATTTGCCCACTATACAGCTTCGTTGGCACAGAGAGCTATATTATATGAGGTAAGTGCCACTCCAAAGCCGGGCTTGGTTGACAGAGACAATTCCGGGGCTCATAAGGATATGGATTTTTTCACCTTTATGGCCAGCAGCTCTGCTCTATACAGAGGTTTATATGAGTGTACTCTGGAGGGACTTAACTTTTCAGAGGAAGACAGCACAAAGCTTTTACAAAGAATTCGAAAGCCTGGTATTCAATGCGAAAAGGCAATGTTTCAGGCTACAAATGGAGTGAATACTCATAAAGGCATTATATTCTCTATGGGTATCCTTTGTGCTGTGGCAGGAAAGCTGTTTTCTGAATATGGAACGGAAAAATTTATTATAGAAAATTTTTTTGAGGAAGTAAAGAAAGTTGCCTATGGACTAACGGAAAAAGACTTTAAAGGCATAGAAAATAAAACAGTGCTTACCCATGGAGAAAGATTATATAAAGAGTATGGCTTTAGGGGAATAAGGGGAGAGGTAGAAAGCGGCTTTAAAAGTATTCAAAAAAACGCTGTAAGGGTGCTTAGGCAATGGAAAGAACATAAGCAGCTTTCCATTAATGACCTGTTTTTAGACATACTTCTAAATATTATGTCCGACAGTGAAGATACAAATGTGATTATAAGAGGCGGAATAGAAAGCCTTGAATATGTAAGAAGGATTTCCAAAGAATTTGTATTGGAAGGCGGAATGCAGCAGCCTGATGCAAAGGAAAAATTAAAAAGCATGAACCAGGAATTTGTTAAAAGAAACATAAGTCCCGGTGGAGCAGCGGATTTGCTGGCTGTTACTATTTTTCTTGGTATGATGGAAGGGATTATTATATAAACAGGGTACCGTTGGCAGTTAAAAATATATAGTGGTTCTATTTTCTTATAAAAGCAAGCCTATATCTTACTTTGCATGGTAAATTAAGATATAGACTTGATTTTATTTTTTTATCCATCCTTCTTTTGTGTTATATTCCCTCCGGCTTATTGAAACTTCTTTTACCCATTCGTCTATTTCATTTTTATCGAAATATTGTTTGTTATCTACTGCGAAGTAAGGAAACATTCTCCAACTAAAAATGTGTGCTTTTTCTAATGACATCTTTTCTACCTGAATTATTCCGAGGACTTCATCTTCCGTCATATTCAGATACTCAGCTACCTGTGGCAGAGTTAAAACCTTCTTATCTGATGAAACTGTATTTTTTAGGTTAGCAGTTTTCTTCAGTGAATTTCCCATCCAGATTGAGCTAAAAACTAAACTCATAGCAAGTATGATAATTGATATTGGTAATAATTTTTTATTCTCCACTACTTACCCCCCTCTATTAAAATTACGTGTTCTTTCCTACAAGTCATATCCATCTTCAGCTTTTTCAAAATGCTTGTCTTTTATGTTTCACCAGACAAGCAAGAAAAAAGAGTAAAAGCGGAATAAACCGGCAAATAAACAAAGGAGGGAGCATGATTGCTCTCTCTTGTTTGTTTTATATTTTGATTAGTATTAAGTCGAATTTTATAGTTATGAATCATGGAACAATTTCAAAAACAGTACCTTGGTTAAAATCAGTCACATTCATAGAGCCATAAACCCCTAAATATAACTTGGTTTGATTCAGATTAGTTCCCAAACTAGTATAATATGCTGCTTGAGACCCAAAATTATAATCAGTTTCTATAACACTAAAATCATTCAGTTTACAATCTGTTCTTACTCTGGTATAAGCTAAAACCCCTCTAACAGGAGGCTCTGATCCTTCATTTCGAGCAAAATCGGTAAAAACAACGCTTCCAGTTAAATCGGGAATTCCATTCCCCATATATGACTGGACTCCTGTGAGTGCAGTTGCTCCAAACTTATCGGGTCGAGGATCTTTATGATAATAACTAATTAGAGGCGGAATACGTTGCGTTGAAGTTTTTACTGCATCATTGTAATAAGCAATTGTTTCCTCATCCAAAGTCGGATTTGCAGAGCAGCCTCTTATTATGGAAGAAGGAAAAGCACCTTCCCATCCTCGCCAGCCAAAGTTAATAAATCCTTCCTGGTCA